>CAZHPC010000161.1:0-6195 GCA_964534685.1 uncultured Opitutaceae bacterium
TCAAGGCCCTAGCGGGCGGAGTCGAGCTCGTGCAGCAGCAGCTCAAGGGGGCCCTTGCCGCGCACGGCCTGAAAGAGATCAACCCGCTGGGTGAGCCGTTCGACCCCCACCAGCACGAGGCGATTTCGCACCAGCCGAGCGAGGACGTGGAGCCGGAACACATCCTCTCGGTTGTGCGCACCGGCTACGTCCTGAACGGGCGCCTGCTGCGCCCGGCCTCGGTGATCGTATCGAGCGGCAAACCGGCAAAGGAGCCGTCGCGCTAGGACATGGCCAAGGAGGATTACTACGACCTGCTCGGCGTCTCCAAGAACGCCACCGAGGACGAGCTCAAGAAGGCGTACCGCAAGAAAGCGGTCCAATACCATCCCGACAAGAATCCCGGAAACAAGGAGGCCGAGGAGATGTTCAAGAAGGTGTCGGAGTCCTACGAGGTGCTGAAGGACCCGGATAAGAGGGCGGCCTACGACCGCTTCGGGCACGCAGCGTTTCAGGGCCCCGGCGCCGGCACCCGCGGCCACCCGGGGGCGGGCGGGTTCCACGATCCGTTCGACATCTTCCGCGAGGTCTTCGGACAGGGCGGGGGCGGCGGCGGCATCTTTGACGAGATGTTCGGCGGCGGCGGGCGCGACGGCGGCCGCGACGGCTCGGACCTGCGCTACGACCTCGAGATCACGCTCGAGGACGCCGCCCGCGGCATCGAAAAGGAGATTTCGTTCCGCAAGCTGGTCAGCTGCGAGCACTGCCACGGCTCCGGGGCGGAGCCCGGCTCAAAACGGGTGACGTGCCCCACGTGCAGGGGCGCCGGACAGGTGCGCCGCTCGGGCGGGATCATCGTGTTCACGCAGACGTGCCCCACGTGCGGGGGCGCCGGCGTGAAGATCGAGAAGCCCTGCTCGGTGTGCCACGGCGAGGGGCGGGTCGCAAAGACGACCAAGCTCAACGTGAAGATACCGCCCGGGGTCGACACCGGCTCCAGGCTCCGCTCCGCCGGCAACGGCGAGGCGGCGGCGGCCGGGGGAACGCCCGGCGACCTGTACATCGTCCTGTCCGTGAAGGAGCACGAGCTCTTCGAGCGCCAGGGGGACGATCTTTTTTGCGAGATACCGATCAAGTTCACCCTGGCGACGCTCGGCGGCTCAATCGAGGTGCCGACGCTCTCGGGCAAGGCGAGCCTGAAGATACCCTCCGGAACGCAGAGCGGGACGACGTTCCGGCTGAGGGACCGCGGAATGCCCTCCCTGCGCGGCGGCCGCCACGGCGACCAGCTCGTCCGGGTCCACGTGGAGGTTCCCGCGTCGCTCTCGGCTGAGCAGCGGAAGATCCTGGAGGAGTTCGCCCGCATCAGCGGTGACGCGCACGAGCCGACCTCGCGCAAGTTCTTCGAGAAGGCGAAGAAGTTCTTCTGACATGCCCGCGTCCGCCCCTATTCCCGCAAATGCCAGGCTCATGTCGCTCAGCCGCGCCGTGGCGATCCGCCGGAAGGCCGCGCGGGCCGGCGAGGCGTTTGTTCTGACAAACGGCGTGTTCGACCTGCTGCACCCCGGGCACGCGTCCTATCTCGAGGCGGCCCGAAGACTGGCCGGAAGGACCGGGAAGCTCTTCGTCGCCCTCAATTCCGATTCGAGCGTGCGCAGACTGAAGGGCCCCCACCGCCCGGTCATGGACGAGGCCGCGCGCGCCTACACCCTCGGCCAGCTGCGCTCGGTGGACGGGATCGTGATCTTCAGGGGAAAGCGGCTCGCCCGCGAGATAGCGGCGCTCAAGCCCGACACCTACTGCAAGGCCGGCGACTACACGCTTGCCAAGCTCGACCCGGCGGAGCGCGCGGCGCTCGAATCCGCGGGCTCGAAGATCGTCTTCCTGCCGTTCCTGCGTGGCTTCAGCACCACGAAGCTCATCCGGCGCCTCAGGACTGCGGGTTCGGTCTGAGGCGGAGTCAACACTCGCATGCGCGTCGCAATCCTCGGTTCGGGCCGCGGCTCCAATGCCGAAGCGATCCTGCTGGCCCAGGGGGCCGGCCGGCTAGGCCGGGCGCGTGTCGTGGGCATCTTCTCCGACGTTGCCGACGCGGGCATTCTCGCGCTGGGGTCCAAATTCGGGGTCCCGGCCATGTTCGTCGATCCCGCGCCGTTCAGGACCAAGCTCGAGGGCGAGGGTGAGGCGAGGTTCGTGGCCGCCGTCTCCGGCGTCCGCCCGGACCTGGTCGTCCTCGCGGGGTTCATGCGCGTGCTCAAGGCCGGGTTTCTCGGCGCATTCGAGGGCCGTATCATCAACCTCCATCCGAGCCTGCTTCCCGATTTCCCCGGTCTCGACGCGATCGGCATGGCGCTTCGCGCGGGCGCGAAGGTGACCGGATGCACGGTTCACCGCGTGACCGCCGTTCTCGACGGCGGCGCGGTGATCGCCCAGTCCGAGGTGCCGATCGCCGAAGGGGAGACGCATGAGTCCCTTGCCGCAAAGGTGCACGCGGCCGAGCACGCCCTGCTGCCCTCGGTGATCGCACGCATGAGCGAGAAGGGCCCCGCGGGCTGAGGCCGATGGAGCTCTGGGAGATCAGGATGGAGCTGCCGGCGGGCGCGGCCGAGGTCTGCGAGCAGGCCCTCCTCGAGGCGGGATTCGAGGGCTGGTCGGTGGTTGAGGATGTGGTCGCCCGGAAGGCGTGGGTCGTCGGATACTTCAAGAGCGCATCCGAGGCGAAGGCCCGTTGGAGCGAACTTCGCGCCGCCCTGCCGGTCGCAACCCAGGGTGATCCGGCGCCGCGGCTGCTGCCTGATGCCGACTGGAAGAACAGCTATCGGGATCATTTCAAGGCGTGGGCTTTCGGCCGGCTGCATTGGGTCCCCACATGGGAGAGGGGCACCTACGAGCTTCCCGAGGGCCATCTGGCGCTCTGGCTCGATCCTGGGATGGCCTTTGGAACCGGCAACCACGAGACGACGAGGCTCTGCATCGAGCGGCTGGTGGAGTTTGAGGCGGGACTTGCCGGCGGCGCGTCCGCGGCGCCGCACCTGCGCGTCATCGACGCGGGCTGCGGCTCGGGGATCCTCGCCCTCTCAGCCTGCCTTCTGGGATTTCGCGACGTCTCGGGCTTCGACATCGATCCGGATGCCGTCCGCGTAAGCATCGAGAACGCCCGCCTCAACGGGCTCTCGGCCAGGGTCCGGTTTGCGGCCGCGGACCTTGCCGGCGGGCTGGGGGGCGCGGGCGCCGGGGTCGTCATGGCGAACATCCAGGCGGACATCCTCACCCGCCATGCCGGCCTTCTCGCGAGCGCCGTTGCACCCGGGGGCCTCCTTGCGATGAGCGGGATACTCGCAGCGGAGTGCCCTGGCGTCACGAGCGCCTTCGCCGCGGTGGCCCGCGGCTGGAGCATTGACACCCGGGTCCTTGGCGATTGGTGCGACGTTTGCCTCCGCCGCCCCGCCTTCTGATCTGGGGTCAGGAGAACAGCTCGGGCGTGGTCCGGCCCAGGAATTCCTCCATGTAGGCCGTCGTGGCCTTGCCCTCTATGAACAGGGGGTCGGCCATGATGGCCTTGTGAAGGGGGATCGTCGTCTTGATTCCGCGGATCAGGTACTCGCTCAGGGCCCTATACGCGCGCTCGAGCGCCTCCTTGCGCGTGGAGCCGAAGCAGATGAGCTTGCCGATCATGGAGTCGTAGTACGGCGGGATCGTGTAGCCGCTGTAGATGTGGCTGTCGATGCGCACGCCGTGCCCTCCGGGCGGGTAGTAGAGGCCGACCGTTCCCGGCGACGGGGCGAAGTTGCGGGCCGGATCCTCCGCGTTGATCCGGCACTCGATCGCGTGCTTGTCGAACGTGATGTCGCTCTGATCAAACTCCAGCTTGTCACCGTTTGCGATGTGGATCTGCTGCTTGACCAGGTCGATGCCTGTCACCTCCTCGGTGACGGGATGCTCCACCTGGATCCGCGTGTTCATCTCGATGAAGTAGAAATTGCCCTTGGGATCCACGAGGAACTCGATCGTCCCTGCGTTCTCATATTCGGCGGCCTCGGCCGCGCGAACCGCGGCCTTGCCCATCTTCTTGCGCAGGTCGGGCGTAAGGAACGGGGACGGCGCCTCCTCGATGAGCTTCTGGTGGCGCCTCTGCACCGAGCAGTCCCTCTCGCCGAGGTGGATCACCTTGCCGTGACTGTCCGCGAGGATCTGGAACTCGATGTGCCGGGGCCGCTCGATGTACTTCTCCAGGTAGACCCGTCCGTCGCCGAACGCCTTCTCCGCCTCGTTGCGGGCGACATGGAACTCCTTGGCAAAGGAAACGTCGTTGTGGGCGATCCGCATTCCGCGCCCGCCGCCGCCGGCTACCGCTTTGATGATGACCGGGTACCCGATCGACCGCGCGATCTTCACCGCCTCGGCCTCGGCCTCGATCGGTCCGTCGCTCCCGGGAACCGTGGCGACATGGGCCTTCCTGACCGTTTCCCTGGCGATCGACTTGTCGCCCATCAACTTGATGGACTTTGACTTCGGCCCGATAAACTTGATGTTGCACGACTCGCACTGCTCGGCGAATTTCGCGTTTTCCGAAAGGAAGCCGTATCCCGGGTGGATCGCGTCCACGTCGGCAATCTCGGCCGCGCTGATGATGCGGTCTGCCCTCAGGTAGCTGTCAGCGCTCTTGGGCCCCCCGATGCAGATGGCCTCGTCGGCCAGCTGTACGTGCAGGGATTGGACATCGGCCTCGGAATAGATCGCGAGGGTCTTGATGCCCATTTCCCGGCAGGCGCGAACGATTCGGAGGGCGATTTCGCCACGGTTGGCGATTAGAATTTTTTGGATCATCG
The DNA here is from genome assembly GCA_964534685.1 of uncultured Opitutaceae bacterium. Lineage (GTDB taxonomy): Bacteria > Verrucomicrobiota > Verrucomicrobiia > Opitutales > Opitutaceae > Palsa-1447. The sequence goes on from CAZHPC010000161.1 coordinate 4,809, forward strand.
ATTCGTCAATTAGACAGCGAATTCACCGCAGGAATGCCTCCTGGTCGGAATCAGCAGCGTTTGAGGCTTTGGGTCAGCCCTGCCTCAACTTGAAGAGACGTTGGCCGTATTCGACCGGCTGGCCGTTCTCAACCAGGATTTCGACGATCGTGCCCTTCACCTCGGCCTGGATCTCATTCATGATCTTCATCGCTTCTATGATGCAGACCAACGAGTTATCCTCTATCTTCGAGCCGAGGTCCACGAAGGGCTTACTCTCCGGCGACGGGGACCGGTAGAAAGTCCCCACCATGGGCGACTTGACGTAGGTAATTCCCGGTTCTTCGGTGGCGATAGGGGACCCCGACACGGTCGACTGGAGGGGGGCGGGCACCGGCATCGGGGGCGTTGAGTTCGACTCGGCCGGCACGAACGGCGGGTTCGAGCCTCTCGCAGTGGATACAATCGGCAGGCCGTTTGTGCCTCGCCGGATCTTCAACTTGAAGCCCTCCTCTTCCACCGCGAACTCGGTGAGTTCAGAGCGCTTCATTAGGTCGATGATCTGTTTTATTTGTTTAAGGTCCAAAGATGGCCTTTGTTGAAGATGCTGGACGCACTTGTCTGTTAGTAGGGTTGGACGTTCCAGCGTTCAAAACGAGTGACGTCAACACACATATTCCATATAAACGCCAGTAATATGCGTTAATTGGTTTTTTGTGTGAAACTGGGCGATTTCCGCCCATTTCCCGAAGAAACTATGGGTTTTTTGATGAATATTGGGGAAACTCTAAACCTTAGGTCCGCGGTTTTTTGATCGAATTTCTCCTCGAGGACGGGGTGTTTCCTACAACGCCTGGGGCATTCGTTTCGTTTTGGAAACCCGATTCCAGGATAGGCGCTGCTTTCATATGGAGCTCGACCATAACTGCGGCCCGGTCCGGCGGACGTTGAGATCATCGGCAATAGACGAGCGGTCGGCTTGCCGGCGCACCGGGTTTCCCTGTGTCTCGAAACCGCCTTTTCGGTCCCAGAAGGTCCAAAAGGTGCCAATGTATCAGATTGTTAAATACAATTTTGGGCGCCCTGGGGCATGATCGGTCACCGGGGCTTGGCAGCCCATTTTCTGCCGTGGAATTAGCCTGCTTTTTTTCTCCAAAATAAACATAATAATCCCTTTGAGAATAGATGCTTACGTCAATGTGTCTTTTAGGTTAAAGAATGGTCTTGAAGAGGCCCGCCATCGGATCATGTTCCGCCCTCCCTTCGATTCTTGGGCTGATGGCGAAAGTCAGACAGTGAGGCGAATCAAGGCCGCAAGCAGCTGTTCCTTCACCGGAATTCTTTCAAAATTCCGGAATAGGTGTTGACGGAGGAATCGCAGAAGTTCTTGCTGGAACTCTTTCCCCTT
>CAZHPC010000162.1:0-6168 GCA_964534685.1 uncultured Opitutaceae bacterium
GCGCTCTTCTGAAAGCTGAAGCCGGCGCTGGCAAAGTATTCCAGGCTGGCCTTGCCATCGACCGCGTATCGGCCGGGCCATCCGCTGACCTCCTTGGGCTCCCTCAGGTCGACGTCCAGCCTCTCGACAATGGCGCCGGATACCCCGCCGAGGTAGTCATAGCGGAAATAATGGTCCGCGTACTTCTTCGCCTCCTTCTTAATGGATGCGATCTGCTCCGCGTGCGCGCGCTTGTCGCTTTCGACAGCGGCCTTCTGTGCCTTGCTATCTTGCTGTGACTTGGCCGCCACCGAGGCAACCAAAGCGTCATGTTCCTCCTTCTGTTTCTCCTCAGTGGCGCGCACCTGTGCATCGTAAATTGCCTTCTGCTCGGCGTCCGCCTTGGCTTCGGCGGCGCCGGCCGCTGGATCGATCTTGTAGACCGCCTGGAGATTCTCGGGCAGCAGCTTCTTGTCCACCTTCGCGGCGCCGCCCGGATAGCGGATCGTGACGGTCGACGCCGTCTCGGCGATGATCTGCCATTTCGAAAAGGCGCGGCCGCTCGAAAGCGTCAGTGGTTTTTGATCGGGATCAAAACCCGCTCCGCTGTCCTGTGGTGCGGGTTCGGCTGCAAACAGGCCTGTTCCGAGCAGAAGTGCGAACAGGGCGACCCTTGTCCTCATGTGAGTCGGCGTACTTCCTCCAGGATCCGCGATAGGGGGGCCGTCTTGTCAATATAGCTCGAAACGACCTTAATGAGGACCTCGCGGACAACCTTGGGGTCGAAAAGCACGCCTGTGAGAAGGATCATGGGTGTCTCCGGCAGCAGCGCCTTCAGGCGTCCTACCATCTCCAGGCCGTCCGAATACTCCAGCTGCAGGTCGGTGATGACGAGGTGGGGCCGGTCAATTCCTGCGATCTTCTCCGCCTCGATCTCCGAGGCTACGGCGGTCACGCGGTAGCCGTTGCCGGTCAGGAACATGCCGAGCATCTCGCGGATATCGGCCTCATCGTCGATAAGAAGGATGTGCTTCTGCGCGGATGCAGCTCGGGTCTCGGCAGGCTTGGTGGCTGATGCGCGGGTCATGACTGCGGTCTCCCAGAAGATGGAACAACCTGAAGTATGGCAACGCCGCCGACGACCTTGTCGCTATCGCGCAGTGGGAAAAGCGCCATGATGACGGGGATCTCACGGCCCAGCTTGTCGATGACCACGGCGCGCTGCCCTCGGAGATCGCGTCCCTCGTTCATCGCCTGGGAAATGGGATCGAGCATCGGCGGCTCCCCATCGTAGTGGGGTCGGGCGATCGTCGAAAACGGCGTATGAACCAGTTCATGGGGTTCCTTGCCGGTAAGCCGAACCACTGCCGGATTCACCCGCGAGATGTTCCTGGCCCTTGTGAGCACGAGCACAAGGTCATTTATCGAGTTGATGATCAGGTTGTTGTAGCGGAGCTGGTGCTCCAGGCCTTGGTTGCTCCAACGGCGCTCCAGATTCTCGTCCGTCAGCTTCACGTTCGCCGCTGCAAGTTCTGAGGTGCGCTCGAGGACCATGGCTTCAAGCCTTTCGTTTGTTTCCAAGAGAACGGCGGCGGCCCGCCGGCGCGCCGCGATGTCATCCCTTATCAGCCAGCCGGCGCCCAGGAGCAGGAGGAGGTCAAGGGTCACGCCCGCCCACACGGTCCACCGAGTCATCTGGGCCTGCAGGAATGAGGCGGTGTCACGTTCCGTGAGGAGCTCGAGCTCGTCGTACTTCAGTTTCTCGATGGCCCGCTGGATCTCCTTCAGCGCCGGCTGACCCGCATCGTCGGCCAGCAGGGTCCGCACGCGCTCCGTGTCGCCGGCCTGGCGGGCGGCGACAACGCTGCGAATCAAGTCTGTTCTCCGGTTCACAAGGACGGAGATCCGGGCGACCTGGTCCTTCTGCGCAGACTCGGTTCGGGTCAGCGCGGCCAGAAGCTCCAGGTGCTCGTCCACATTGGAAAGTGCCTCGATGCAGGCCCTCCTGTCGCGGGTGTCGCCCGTCACGACAAACGTGTGCGCGGCGCCGTCGCCTATGAAGAGATCCGACCGGAGCCCTTCATTCTCGAGGATGACCGAATGGGTGTGGTTCACCCAGTCGCTGCCTGCGACCGCCCGGTTGATGTTGCGGACCGAGGCAATGGCGACCGCGATGAACACCGTGATCACGACGAGGAACAGGACCAGGACCCGCCTTATCATTTTGTCCTTCACGGGTGTGCAGGGTTCATGAGCCGGACCTTGCCCGCGATGCGTCCGAGTCGCCAGAGTCTGGATCCAAGTCCGGGGGATCCGTCTTCACCACGGTCAGCACCGCTCGCTTGATGCCCTCCTTGTAGGTGTAGGTGAACTCCGACGCCGAGGTCCAGTTGGAGTCAAAGGAGTCGGCCACCTTATCCGCAATCTCCCGTATCCGGCGGCCTGAGTGTGTCAGCTTCTGGAAGTACTTGCGGTTGTTGTAATCGAGGTAGGCGGCGTTTTCCGTCACGAAACAGATGGCGTGGCCCATGTTCTTTCCGACCATGTCGACGCGGATCATCCGGGTGCCGTACCCGTCCCGCTTCAGCACGTAGGCGGCCATGACCGCATAGTCGATGCAGTCGCCCCTGCGCGTCTCCAGAAAGACCTCGGGATCCTGCACATCAAACGGATGAAGCTCGAATTCGAAATCCTCAAAATAGCCCGCAAAATGCCTGGGTGTCATCTTTGGGTCGGTCAGGAGGTCCGCGAGGGTCAACGCGTTGAGCTTCACAGCCGTCAGGGCTGCAAGCGCGAGAACCACCCAAACCCTTCGGGGGAGAGCCTCTGGCCCGCTTCTCATCGATTCGATAGTATTCTAAGGATTCCGCACCGCAACGGGATATTCCGATCTTCCATGGAGGCCGGTTCCCATTGGTGATCAGCGGGCGCTCTTCGAGGAAGATTTGCAGGGCCGGCAGTATCCGCACGCACCGCCGAATGATCCTGCGCCTACGAGCAGAAACCGTGGATCCCCAATTCCATCAGCGCTGTCGCAAGAGGAGGAGGGCCCAGTCAAGGCGGTCGGGCGCTGGCGGCAAGGTCCACGATGGGCCGCTCACTGGCGGAAGCGGGATCACCTCGCCGGTGTTCGGCCCGAACCAGTGCGCCGAGTAGGTCCCGGGTTCGAGGCGAATCGTCACGTTCCCCTCCTTGGGCAGGTAGATGGCGTAGATCTCGCCTGGCTTGGCGAGGCAGTACGCCCCGCCGCCCACCAGCTCGTCGTGCGGGTCGGCCTTCCACCACTCGAAGCTCGTGAAGAAGTCGACGATGTGCCCGAAGCCCACGAACATGGTCATCGTGTCGTCGCCGCGCCCGTTGAGCCAGCCGCCGCCGGTGTCGGGCCAGATGTTGGTGCCGCGCCTGCAGCTTTCACCGGCCGTCTGGTAGCCGCCGGCCATGTAGATGTCCCAGGCCGTCCTGCGGAGGACGTCCGCGGATTCCGACCCGGGTCCGGGCGCCCACATGGGGTAGTGGTCCTCGTAGCCGTACTCCTCGTTCGTCTGGGGGATGATCCTTCCGGTCTTCGCCTGGAGGGCGCGCTGGCGCAGGATGTAGGCGTGCTGGGTTCGGCTCCAGTCCTGGAACGAGGTGAAGCCGAACCAGTCCGAGGTCCTGTCCTGGTGGGTGTCCTCGACCGGGTGGCTCGTGGCCAGGTGCCGGTAGGGGTCCCATTTTTCGATGAGGGTCCCGGTCTCGTGGACCCACTCATCCGAGCGGTAGCGCTCCATGTCGTCGCCCAGGTCCCAGGTGATGTTTGAGAAGGCGCCCAGCCGGTCGATGGCGTAACGGATGTACCGGCGCTCGTCGTCGCTTCCCGCCGCGGGATGGACCCTGTTGTCATTCATGTCGAGGACAAGGGACACGGTCATGTCCCTGTCCCGCGCGAAGCGGAGCGCCCGGTCCCATTTGCGCCAGTAGTCCAGGTCGAATCGGGTGTAGTCGAATCCCGGATGGTATTCGTCGTCGGCCCTCTCAGCCGGCCACGGGGTGGGGAAGGTCGTAAAGTTCTCCCCGTTCATCACGGGCTCGCCGAAGAATATGTTCTCCCGGCCTGCGATTGTGACCCGAAGGCGGTTAACCTTCAGGCGGTGCAGCCTGTCGATGGAGTATTGGATTGTCCGGTCATCCTTCCAGCCCAGGAGGAAATAGGCGGTCGTCCCGTTGAAGAAGTAGTGCTCGCCCGTCCCCTCCCAGATGAAATGCCAGGGATACCCGGGATCGACGCGGATGGGCCCGCGCCTGTGCCCGTCCAGGGCCCGGAATGTGCCCGACTCCTTGGCCTCGAACCCACCCTGGCGGTAGGAGACCGAGTAGGTGTAGTCCCCGGGCGCAGATGGCATGAAACGGATGCGCAGGATGCTCCCGTCGGCCGAGTCGCAGAACCCCTCGACCTCGCGGCGATCGGTTCCGTTGGCCTTTGAAAAGAAGCCGCCTAGGGTCGCGCCCGTGAACGGGTTTTGAGCATCGGGATGTTCCACGTTCGCCGTGACCTCGACGTAGTCGTAGGCATCGACGTTGCCGGGAGACTTCGCGAAGGTGACCTTATGCGGGTCGGCAACGAGCGCCGTTGCAGGGAGGAGCGCCAGAAGCGAGAAGAGCCTCAATATGCGGCGGCGCTGCCGGGGGGCGGTAATTTCATGCGGGTTCATGAGGGTGTTGCCGACGGCGGGGACGTGCCGGAATTGCCGGGGGTCGCAGGATACGGGGTCCGTCTTCGGATTTGCCGAGTATGCCAGCCGGAGGCTTGGAATTCCACGGCAATGTGCGACCTGGGGGAAGGGTGGGGGCCTTGCCGCAAATCCAAGAGTCGACAAGGTGCCGCTGACGCGCGCTCATTGTGCCTTCGCCCCATGAAAACCAGGGATGGCTTCGATTATCGCCTGATGTTGCAGCTCTGCCTTCTGGTGCTTGCTGTTGCCTGCCGCGCGCAGGATGTCCGGCCCGTCGTCCGCGTCTTCGTTGGGGCGGCGGACAAAGCCTTTGTCTACGATGGCCGATTCGATGTGTCCGATCCCGCCCGGCCGGTGGACATCTGGGAATCGAGCCGGATATCGGTTGATTTCAAGGGACCGGTGCTGGCGCTTTGCTTCGGGCGCGCCACGGGCGAGAATTACTTCAATGCGGAGGTGGACGGCCGCTCAGCGGTCGTTTCGGTAAGTCCGGGCGAGGAGTCCTTCATCGCCTGGACTGGCCCGCTGGGGCCCGGGCTGCACCACCTAAGGCTCGTCAAGCGCTCCGAGGCCTCCGCCGGCACGGTCGTGTTCCGGGGACTGGAATTGGCCGCCGGAGGGCAGGTGCGGAGGCCCGAGGCAACCGACGCCCGGATGAGGATCCTGTTCTACGGGGACTCGGTCGGAGCGGGGGCCTGCGCCGAGGACGGTGCGAGGGACCAGTGGCAAAGCCGTCGCACCCACAATGCCACGGTGAGCTTCATGGCGCTCACGGCCGAGGCTTTCGGCGCCGACTTCCAGAACATCTCGGTCAGCGGAATCGGCATCGTCACCGGATATGTCGACATCACGTTCGCTGAGATCTGGGACCGCCTGTACCCGGCCAAAGGCTCGGCAAAGGCCGACCTGGCGTCATGGCAGCCCGACGTGATCATCGTGAATCTCGGGGACAACGACGCCTCCTATCCCCACGACCACGGGCTGCCGGTTCCTGCCTCGTTTGCGGACCGCTATGTCGAGCTATATGCGTCGGTGCGACGCGCCTACCCCCTTGCGGAGATTGTCTCCGTCAGGGGAGGGATGACCCAGGGCTCGACGGATCCGACCCTGGGCGCCGCCTGGACGGAGGCCGTGCGCCGGATCGAGGCGCGGGATCCGAGGGCATGTCACTTCGCGTTCTCCCACTGGACGGACCTTCATCCGCGCGTGGCGGACCACCGGCGGCTTGCGGACGAGCTGATTGCGTGGCTTCGCACGCAGCCGTTCATGGCGGCTGCCGCAGTTCGCTAAACCTGATGCGCGTTAAGCGCGCCTAGCTTCTCGACGTGTAGGAAGCCAGCTCGTAGCTGATCTTCCCCTCAATGATCTCCCGGAGCGCCGTGTCCTCCGCCGAAAGCTTTTCAAGCGATTCGACCAGTGGGCGGTTACCGCGCCTTAACTGTTTCACACGGCGGGAGACTACGTTGACCAGTATGTT
>CAZHPC010000163.1:0-6122 GCA_964534685.1 uncultured Opitutaceae bacterium
CAGTTCGGGGACCTCTCCGAGATGTGGCTCGGGGGGGACCACTACAAGTGGCGGGTGATGCGCGCCAACGGAGTCGACGAGCGCTTCTGCACCGGGGACGCCGCGCCCCGCGAGAAGTTCGATGCGTGGGTGGCGACGCTGCCGCAGGCCCTCGGGAACCCCCTGTACCACTGGTCGCACCTCGAGCTGGTGAGGTATTTCGGGATCAGCGAGATGATAAGCCCCGCGACCGCGGACACGATCTGGGCGAGGGCCAACGCGAAGCTGCCTTCGCTTCGCGTTCACGACATCCTGGCGGCCAACCGCGTCGCCGTCGTCTGCACGACCGACGACCCCGCCGATTCGCTGGACGTCCATGAGAGGATCCGGCATTCGGGGATCAAGACGCGCGTGTACCCCACCTTCCGCCCCGACAAGGCGCTCGGCGTCGCCAACCCCAAGACCTTCAATCCCTGGGTCGAACGGCTCGCCGGAGAGGCGCGGACACAGGTGCATTCGTTCGATGACTTTGTCGGGGCGCTCAAGGCGCGGCACGACGCCTTCCACGCGTTCGGCGCGCGCCTTTCCGACCACGGGATGGAGACCGCGCCGGCCGAGCCGTGCACCCCTGCAGAGGCGGCCGCAATCTTCAAGGCCGCGCACGGGGGGCGCGCCGCCACGCCCGAGGAGGCGGCGAAATTCGGGTCCTTTCTCATGCTCGAGTTCGGCCGGTGGGACGCACGCCGCAGCTGGACGAAGCAGCTGCACCTGGGGGCGATCCGCAACAACAACAGGCGGCTTGTCGGGAAGCTGGGGCTGGACACGGGTTTCGACTCGATTGGGGATTTCCAGCTGACGCGGACGCTGTCGCACTACCTCGACGCCCTCGATGTCACCGGGGAGCTCCCGCGCATGGTGCTCTACAACGTCAACCCGGCGGACAACTACGCCTTCGCGACGATGGCCGGCAACTTCCAGGACGGCTCGGTGCCTGGAAAGATCCAGTTCGGGAGCGGCTGGTGGTTCCTGGACCAGAAGGAGGGGATAGAGTGGCAGCTGAACGCGCTGGCGAACAACGGACTCCTCGGGCGGTTTGTGGGCATGCTCTCCGACTCGCGCAGCTTCCTCTGCTACACCCGGCACGAGTACTTCCGCCGCGTCCTTTGCAACCTCCTCGGCTCGCAGATTGAGAGGGGGGAGCTTCCAGCCGATTCCGCGCTGGTGGGCGGCATGGTCCGCCGGATCTGCTTTGCGAATGCGAGGGCCTTCTTCGGGCTGGAGCTCGACCCGGCCTACCGCTGATACGGGTTCGCCGGCGTGCCGATCCCGGGCCCGCTCCCGGTTGGCGCGTCCGCCTAAAGGTCCGTGATGGTCGTGTGCCGCGGGACGAGAACCTTGATGACCGCCCAGGCGATCAGGTAGCTGACGGCGCAGACGATGAACATCAGGACATAGGCAACCTTCGGCGTCGCGGAGAAAGCGTCGGTCAGGGCGCCGGTCAGTTTCTGCACCAGGACGCCCCCAAGCCCGCCCGCCATCGCCCCGATTCCCGTCACCGTGCCGACTGCCTTCTTGGGGAACATGTCGGACACGGTCGTGAAGAGGTTCGCCGACCACGCCTGGTGCGCCGCGGCCGCGATGCAGATCGTGGCGCACGCAAGGACCGCGGCCATCCTTCCAAACTGGGCCGTGTTTCCAAAGTACTGGGTGCTCAGGACGACCATTGGAAAGAGCGCGATCAGGAGCATCGCCCGCATGCGCGCCTGGTAGACCGGGAGCCCCTTTCTGATGAAGGTCATCGGAAGGCTGCCCCCGTAGACGCTCCCCACGATGGCAACCCCGTAGACCACGAAGGTCGGCAGGCGCACCTCGTCCGTCGTCATCCCGAACTGCTTTATGAAATAGTCGGGCAGCCAGAAGAGGTAGAACCACCATACGCCGTCGGTGAGGAACTTGCCCCAGAAGAAGGCCCAGGTCTGCCGATAGCCCAGGAGCTTGGTCCACGGGATCTTCGCCCTGTCGCCGGGGATGTCCTGGACGGCCTCCTCCTCGCCATCGCTGTGGATGAGGTCGAACTCCTCCTTCGAAAGCCTCCTCTGGTTGGCGGGAGTGTCGTAGAGCCAGTACCAGAAGATCAGCCACACGAAGCCCACGGCTCCCGTCAGGATGAACGCCATCTTCCATCCCCTCTCGTAGCCGAAGTGCACGAGGCACCAGGGCACGAACAGCGCGGCGACCATGGCCCCCGCGTTCGAGCCGCTGTTGAAGATCCCGGTCGCCAGGGCCCTTTCCCGCTTTGGAAACCACTCCGCCACGGTCTTTATCGAGGCCGGGAAGTTCCCGCCCTCGCCGATGCCGAAGGCGCTGCGCACCGCGATGTGCATGACGACCAGGCGGCCGACGAACGCGTTCAGAATACCGAATATGGACCAGACCACGAGCGAGAGCGCCAGGCCCAGCTTGGTCCCGATCTTGTCGATGACCCAGCCGGCGACGACCGTCATGCCGGCGTAGAACGCCGTGAAGAAGGCGGTGAGGTTCGCGAAATCCGTGTTCGACCAGCCGAATCCTCCCTGGGATGCCGGGGTGCAGAAATACTCCTTCAGGTAGCTGATGACCTGCCGGTCCAGGTAGTTGAAGGTCGTCGAGAAGAGAAGCAGGCCGCAGATGATCCAGCGGTAGCTGCTGTGCTCGGGCCTGGCGGGAGACGTGCTTTGCGTCATGGGGTGGAGGCCCGGGGACGGCGGGGAGGGCAATGAGACATCGAAAGCGACCGCCCGGAAAGCGAAAAGCGCCGGGTGCGGCGGCCGCCCGCGTCAGGGCGCTGGAGCGCGGGTCGTGCTCACGCGAACGCGTTGCCGATCCGCTCCTGGGCCCACTGGGGAGGGCGAACCGGGCGCCCCTCGCGGTCCACGAAGGCGTGGACGGAGGTGCCGGTGGCAAGGAGCTCGTCTCCGCGGCGCACCTCGTATTCGACGCGGATCCTGAGAAGGGGCCGCTCGCGGATCGTGGTCAGGATCTCCAGCGTGTCGTCGTAGACGGCCGGGCGCAGGAACTTGGCGGTCACCTCGAGGACGGGGATCCGGAACCCCTCCTCCTCGAGCTTGCGGTAGGGGACGCCGATCTCCTTGAGGAGGGTGGTGCGCCCCACCTCGAACCAGGGCAGGTAATTCGCGTGGTAGACGATGCCCATCATGTCGGTCTCGGCGTACCGGACCGTCACCTGCGCCCGCGACTGAATCATCAAATATCCTCCGCTTTCGCGAAGAGGGTCGAGGCGTTCTCCTGCCAGCAGTTTCGCGCGGCCCAGCTGCGGCCAGCATCGCCGAGCCTCCTGCGGAGCGGCACGTCGTGGATCAGCTTCTCGAACGCGGCGGCAAGCTCAGCGGGTCGTTCCGGGGTGACGAGGAGGCCGGTCACGCCGTCAAGGACGGCCTCGGAGACGCCGCCGATGTTGTGCGCAACGATCGGCAGCGCATGGGCGGCCGCCTCGATATAGACGAGGCCGAATCCCTCGACGCTGTCCTCGTAGCTGACGCTGGTGAGGGCGAAGATGTCGGCGCGGTCGTAGACCTCGGCCAGCTCCTGGTCGGGGATGTTCCCGAAGAACCGCACCGTCATCCGGGGATCGGCGGCCGCGCCCGAGCGGAGCCGGTCCTCGTAGTTGCCCTTGTTGCGGCCGCCGACGATCCAGTACTCGATCCGGCTGCGGACATCCTCCGGGAGCATCTGGAGCGCCTTGAGCGTGATCAGCTGCCCCTTGCGAGGGTGCAGCCGGCCGACCGTCAGGACCACGATCTTGTCCCGCGGCTTTTCGGTGCGGGCCGGCACGACGGCCAAGTCGGTCCGCAGCGCCCCGGGGGTCAGGAAGATCTTGTCCGCAGCATGGGGGAAGCGCTCGAGCAGGAGCTCCCGGGTATAGGTCGTCAGCGTGCTGATGCGGGTGGCATTGCGGATCAGCCTTCCGGTGAGCCAGCGCCTGAGCGGGCTTCGCGAAAAGGTCAGGATCTCGGAGCCGTGAAACGTGAGAATGAGGCGCTTTGGCCTGAACGCCTTGAAGAACTGCAGCAGCATCATGGTCAGCATGGGGCCGGGTTCGGGCAGATAGACGGTCGCGTGCCGCAGCTGGCGCCGGGAGGCGACCAGTTCCCAGGCAAGCTGAAGCTGGCAGATCAGGTCGTGCGTGCCCTTCAGCGGCAGCCTGCGGATCCTGAAGGGCCACTTCTTCTCAACGCTCGGCGGCGCCGATTGGGCCCAGACCTCCACGTCGTACCCAAGCCCCGCGGACGCCCTGGCTATCTCCTCGGCAAACGTGGCTATTCCCCCGCTGACGGGATAGAACTCATGGGTGATGAGGAATAGCTGGCTGGAGGGCTTGGCGAGTGAAGGTGCGCTCATTGAGCGGTTTGGGGGACGGGAAGGTTAGCGCAGATGACGCCCGGAATTCAAGCAATGTTACGGTCACCATATGGTGTAAATCGTTCCTGAAAAACGCTGCAGAGCCCCAAGGGGCAGCCTTGGGACCCCGGGAGCCAAGAAATAGGGTTTACTTTGCCGGCCGCCGTAACATACAAAGAGCTACAGATGTCTGACTTAGCTCAATCCACCACAGGCGGAGCCAAGCCGTTAACGGTTGCCACGAAGCCATTTGCGCCGGATGACGAGGCGGCCCTCAGGGAGGCGCTCAAGCGCTGCTCGCCCTCGACCTTCGAGGCGGCCGTCCAATTCCGCAAGACCGGCAACGCCGACCACATGCCGGCGGTCGTGATCGGCGTGATTGAACGGTTTGTCGAGCCGGACCTGCGCCCGAAGCTCAAGGACGCGGACGACGACATTCGCCTGATCGAGGACCTCGGCATCGATTCGCTCACGATGATGGAAATCGTGATCCTTGTTGAGGATGTGCTGCAGCTGACGATCAACAACGACGAGCTGCGCAACCTGAGGACGGTCGGGGACGTAAAGACCTTCATCGACTGCAAGATCAGGGGCCTGCCGCTGCCGCGCCCGACCAAGTTCCTCCCGATCGAGCATATCGGCGCGGTGATGCCGGTCCAGCCCCCCTTCCTCTTCCTTAACGAGGCCTCCGTCAGCTCCACCGGGGCGAACGGCAAGTACAGGATCACGGGCCAGGAGTTCTTCCTCCAGGGTCATTTCAAGGACAACCCCGTGATGCCCGCCTCCATCATGCTGGAGGCCCTGGGCCAGCTCGCGGTGCTCTTTCTCCTTGAGGGCGCGCCGACCGAACCCGGCAAGGCCATCGGATCGAACACGATCTTCTTCACCGGCTGCGAGGGGGTGCGCGCCCACCGCATGTGCAGGCCGGGCGACATCCTCACGCTCTCCATCAAGCCGAAACGGATGAAGATGCCGCTTGCGACCTTCGAGGGCGCGATTCGCGTCGGCCAGGAGAAGGCGGTCATCGCCGAGGACATCACGCTCACCTTCGCCTACGTTGAATCCGCGGTTGCGCCGTCGGCCATCAACGGGGCTACCCAGCCTTCGCCCGAGGGTGAGAGTTCGGCGAGCCCGCCCCTGCGGGTCGCGATCAACGCCTGATATTGACGGGGCCGTGGCGCTCGCCACGATGGGCCGGGCAGCCCGCCCATAGAAGCGCATGCCCAGAGTCTTCATCACCGGCCTCGGTTTTGTCACAAGCATCGGAAATGATGCCGCCACGGTCTCGGGCAACCTGCGCGAGCTGCGCCACGGATTCGAGCTCTACCCCCCGTTCCAGGGGCCTGACATCACCTGCAAGGTGATCGGCACGATCAAGGGGTTCTCAACCGACTCCACCGACCCCGAGGACTGGACGTGGCCGGCCGGCTACGAGATCAAGCGCGAGACCATCCGCTCGATGGCGCCCCATGGCCTCTTTGCCCACTGCGCGTTTCTGCAGGCCATCGCGGACGCCCGCCTGGGCGACGCGGACATCTCCAACAGCGACACCGGGCTGTTTGCGGCGTCCGGCGGCTCGCCCATGCTCACGCACTTCCACCACGAGCGCATGGTCCGGCTGGGGCCCCTGCGCTGCTCGCCGCTCGGCATCGTCGCATCGATCGTCGGCACGCTCAATTTCAACCTGGTCGCGGCCTTCAAGATCCAGGGCGCCTCGTGCGGGTTCTCGTCGGCGTGCGCCTCCT
>CAZHPC010000164.1:0-6108 GCA_964534685.1 uncultured Opitutaceae bacterium
AGGATGTTCTTGAGTTTCTCGGGCTTGGGCAGAATGACCTTCACTGGCAGCCCCGTCTCGTACTCGGTCATCGTGGCGTAGTACAGGTCCAGTTTCGGGCCGCGGTCGAAGTCCTTGAATCCGTCGATCACGAAGGCCTTGGTGAGTTCCCTCGGCCTGTCGCCGCGGTAATTGTAGAATATGACCACGTCGCCGTCGGCGACCACGGCAAGGGGCCTGCCGTCCTTGTCGACAATCGCGGTCGGGGCCACGAACTCATCGCCGGCCTGGGTCACGCTCAGGGGCTTGTCATAGTAGGCCTGGACGGCGGCCTCCGCGCTCGGCGCCGTCGCGTCCACCTTCCTGCCCGTCAGGAGCGAATAGGCCTTTGCGACCCGCTCCCAGCGGTTGTCGCGGTCCATCGCCCAAAACCGGCCGCACACGGAGGCAATCTTCCCAATCCCCAGCTCTCGGCATTTCTCGTCAACCTGGCGCACATATCCGATCCCGCTCGTCGGGGGCGTGTCGCGGCCGTCGGTGAAAGCGTGGATGAAGACGCGGTCCGGGGCGACCCCGTCGGACCTGGCCTGCGCCAGGATTCCGTAGAGATGCTCCAGCATCCCGTGAACGCCGGCGTCGGAGACGATGCCCATCAGGTGGAGCTTCGAGGTCCGCGCCTTCAGGCGCTCGACGGCGCCGCGCCAGACACCGTTCGAGCCAAGCAGGCCGTCGGAGAAGAGCTTGTTGATCCGCACCAGCTCCTGATTCACGACCCGGCCGGCGCCGATGTTCTCGTGGCCGACCTCGCTGTTGCCCATGATTCCTTCCGGAAGCCCAACGTCAAGGCCGCTCGCCCTCACCAGTGCGACCGGGTAGCGGGCGTGCAGCATGTCGTCGCACGGTTTCTTCGCCAGGACGGTGGCGTTGAAGGAATCCTGCTCGGGATGCGGGTTCTTTCCCCACCCATCGCGGATCACGAGAAGTACGGGCTTGCGCGGTGCATTCATGTTGGTTCTTTCACAATACCAACCGGGGGACGCATGTCGACCGCAGCAACGCGAAAAGGACCAAATACTGCCAAGATCCGACGATAGTAAGAATTCAAGAGGACCGCGAATTGACGCTCATAATCCGAGACCAGCTGGTGAACCCGCCCACGTGGTTCTCGTCCTTTCGCGACCTAACGCTCTATTGCAGCGTCTTCCTCAGGGACGACGTCCTGATCGAGTCGGACGACCCGGACCCCTACTACCGGTGGATGCGCCCGCGCGGCGGCATGGATTTCGTGGAGGACTTTGTCCGCCCCGGCGCCGAGGAAGGAGTGCGTCTCGATGTCGGCCACAATTATCCACGGACCGTCGTGACCGACCGGATCGCCCCCGAGAACGTCCACAGCCTGATCCGTCTCATCCGATTCTGCAGAGGCGCGGCTTGACGAAGGCGCTGCAGCGCGGGTCAAATCGGCGAATGCCGAAGCGCGCCGTTCTCATTGTCAACCTGGGGTCCCCGGACTCCACATCGGTCCCGGATGTCCGGCGCTACTTGCGCGAGTTCCTCGGGGACGAGCGGGTCCTCGACCTGGCGGCTCCCCTCCGTTGGCTCTTGCTGGAGGGGATCATCCTTCCAACGCGGCCCAAGCGCACCGCCCACGCCTATTCGAGGATATGGACCAGCGAGGGTTCGCCGCTCATAGCGACGTCGGCAAGCGTGAAGCGAAAGCTCGCCGAGGCCCTCGGGCCCGGCGTGCCGGTCTACATCGCCATGAGGTACGGGCGTCCATCAATCGCCTCCGCATTGGCGGCCCTCATTGCCGACGGGTGCACCGAGGTGCTTCTCTTTCCCCAGTACCCCCACTATGCGATGGCCTCGTGGGAGACGGTCGTTGCGCGGGTCTACGAGGAGGCTGCAGGGCAGGCTCCGGCCCTGCGGATCAGCTGCGTCCAACCGTTCTTCGGGGATCGGGATTACATCGAGATGCTGCACGCGGTCGCCGCGCCCTTCCTTGCGAAACCTTACGACCACCTGCTGTTCAGCTATCACGGGATCCCCGAGCGCCACCTTCGCAAGGCTGACTCATCGCACGCGCATTGCACGGTGGTGGCGGACTGCTGCACCACCTGCTCGCCGGCTCATGCGACATGCTACAGGGCGCAATGCGTGCGCACAACGGCTGAACTGGCGCGACGGGCCCGCCTCGAGCCCTCGAAATACTCGATGTCGTACCAGTCGCGCCTCGCGGGCGAACCGTGGCTGCAACCCTTCACCGACTTCGAACTTACACGGCTGCCAAAGGTTGGGGTAAAGCGCCTCCTCGTAATCTGCCCGAGCTTTCTGGCTGACTGTCTGGAAACATTAGAAGAGATTTCAATGGCGGGAAAAGAGTCCTTCTTAGCTGCTGGAGGAGAACAGTTTGAAAAGATAAGGTGCCCAAACGATCATCCTGCATTCATCGATTTTCTCGCAAATCGTGTGCAAAAATGGCTGACTGATGGTGCATTGTCATTGTGAGCGAATTCTCCAACCCTCCGCCCCTGACGATACCGAATGCCGGGCTGAAGACGGCCCGGGTAGCCGTCTTGATGCTGGATAACGCCGGCAAGGTCGTCTCGGCGAACCAGGAGGCGAAGTCACTCTGGCAGACCGGTGCGGGCGAACTCGTAGGCGATTTCTTTCCGGGACTCTTCGCGCTCGATATCGTATGCGATGAGCCGGAGATGCTCGAAGCCCAGTGGGACATCGTGCTTTCGGCGATGCTCGACAAACGGGCCATCCTTTCAGTCCAACCCCGGGAGGGCGGCCCGCGTCCCATGGCAGTGCGCGCCGAGAAGGCCATCGGGGCCGCAGGCGGATACATTGTCGTGATCGAGACGCCCCTCGAATCGGGGCCGCCGTCAGGGGCCGACGACGACCAGTCTGCTGCGCTGCAGCTTTTTGCCGAAAAGGGACCCGTCGGCTTCTTTGACCTGAACCTCAAGGCACGCAGCGTCGTGTACTCGCCCGCCTGGAAACGGATGCTCGGATACGAGGATTCGGAGCTTCCGAACACCTACGAGGCGTGGCTCGGCCTGCTTCATCCCGAGGACTCTGCCGCCGCGCCTGACAAGGCCGGGCGCAAGTTCAAAGTCGGGGCGCGCCCCTTCGCCGTGGATTTCCGGATGAAGCACAAGCTCGGCCATTGGGCGTGGATCCAGTGCGTCGGACTCCAGCTGGTGAGCACCTCGGGCGAGCTTGAACGCGTGATGGGAATCCACCTGGACGCGACGGAGCGCAAGGAGCTGGAGGAGGTGGGAATGGCGAGCGACGCCCGCCTTCACGCGCTTGCGGACGAGGGGTCGCTTGCGGCCTTCGAGTTGGACTTCGCGGGCGGCAGCCCGTGGTTCTCCGAGGCCTGGCTTCGGCTTGTCGGCGGATTGGCTTCGCCGTCCAACGGGCTGGCCGCGCTGGCCGACGCGCTTCCTCCCGATGAAGGCGCCGGCGGCGTCGAGGCATGGCTGCTGGCGCAGGCCCCCGGCCAGTCGTCATTCTCAAGGGTCGTGCAGCTGCGCAGGAACGACGGTAAGTCGTTCCCGGCGATCGTCGGGATTCACCGCACCCTCACCAGGAAGCGGACGCTGGCGCACGTCGTGGGCTTCGCCTGTCCGCTACCCGAGGATAGCGCCGTCGGCGCCGCTCCCGGAGCTCGGAAGGAACCCGCGGCGGCCGAGCCCGCGACAAAGGCCATCTTTGACGAGGTGTTCTCAGCCCTTTCGGAGGGCGTCATCGCGACCGATGCCGGCGGAAGCGTCCTTCTCGTGAACGCAACCGCCTCAAGGCTGCTGCGCCTTCCCGCCGACGCCGCCGTCGGCCGCCCGCTCAGCCAGGTGTTCACCCTTTTGAACCGCCAGTCCGGAAAGGCCGGCGACGATCCTGCGGTACGGGCGCTGTCGGCAAGCGGCCCCCTCCCCCTTATCAGTGACCAGTCCGTGGTTGTGGCGGGCTCGGACCCGTTGCCCATCGTCTGGACCGCCCGGGCGTCATTCAGCCCCGACTCAAAGCCCCAGGGAGTCGTGATCGTCTTCCGCAATCCCGACGAAATGGGGCTGACGCCGGAGGAGCTGATAAGGGCAAACCGTTTCGAGACGCTCGGCCTTCTGGCCGGGGGAATCGCGCACGATTTCAACAACCTCCTGACGACGATTCTCGGCGGCCTCTCACTGGCGAAGGACAATCACGATGGCTCAAAGCTGGCGGACGCGGAAAAGGCATGCCTTACCGCAAAGGGATTGACGAAGCAGCTGCTAACGGTCGCCAAGGGCGGGTCCGGCGTAGTTTCGGTGTGCGACTCGAAGGAGATTCTCGAGGACGCCGTCAAGATCGCCTCGGCGGGATCCACGGCCGAGATCACAGTGCAGGCGCAGGCGGGAACGGGCCCGGTCAAGGTCGACCGCCCGCAGATCCTCCAGGTCTTCCAGAACCTGATCGTCAATGCGCTGCAGGCCATGCCGCCCGCGCCGCACCGGGCGCGGATTCAGATCAGGGCAGCGGATACCCATATCTCCGATGGGCAGATCGCGACCCTCCCGGCCGGCGATTACGTCGAGTTCGAAGTGCGCGACAACGGGAGCGGGATTAAACCCGAGCACCTGGAGAAGATATGGGACCCATTCTTCACGACGAAGAAGCACGGCACGGGGATCGGCCTCGCGACGGTGCTTTCCATCGTGCGCAAGTTCGGGGGCGAGATTGGGCTCCAGTCGACGGTCGGGGAGGGCACCGTATTCAGCATCTTCCTTCCGCGGGCCGACCAGCCCGTGGAGGTGCAGGCGCGGCCCGCACCGTCGCTGCGTTTTGGCACCGGGCGCGTCCTCTTCATGGACGACGACGAGCACATCTGCAGCCTTACGGCGTCAATGCTGGAGAGCCTCGACTACAAGTTCGACATCGCGAAGAGGGGCGAGGACGCCATCACGCTCTACAAGCGCTATCTGAACATCGGCCGGCCGTATGACGCCGTGATCATGGACCTTACGGTCATCGGCGGCCTGGGCGGCGAGGAGACCTTTGCCGTCCTGCGCGACCTCGATCCCGACGTCCGTGCCATCGTCTCGAGCGGCTACGACAACGAGGAGATGGCCAAGCAGTACCTCGACATGGGCTTCTGCGGCTACCTGACGAAACCTTACCGGGTAACCGACCTTGGAAAGGTTCTGAAGGCGGTCCTGGGCTGACCCAGGAACGCCGTCTCACGGTTGCCACGAAAACGCGTGGCAGAGCGCGACCCCCGCGGCGTCCGCCTCGTCAAACGCGAGCGTTCTGGCGTGCCCGAGGAGCGACCTCACGGTGCGGGCCAGCTGCTCCTTGCTGGCCCTTCCCGAACCGGCAACCGCCTGCTTAACCCTGAGGGGGGGATACTCGAAGACGGGCAGCCCCCGCAGGGCGGCCGCCGCGATCGCGGCGCCGCGGGCCGCGCCCAGGATCTGTGCCGTCTGAAAGTTCTGGACGTAGATCGTCTGCTCGAGGGCGACGTGGCGAACCCCGGACGAGTCCCTGATGAATTCCTCTACCGCCCTGTGGATCTCGGCTAGAGCGCTAGCCATGCTCCGGCTGGCCGGCACGCGTACGGTCCTGCAGCGCAGGAGGACCGGCGTCTGCCCCCGCTGGAAATCGACAAGGGCGAGCCCGGTGGCCCTTAGCGAGGGATCGATGCCGAGGACAAGGCCAAAGAACGCCGTCTTGGCGGGGATCTCGCTCGTCCGCGCCTGCCCCCTCCCCCCCCGGGGGGGGCTCGCCGGCAATGGCTTGCCCCGAAGCTTGGCCGTCCACATCTGCCTTGAGGTCATCCTTGCCATGTTCGGTCCCTCGGCTCCGCGGAAGTCAAATGAACATCCTCGCCGCCGCGACGAGAGTGAGGGCAAGGGCGATGTTCTCAAACATGCGCTGGTTGATCTTTCCCAGGAGCCATCGCCCAAGCACCGTCCCGGCGATGACCGCCGGGGCGAGTGTGAGATTGAGCGCAAGACTCCCCTGCGTGATCAGCCCGAGCGCGATCATGAAGGGGATCTTGAAGAGGTTTAACAGGAGGAAGAACACGGCTCCGGTGCCCATGTATTCCATCTTGGGAAGGCGCATCGCGAGCAGATAAATGACCAT
>CAZHPC010000165.1:0-6071 GCA_964534685.1 uncultured Opitutaceae bacterium
AGAGCTTTGTTCCCGGGCAGCGGGCACTGATCGAGGCCTGGATATTCGGGATCCAGGGCAGGAACTGGGAGTCGTACTGCTGCACCCAGCTGTTCTCCACGTAGGTCTTGTCCCAGAGGACCCGCGGCGCCTGGACCCGGTCCATGTTGGTCGCCGTGTTCGAGAAATCCGTCTGGTTCGTGATGGCGACGTCGGGGCCGGTTCCGGACACGTTCTCGTCGCTGTAGCGGTGGAGGTCCAGGACATCGAGAAGGCGCATTCCCGCCGTGGCGGACGCCTGGTTCATCTGCTCGAGAAAGTAGTCGATGAACCACCGGTAGCCCGTGGAGGCCTGGATCGCCGGCCAGTCGGGCGCGTTCTGGAAGGTGAAGTAGGCCTCGCTTCCGTAGAACACGCCGCCGAGCACCTCCGCGCTCGGATCCATCCGCTTGACCGTGCGGCTGAGCGCCGCGGACTTGGACACAATCTCAGCGCATGTCGTTTGCGCGGGGTGGAGATAAGGGTGCGTCGACGGCCAGAGCGAAGGCTCGTTGTCGAGGTTGTAGCCTTTGACGCCTGTCTTCCCAGATGCGGGACCGTACCGGGTGATGATGAGGTTCAGCAGCTCGTCCATGTACACGGTCCCGTCCGTCAGGTCCGGCGAGGTTGTGTAGACTCCTCCGGGCTTGTTGTTCTGCACGACGTCCCAGCGTGACGAGGGCGCCGTCTGGGCAGCCGTGACAGGACCATTCTCGTCGGCCGCGACATAGCCGGCCATCTGAAGCGTGAGAATCGTGTAGGGGGTGCCCACCGCAAGCGACTGGTCGTGAAACGACGTGAGGGCTATCGCCGGAGTGCTCCGCTCGTTCGCCGGCAGCTGGGAGACCAGGTAGTTGTCACTGTTGTTCAGGTAGTCTGTGCCCGCGTTCGACGCATTGGTCTCCCAATTGTATCCGGTAAGGCGGTTGCCCCCGAACCTGCGCGCGCCGGGTGCCGTCACCCCGGCCAGGTCCTGGTCAGTCCCGTAGACATAGGGGCTGATCGGCATTCTTCCAGAGCCGGTGTCGACGTTGATCTGGACCGGGACGTCGGCAAGGGCGGCAACCGAAGAACCTAGGACGATTATGCTCCAAATTGGGCCTCTATGTGTCATGGATGTGGGGAGTGGCCGCACGGGGTTTCGACAGCCCGGCACTGATATGGTTCAACGCGAAGGCCGGCACGCGTGCCGCCCAGAGGCCGCCTTGATTGCTGAAAAAACACCTCATGCGGCGCCGCGCAACGGGCATGAGGACCGGCGGGGCGTCGCAAAGGCCGCGGTCTTCAAATGGACTAGTACCTGCCGCCGTTCACCCAATTCCGGTTGTCCTTGTACTGTGCCACCGAGCCCCACACGCCGGGATCCGGGTGAACGCCGATCTCCTTGAAAAGGGGTATGGCCGCCTGGCGGTCCTCGGCGAGGATCGCGACAAGGGCGAACTGGTTGAGGATCAGCTTTGATGTCGGGTACTTCTCCCGCATCTGCAGGAACCCCGTCTTCACAATCTGCCAATCGGCCTTGGTCTCCTTGAACACGTTCTTGTGGTACATCTCCATACCAAGGACGGCGCGGGCGTAGCCCTCCTCCGCGAGGCCGCCAGGCCGCTTGATCTCTTCCAAGGCCATCTTCTCCCACTCGCCTTCCTCGCCGTACCAGCGGGGCAGGAGGAATTGGTAAAGGGCGGCGTCAAAGCCCCAGTAATCGGGATACGCCTCCTTTGCCGCCTTGAACCATTTGATTGCGGCCTCCTTCGGCCAGCCCTGGCCGAGCGCGACGGTGAATCCGGCATGCCAAAACATGGGCGACTTCTGCGCGAGCCTGCTCGCGATGGCCAGTTGCTTGTTGGCCTCCCCCAGTCTCTCCTCAAACAGGGGCCACGCGTCGGGCTTCACCTTGTCGGAATCTTCGCCGCCGCGCGCATTCCAGGCAAACGCCGTGTAATACTGGGCGTGGACAATGTGCGCCGTGACAGACTGCGGGTACTTGGCCTCCCAATCCCTGATATGCTCGTCATACCATTTCCAGTTGATCGCACCCTCGGACGGGGGCGTGATGGCCCAGTGAAGCTGGGTAATCTTCCATGAGCCCGTGCCGAAGATGGCCCTCTCCTTGATGGCCTGCGCGGCAACCGCCTCCAGCTCGCCGAATCTCCTATGCTCAAAGGAGTTCCATGCGTCGCGGTTGAACTGCGCCATCTCTTCGTCGATGGCGTCGCTCTTGAACTCCACTTTCCTGGCGCAGCCGGAGGCCAGGACAAAGGCGAGGGCGAGGACCATGCCCCTGGTGGCGGACGGGAACCATTCTGGACGTGTGACCGCGGCGGTGTCGGTGGGATTCATGAGAGGTGTGAGGCTGGGTGGTGAGTGAACGGGACGGCGAAAGACCTATTGGCCTGCGAGCTTTTTCAAGGTCTCCAGCGGGACGTCGGGGCCGACGTTCTTCAGCCCAAAGAGCCCCTTTTGGTAGCGCTGATCGACGACCCTCCGGGTCGCCGTGTTGATTATCACGAGATTGGGTATCCCAATCTCGTCGGGCGGTATTCCCCATTCGTCGGAAACCGTGAATGGAATGAACGGGCAGTCCATGCCGTACTTCTTCATGTGTTCTATCAGCTCCTCGTCAGATCTGTCGTAGCTCTTCACGACCAGCTGGAACCTCGACTTGTCCGCGGTCCTATAGAAATCGGCAAGGGCATGTGAAAAGCGCTCGCTGGGCCGGCACCACAGCGCCGTGTGATAGACCGCAAGGTAGGGCCTGTCGCTCGCCGTCACCGTGACCGGCTCCAGCCCGTCTGCGCCCAGCCGCACGGCCTTGAATTGGTCGGTGGCATCGGAGTATTCCGGGGCCGGCCTTAATGCGAGGTAGGCGCCGGCGCCGGCCAGAGCCAGGAGGACGACCGCCACAGCCATCTTCTTCATGGCTTCATTTTGGTCGGGGGGTCTTCGGTGGCCCAGCAAACAAGGGAGGTGGACGATCGCCTGATACTCGCCTCCGGCGATCGGTCCATCCTAGGCATTGGTTCGCTTCGGCCCCTTGTCAACGGGCGCACGCGCGTAAAATCGCGTAGAAGGCGGGAACGCCCCCTGCTAAACAAACCGTACTGGCCGGGAACTCCGATCGATTGTCCGCGACGCGGAGAGCACCGGTTGCCAGCGGCCATTCCGAAGCTACTTAGTCACGCGCTGATGCTGCGGTACGTGAGCTCGCCGAGAGTCAGGCTGTTGCTCGCCTCGATTTCGAGAGACTCGCGGCACGCCCTTTTGGCTTCATCGAACCGCCTCAATTCCCTCAAAACAAAACCCATTACCCTTAGGGCCATCGCACGCATGTCGCGCTGGGACGCAAATCTCACGGTGAGATCATAGGCCCGGTGATAGGCGGCTGCCGCCTCTTCGTGCTTTCCCTGCCAGATTAGAACGAATCCCACTTCGCACGCGGTATTCGCCGAGGCGGGCGCAGGCTTCTCGATCCTCTGGAGAAGCACCAAGGCTTCGGCTTGATCACCCGTGTCTGAAAGTATGAACGCCTGGACCTGGAAACACGTCTTGCAGCCCCAATCCACCCATTCAAACGCTTCGATCGAAGTATTCTTGTGGTTCCTCGGGCAACTGCGTTGCTCGTAATCTTCAGTCTTTTGCCGGCGTTTTTCGAAAGGTCGCGCCGTCGGCCTTTCCCTCAAGGAGGAGGCCGGCGGACATGAGTGCCTAGAGCGGGCAGGACCTGCCGTCGAACCATGTGCCCTCCACGTAGGTCGTGTTGGGAATCTCTGGCACGCCGAACTTGTTGTTCTGGAGCTGGCCTGCGAGTAATTCCACAGCAACTGCCCCGACGACGCGGTGGTTCTGGCGCATGCCGGCTGTCTTGCCGTCGAATTGATCCAGAAACACATCGACGAAAGCGACCTTCCCGGGCACTTGCCAGCCCTTCCGTCGCAGATGGGGTAGGACAAAGGAGGCTTTGCTGATGAGCACATCCGGCTGGTATCGCGCCAGCCAGGCGTCGAAGGGTTTCGGGTCGGGCGTGACGTCGGACTTGCTCTCGTTGAACCACCGCTCCATTGGCTCGGGCCCCGGGAAGAGGTGCATCGGGATGCGTTCCCGCACCGTGAGGCTCTGCTGTTCGCAGAGGAAGCCGGCGGTCCACTGGTGGTCGACCGCGTGGTCCCACCCGCGGTGCATCACGAAGCCAATGCGCCGGTAGCCCGCCGCCATGACCTTTCGTACGGCCGTTCGGACGATGCTGCTCTGGTCATTGGTGACGTTGTGCAACTCCGGCTTGTGGGGGAAGTAGTCGATCTTGACTGCGCTGAAATTCCTCCAGTCGAATTGGATGGCGTCGCCCATTTCGCGGCCGTGGGAAGCGAGGATCAAGCCGTTGATTCCCCGGGAGTAGAGGATGCGGCTCAATCGGACATGGGTCAGCCCGGGCTCGCGGATCCAGAAATGCTCCAGATGGTAGCCCAACGACTCGGCCGCCTCGCGGGCCCCCTCGTAGAAGTCGGGATGCGCGGTGACGTTCTTCCAGCCCCAACGCGTGGTCCAGTTTGTCACGTAGCCGAGGGTCGGGAGCCTCCGGTCGGTCCGGAGCTTGGCGCGGTAGGTAGCCAGCGCCCGCAGGAGCGGATCTGGGACATAACCCAGTTCCTTGGCCAAAGCTTGCAGGCGTTCGCGTGTCGCGACTGGCAGCCGAGGATTGTTGCGCAGGGCCAGCGATACGGTGGTCACATGGACGCCCGCCTTTAGGGCGATGTCGGCAAGGGTCGTGCGCTTTTCGGTCATTGCGGCAGCATGGCACGCCCAACCGGCGCCGTCGCAAGTCTAATGTTAGCGTTGAGGTCGGCTTGTTGCCGCGTCCGGCCTTCAAAATGCTGCGCCCTGCTCGCGTTCCCGGACCAGTTTCGGTCTGTTACCCCTCTCTATCTTCTGATGATGACCCCCCGCTCGCATTTCCCGAAGATACGCCGTGTCTCCTACGAGGGGCCTTGGTCCGCGCGTGCCCTGGCCTTCCGGCACTATGATCCCGACGAGGTGATCGACGGTCGCACGATGGCGCAGCACCTGCGCTTCTCGATCGCCTATTGGCATTCCTTCCGCGGCACCGGCGCCGATCCCTTCGGCCCAGGCACTATCGTCCGGCCCTGGGAGCGCGGAAAGGACGCCATGTCGGTAGCAAAGGCCCGCATGGACGCCGCCTTCGAGTTCTTCCAGAAGATTCGCGCGCCGTTCTGGTGCTTTCACGACCGCGACATCGCCCCCGAAGGCCGCACGCTCGCGGAGTCGAACCGCCACCTCGACCGCCTCGTGGAGCACGCCAAAGCGCACCAAAAGGCCTCCGGAGTGAGACTGCTCTGGGGCACTGCAAACTTGTTTTCAAATCCGCGTTACATGTGCGGCGCCGCCACCAACCCTGACGCCCACGTCTTCGCGTACGCAGCGGCGCAGGTGAAGAAGGCGTTGGACGTCACAAAAGAGCTCGGTGGCGAGAATTACGTCTTCTGGGGTGGCCGCGAGGGCTATGAGACGCTGCTCAATACGAACCTCAAGCGCGAGCAGGACCATCTGGCTGCCTTCCTGCACATGGCGGTGGACTACGCCAAGTCGATCGGCTTCAAGGGTCAGTTCCTTGTCGAGCCGAAGCCGAAGGAGCCCACCAAGCACCAGTACGACTTCGATGTCGCCGCAGGAATCGCATTTCTCCGCACCTACGGCCTCGAAAAGCACTACAAATTCAACATCGAGACCAACCACGCCACTCTCGCCGGCCACACTTTCCAGCACGAGATCGAGGCGGCCGCCGCTCAGGGTATGCTTGGTTCAATTGACGCCAACACCGGCGACCTGCTCCTCGGCTGGGACACCGACCAGTTCAACACCGACGTCCGTGAGCTCACGCTTGCCATGGTCTCGATCCTCAGGGCGGGCGGCCTCGGCAGGGGCGGCCTCAACTTCGACGCCAAGCTTCGCCGGGCCTCCATCGATCCTGAGGACCTGTTCCTTGCCCACATCGGCGGCATGGACGCTTACGCGTTGGCATTTCGCCTCGCCCGGCGAAT
>CAZHPC010000166.1:0-6032 GCA_964534685.1 uncultured Opitutaceae bacterium
CCTTCCCTGACAACTGGATCTACATTCACGAGCCCGAGGTGAAGCTCGGGCGCATTCAGAACTTCCGGAACTGGAGCGAGGCGATGATCGGCAGGCCCGGAACGACCTGCCTCGGCCTGGAGTACTTCTGCTTTGCCGGCGACGGCCTCTGGTCGGCGGCCGATGCCGACCTGCTCGAACTTGGTAAACGCGAGCTGGCCCAGCTGGGCCTTGTTCAGCCGGCACAGGTCAGGGAAGGCATCGTTGTCAGGGTCGAGAAGGCGTACCCGGTCTATGATCCAGGCTACCAGTCCAACGTGGACGTCATCCGCTCCGAGCTCGGCCGGTTCTCCAACCTTAGCGTCGTGGGGCGAAACGGCATGCACAAATACAACAACCAGGATCACTCCATGATGACGGCAATCCTTGCGGTACGGAATATGGAAGGCGGCCAGTTCAACCTCTGGAACGTGAATTCCGACGCCGAATACCACGAGGAGGCGCAGCGGGATGATCGCTCAGGGCGGCAGATGCCGAGGCGGATCGATCCGTCAGGTGGTAAATCGAGCCGCTAAGCTTTGCGCAGACGGATCCTTAGAGACGCGACAAGGGGCGTGAAATTCTCCTGTGTGGCCTGACCGACTATTCGGAAATCCACGCAGGCGCAGCGCAGACGCGGCAGAACTCGCTGTCGAGTCAAACCAACCGTCGGCGACGGGTTGATGGCTGCACTTTGCGGCGTTGCGCTTTCCCCGCCGGCGACAAAACCGACGAATCACCTTCCCAGTATTTCATGTAAGTGAGCCGCGAGAAATTCGTAGACCACGCTGCGAGGCGCCGCGTAGAACACCTCGATCCGGCCGGCGCTGTGACGATAAACAATTCGATGCTCGCCAACACGCAGCCGCCACAAGCCCTCCAGATTGCCTTGGAGGGCTTTGATGTCGCCCCGCCCCGCGGCTAATCCGAGTATTGCGGCCTTCAGGCGTCTTCTGGGCTCCGGTGAAAGGGATTTCGGGTACTCGCGCACCTGACTCGCGACGATGACTCTAGTCGACAAGGGAAGTGGCGGGATGGAATTTGAGTTTGCCAGCGCGGAGGAGCTTGAGCTGACGCGTGAAATCCGAATCAGCAAGCAGTTCCATTGTCTCCAGGAGGCCTCCTAAGCGCGCGGCAGAGATGACATGCACGACAGGGCGGTCGTGACGGGTGACCGTGACAAGCGTTCCGGCCTCGGCAGTGCGAATGGCTGCCGCGGTGTCGCGCTGGAGGTCCTTAACGCTGTATGTATCCTTCATATTGAAAAGGTGTATTTTGCCAGAGCCTCCGTCAATAGCAAAGCCGCCACCAACTGGCCCCACCACCACGGCGTTTTGCGGCTTCGCCGCTCGACATTTCCCGCTCATTGGGCGTCGAACCAGGCGAGCGTGGCGCGAACCTTGGAGTGCACATATCAACGCTGGCGGCCGGGTTGGATTCGCTACCTGAAACCGACCAAATCAACTTCCTATTCGCAACACCCGATTATGAATGCCTGGCCTCGTACACCCAGCGGTTGGCTTCGAGCCACCGCAGCGTCCGGATGATCCCCTGTTCTATCGTCAGCTTGGGCTTCCAGCCTGTCGCCAGAATCTTCCGGGTCTCAAGCAGGATGAAGGGATTATCCCCAATCCACCCGCGGTCACCCCCGGTGTAGCGCAGCTCGGGCTTGAGGCCCAGCGCCCCGCAGATGTGCCGAACGCTGTCGTTCACCTGGACGTACTCTGAGGTCCCGAGGTTGTAGATCTGGCAGCGATGCGGCGCCTCGCGCGCCGTGTGGTTGCGGGTCACGTGGAGGATCGCATCCACACAGTCCTGGACATAGAGGTAGCTCTTGCGCTGCGAGCCGTCGCCCAGGATCTGAAGCCACGCCGGGTGCTCGGTCAGCTGCTTGTAGAAGTCGAAGATGTGCCCGTGTGTGTACCGTTCGCCCAGGATCGACACGAACCGGAAGATGTAGCCCTCCATTCCGAATCCCTCGCAGTACGCCGATATGAGACCCTCTCCCGCGACCTTGGAGGCTCCGTAGAGGGAGGTCTGCACGGGGAACGGGGCATCCTCGGGGGTGGGGATGACCCTTGCCTCGCCGTAGGTGGAGCCGGTTGAGGAGAACGCCATGCGTTTCACCCCGCACGAGCGCATCGCCTCCAGCACATTGTAGGTCGCGATTGTGTTCTGCTCCAGGTCACGACGTGTGTGCTCGGTGCCGAACCGCACGTCCGCGTTCGCCGCGAGGTGGAACACGAAGTCGCTTCCCTTCATCGCCTTTGCAAGGGATGCCTGGTCAAGGTTGTCGCCGCGCACGAACTTGAACGCCTTCGATCCCCGGGCGCTCTCGAGGAAGCGCTCCTGTCCGGTCGACATGTTGTCCCAACCGACCACCGAGACGCCGTCCGCAAGGAGGCGGTCGACCAACGTGGAACCGATGAAGCCGGCGCAGCCGGTCACAAAAGTCTTTTTCATGAATTCAGGGCTGCCGGGGCTATCCCAGGATCGGCGCCGGCCGCGGCCTGAGTGACAAGCCTATGCAGAGGTTGTTGAAAATGAAGGGCAGGAAGGGAAGGGGGAAGAGGACCTTCTTCTCGATCACAAAATACGGTTTGAGCTCCGCCAGGATCTCGTGCGGCAGGTTGATGTGCTCCCTTGAGATCAGCCAATGGTAGCCGCCCTTGAAATGGCGGTTGTAGACGCGCTCGGCCGAGATCTTCCGCGCCAGCGAGTAAGCGGGGCTGCCTTCGCAGGGGATCACGACCAGCAGCTGGCCCTTCTCCTTGTTGAGCAGCCGGTAGGCCTCGCGGACGCACGAGGGAAGGTCCGGCAGATGCTCCATGACGTGCACGGCGATGTAGCGGTCAAAGTACCCGTCGGCGAAGTCGAGCCGAGCCTGACAGTCGCCCGTGATCGCCTTCACCTTCGGGAACCGGCGCCGTATCTCCGCCGCCATGTTCTCGCGCAGCTCCACGGCGTAGTAGTTGGCCTCCTGCTCGGGGCTCAGCTTCTCGTAGTGGAGGTGCTCCCCCAGGCCGGCGCCGATCTCAACCGTCGTCCTGAACCCCGGCCGCGAATTCTTCACCGGGAACGCGTGGTTGAACTTCTCGACGATCCCGAAGCGCGTGGGAAGCTCCTGGTGCCACACCTTCATGAACTCGTCGCTGATGCGCCTCTGCTCCGGGGTCATCGGAGGCAGGATCTTCGGCCACTTAGCGGTTTGCATATAGGGTGCTATTTCCCCCCGAAGCCCTCGGCACGGTCAACGATGTATCGCGGCCGGGCGCGGACCTCCTCGTAGATGCGGCCGATGTATTCCCCAAGGATGCCCACGCTGATCAGCTGGATGCCGCCCATGAAGAGGATCAGGATGACCAGGGTCGGATTGCCCACGGGGAACGGGAAGCCGCACAGCTTCATGATCAGGTAGGCAAGCGCGATCAGGAACGAGGCGCCGGCGATCAGGAAGCCCAGCTGGGTGCTGAGCGTGAGCGCATAGGTGGAGAAGCAGAAGATCCCGTTGAAACCGATGCGCAGGGAGCCGAAGAAGCGGTTGTAGTTCGTCTCGCCCGAGAACCGCGCGGGGCGCTCGAACGGCAGCAGGTACTGCTTGAAGCCGACGACGGCCACCATGCCGCGCAGGAAGCCGTGGCTCTCCTTGAGCTTCACGACCTCGTCAACGACCCGCCGGGACATGAGCCTGAAGTCGCCGGAGTTGGGCGGGATCCTCACGTCCGCGATCTTGTTGATGACCTTGTAGCCGGTCTCGGCGACAATGCGCTTGACCCAGGGTTCGCCCGTTCGGCGGGTGCGCTGCGGCAGCACCACGTCATAGCCCTCGCGCCACTTGGCGACCATCTCACCGACGAGCTCGGGGGGGTCCTGCATGTCGACGTCCATCACGATGACCGCCTCCCCGGACGAGTACTGCATCCCGGCGAGGCTTGCCATGGGCTGGCCGAACCTGCGCGAGAACTTGAGGAGCTTGATCCGCCCGTCCTTTGCGCGCGCCTCGAGGATCACGTCCTCGGTCCTGTCGGGCGACGGGTCCATCGCGAAGATGATTTCGTAGTCCTCGGATATCGGGCCAAGGATTGCGCCAATCCTCCGGATGAACTCCGGAATATTCTTTTCCTCCCTGTAGACGGGTACGACGAGACTGAGGAGCATTGGAGTCCGGTTATGCTTGTCGGAAAATCAATCGAAGTCGATGTTCACTACGCGGTACGACCGGGTCCGGGTGTCCGGCGGGTCGAGCGGGAAGCTCTCGGCGGCCGAGAGCACCGCCGTGGTGCCTGCCCTTGCCGATAGGGGGATTAGGATGCGCTCGGTCTGCTCGAGTCCGAGCGTCCGGCTTCTCGCGCTGGCGCCGTCAACGGAGACCGAAAGAGGGAAGTCCTGTTTGGAGGGGAACCTGACGACCTCGACAATGGCCTCCTTGAAGCGATCCGTGGCGGGGAAGCGCAGGGAGAGCCTATGGTCAACCCAACCGTCGGTGTCGGCGCCCTCGATGTCGAAGAGGTAACCCGAACCGTGCCATCCGCGGGCAAACAGGTCCGTCTGGGTGAGGTTCTCGAAAGAGATGTTCTTCACCGCAAACGAGCGCAGCCTGCCGTCGCCTGGAAGCGCAAAAACCGACGAGGCGTCAAGGTGCACAAGCCGCTGGGGTCCGGGTGGAAGCGGAATATATATACTCTCAAATGTCTGCCGCGGGACGGTGTCCGTCTTTATCACCTGGCCGTCCACCGATGTCTTGAGCTCGTTCGACGCGATGGGCGCCCAGCCGGGCATCTCGAGGTCCAGCTTCAAGACTTTAAACCCGTCGAACGACGGCGCCTTGAACTCCGCCGACTTCGCGATCCAGCCGTCGGCGTCGATCCCGCTCACGACGAACTTCTCGCCGGCTTGGTTCGCCACGCTGCGGAAGCTCGCAAAATCAGGGACATCCCTGATCGAGATCTCGTCCACGAACGCCGATACCTCGCGCTTGTCTTTGTCGGTGTCGTAGACCTGCGCGTCCGAGAAATGCAGCGAGATGGAGGTAATGTCCGACGAGTCCTTGATGAGGCGCGTCAGCGTGAACTTGCCCGCCTTCAGGTTCACGACCTCCGTCGGGCGGTCGTTGATGGAGATGGTCGCGTCGACGCCGGCGGTCTGGAACCTCGGGATGTCCGGGATGTAGCCGCGAAAGTAGAGCACCTGGCCCGTGTGAGATCCGGCAAGCTTGAAATAGGCGTCCCGGCCCGTCCAGCCGTCCTCATAGATGCCGGAGTACTCCAGGCCCTTGTTCATGAGCAGGTCCTCCGGGAACTTGCTGATCTTCGAGGGGCGCGGCATCGACCGGTACTGGTCGTCCGTGAGGACCGAGATGTCGCGCGTGAATCCGATGAGGCGCCGGTCGTCGAGCGCGAACTTGACGCCGTACCAGCGCATGAGCCCTGTTTTCAGCTTCTCGATCACCGCCGGCTGGTCGCCGAAGTCGATCATCATGTAGGCCTGGCCCTCGTAGTACTCGGGCTTGATGACCTGGGAGAAGATGCGTGCGGACCCGGCGCCGACGAAGTGAAGCTTGTAGTCCTCGTCCCCGACGATGATCGCCTTTTCGGGCAGCTGGGTGCGCCCATGGCCGAGCGACGTGCGCGAGAAGTCGACGACGACCCTCAGGCTGGGCGACGGGCGGATGATGTGGAAAACGTTGAAGCGGCCCGTGCCGTGGAAATAGGAGGTGCCGTGGGAGATGGGCTCGGTCTCTCGCTGGAAGAACGCGGCCCGGAAGCGCGCCGACGAGTAGTAGTGGGGGCTCAGCTCCGAGTGCACGAAGACCAGCCGGTCCCTGACCTGGCTCTCGAGCTTGTATTGGTACATGTTCTGGACGTCCCAACCCGTGCCGTTGTTCCACTTGTTGAAGTGGTCCAGGTCCGTGCGGATCGAGATGAACAGGCGGTCGTTGTAGTTCAGGTGCCGCGAGCTGGTCTCGGTCCAGTTGTTGGCGTAGAGGACGCTGTTGGCCTCCCTGTGGATCGTGA
>CAZHPC010000167.1:0-6013 GCA_964534685.1 uncultured Opitutaceae bacterium
CCCGGGGTCTCGCGTGGCTCGGTTCGGCGGCCTACTTGACGATGAGGTCGTTCTTGACGTCCTTCACATTGGGGACGGCCGAAGCATCCTTGCCTGCTGCGGACTTCTGGGCCGATGTGTCCACAAAGCCGCTGAGCTGAACGACTCCCTGGTGCGTCTCGACTTTGATCTGGAATGATTTCACCGCGTCGTCACCCAGAAGGGCGCTCTTCACTTTGGTTGTGACGACCGTATCGTCCACGTATTGCCCGGTGGTTTCGGGTGTGGCTTTCGGCGCGCAGCCACTGGTCAGGCCGCCAAGCGCGAGGGCGCCGATCAACGCGAGAGACGATGCAGACTTCGCCAATTGGAGGGATGTTTTCATGGAATGGGTAAGATTCATGTCCCGAGCACTTTCTTGATCTCTCCGATCTTCTTCTGTGTCTGACCTTCGGCCTGTTCCGCTTTGCCCGCGGCTTTCAGTTGATCGTTTCCGGTCGCCTTGCCGGCGGCTTCTTTGACGTTGCCTGAGATATCCTTGGCGGTGCCTTCTACTTTGTCGTTAGCGCTTGATTTCATGTTTTTTGATTTCCTCTTGAGTATGACGTGCCGTCGAACCAAAGGCCACAGGGTCTGTGTTGTCTGCCAGAAGAGACTCGGTTGGGGACTGCCTCGCTGTTCATTGCCATGGAAGCATAACCGAAGTTTCGAAGGGGTCCTATGGGGTGTTACCCGATCAACACCGCTGCCGCACGGCCCAGTGCTTCCGCTCCTCAGCCATTAGAGCAACAGGGGCGTATCGGGCGGAACCGGACGGGAGTTACACTGCCGGGGCTTCTTTCGCCATGCTCAATCCGGGACTATCCAAATCGAAAATACTCCAGCGCCTCACGGGACCTCGTAGATCTCGATGAGAGCGACGCCCGTGTCGCCGCTCTGCCCCGACACCTGCGCCGTGTAGGCGCCCGGCGGGAGCGTCACGAGGATCGCCGAGTCGTGGCTCGAGGCACTGGTCCAGGCGAAGGCGCCGACGGCGGCGGCGGCGGCCGCGATCTGTGCGTTTCCGCCCCAGCTGCTGTTGCTGTCCACTTCCGCGGATCCGGAATAGAGCCCAAGCTGGGGATCCGGCAGCGTGCCTGAAACCCCGAAGGCGGCGAGCGCAGGTCCCGAGGCGCGGATGAGGACCGTCCTCGCGGTCGAGCCCCCGATCACGAAGCCCGCGATCAGTATCCCGCCTCCGGAGCCCACCTGCACGCGGGTCGAAATGTTGACGAGCCTTGGCGAAGCCGGGGTGTAGGTCCCGGCTGGGGTGGCGTCGTAGACCTCGACCAGCGCCACGCCCGTGTCGCCGCTTTGGCCCTGGATCTGGGCGGTGTAGGGCCCGGACTGCAGGTCCTCGAGGAGCGCCGAGTCGTGGCTTGAGGAATTGGTCCAGGCGAAGGCGCCCACCGACGCGGCGGCGTTCGCGATCTGCGCGCTTCCGCCCCAGCCGTTGTTGGCGCCGAGCACGGTGCCTCCCGAGAAGAGCTGAAGCTCGGGGTCCGGCAAGGTCCCCGTCACGCCGAACGAGGCGAGCGCCGGGCCCGAGCCGCGGACAAGGAGCGGCTCCGAACCCGCGGTGCCCTGGCCTCCGACCACGAACCCGGCGATGAGGATGCCGCCCCCCGTCCCGACCTGCGCCCGACAGGAGATGTTGATCAGCCTGCCAAGGTCGGCTGTGCCCGTCAGCGAGAGCGCCGCCGCATTGCTTGTCGCGGACCCGGCGGAGTTGGTGGCGACGCAGGCGTAGCTCCCCGGGGCCGTGGCGGCGCTTGCGAACTCGAGGATGGGGCCCGTGGCGCCAGGGACCGGAGTCGATCCGTTCAGCATCCACTGGTAGCTCGGCGAATTGCTCGCCTGCGCGGCCAGGGCGACCGTGCCTCCGGGCACTGTGACCGAGATCGGCTGGACCGTGAACACCGGCGCGGCGCTGCTCACGGGAGAGGGGGTCGGCGTGGGCGTGGGAGTCGGAGTCGGCGTCGGGCCCGATTCGACGATGACCTCGTACGTGAAGACGCTCGAGAAGAGCCCCATCCCGCCCGTGAATTCCCAGGCCTGGAGCGTCATGGTGTAGGCGCCGGGCGTCGTGGGGGTGCCGACCAGGGTCGGGATCGATACGTTCACGGTTCCCGGGGCGGTGATGTAATGGCCGGTCGTTCCGAATTCGAGCCCCTGCGGGATGCTGCCCCCGATTGTCCATGACTGCGGGGGGGCCGCGGTCGGGGGCGTGGACGTGAGCACGAACGCGACGCCCTCGATCTGCGAGCCCGTGGTCACCGTGTAGGGGCTTGGATGGCCCGGGCTGCCCGTTGACAGCACATAGACCGTGGCTCCGGCGACAGAATCCACCGCACCCAGAGCCGCGACCGAAGCGGCTGCCGCCCGGATCACGGCGCCGGCGGGCGACTCGAAGACAAAGTTCGCAGCGTCTGCGACCGCGCGGACAGCCGGAGCCCGCTGCAGGAGCGCAACCAGGATCGCGGCCGGCACCCGAATCCGGTCGATCCCCAGGGACCATGCGATCTGTCGCGGGGAACCGTTAGCGGCGGATGTCTGGTCAAGTCTTGGCATGGGCGCGCGTGCAATAGACGCGTGTTTTACGACGTGGTTTCCAGATATCTGCAAGCCACCTGGAAACCATTGCATTGCACGCCCCGCGGAGCCATCGCCGGCAAGTCGCCGCCCCGGCCGCTCAGGGCCGGGGCGGTGTCCCATAAGAAGCCCCGTGCCTGGGCTTCAGCCTTGGCGGCTAGGTGTCGTCGCCATCATCGTCATCGTCCTGCGCGGGGCTCCCGGCGGGCCGCCCATAGTTGAGCAGGTATCCCCTGGGAAACCTTGCGACGAAGCCCTCGGAGCCCGCCGAGTTGAAGCCGCTCCCGAACACGAGGCGCCCGTCCGGGGAGACGCCGAAGGCGAGCATGCTAGTCCAGTCTCCCAGGTCGATGCCCGCGCCCTCGATGACGGTCTTCAGGTCAAACCAGCCGTGGCCGTTGTGGAGGTAGCTGCTGTTGTTGTCAAAAGTGACCAAGACCCGCCCGGCCGAGGCGAGGCCGCCGAAGTTCGTGAAGTTTGTCGCGGTCTCCGCGCCGGGGAGCCCCAGGTGCTCGACCTTCCCGTCGAGCCAGAGGAGGAATTCGCCGCTCGGATGGGCCGTCGAGTCGCCGGTGCCCGCGATGATGCGGCCGCACGGCGTGATCGCGAATGCGGTCGTCCATGTGCCGCCCGCGGCGAGCGGCAGGGCGCTCAAGCCGCGCCCGTGGCGGTAGACATAGCCCACGCCCCCGGGCCCCGAAGGCGCGCCCCCGACGACCATCGAGCCGTCGGCGGTTGTCGCGCGGCCCGCGGGCGGGCTCGAGGAGGCGCCGGGCGCCAGCCCGAGCGAGGTCATCCCCTCGGATGGCGTCCATCGGAAAGGGATCTCCTGGCCCGAGGCGTTGGCGTTGAATCCGTATACGACCCGGCCGTCGGCCGACACCGCGACGGCGGCGCTGAACAGCGGCATCCCCGGGAGCACCCCGATGACGGTGATGTCCTTCGCGTGGTGGGTCGCGAGCGCGGCCACCACGTCCTGGCCGGAGTTGTCGGTGAGCGAGCGGTAGGCGATCTCGAGGCCCTTGCTGGCGACGGCGGAGGCGGTGACGTTGCGCGTGACGGCGGGCGGGGTCATCCCGGGAACGTCCGCGGGCAGCGGCAGAAGTCCGTCCTCGAGCGTCCAGACGACGGCGGTGTCCCCCGCGCCGCCTGGATTGAGCTGGCTTGCGGGGTTTTGGGTCGCAAAGCCAACGGCCACGATCTCGTCGCCGTCGAGCACGGCGTCACGGATCTGGCTGTTCGCCTTGCCGCCGGTAAGTTGGCCGACGGGGTAAAACCTGACGTCGGCGGCGTGGAGGGGAATGACGCACAGGGCGCAGCAGGCTGCGGCAAGGCCGCGACTGATGAGGGAGTATCTATTCATGACGGGGAATCCTTCCTTGGTATGTGTTGAATAATGTATGTCGGGAGCGCCCTTGCGGGCCGCCGGAATGAATGGACCCGACGACCGTATAATGCAATTGGCTGTCGATACCGACCCTGATGGCTATGCCCCAAGATGGCCTCTAGGGAAGATGTTATTCCCTGACGGGCTGTTTCTTATGAATTATTTCAACCCACCGTCAAAAAAGGGTGATTCTTGCGGGAGGCGCTTCGCGCTCCGGATGCGCGATCCAACGCGGACCCCGCCTGCCTGGATTCCCCAGTCGCCATGCGGCCCGGATTCCCGGGCATGCGGGATCCAAGGCACCGGGGCCAAGCGGCGAAGCGCGCCTAGGTCGAGGCGATGTAGTTGAAGAAGCCGCGGGTCTGGGCCCGCTCGCTCCCCGTGAGGATGATCCCCTCGGCCCCCGGGCACGAGCGGATGAGCTCGAGGCCCTTCTCGACTCCCGCGATGAAGGCCGACGTCGAGAGCATCCCCGCCTGGAGGCACGTGCCCGCGATCACGGTCGCCTGGGTGCAGCCGTTGGCGACCGGCCATCCCGTGCGGGGGTCGATGATGTGGCCGTAGCGCCGGCCCGCGATCGTGAACGAGCGGATGTAGTCGCCCGAGGACGCGATCGCCTTTCCGGTGAGCCCCACGCTGCCCAGGGTCTTTCCCGGGTTCCTGGGGTCCTCGAGGCCGATGTGCCACGCGGGCCTCCCGGGAGGGGCCCCGGTCGCGCGCAGGTCGTGCCCGAAGTCGACGAGCGAGTCGAGGACGCCGTGGTCCTTCGCGATGAGCGAGACGATGTCGACGGCGTATTCCTTGCCGAAGCCCCCGAAGTCGAGCGCCATCCCCTTCTCGGGGAGGAAGACCCTGCCGGGTTCCCGCCGGACCTTCGTCCAGCCGACGAGCTTCAGCGCCGCAGCGATCGCCTCGGGCGTCGGGATCACCGGGGGATCGGCCTTCCAGTTCCAGATGCGGATGAGCGGAAGCGCGGACGGGTCGAGGATCCCGCGCGTCATGAAGTGGAGCGTGTCGCACATCGCGAGGAGCCCCTCCGTCTCGGCGTCGACCGGGACCCATTCGCTGCCCGCGGCGTTGTTGATGCGCGAGACGATGCTTGCGGGCTGGAAGCGCGAGAACTTGGCCTCGAAGCCGTGCACCCAGGCCTCCGCCGCGGCCTCGAACCGCTTCGCCTGCGCGTCCCCGGCCGGCGCCGTGTACTGCACCTCGCACTGGGTCGCCATCGCGCGGAACACGAGGCGCCGCAGCGGAAGGTCCGCCCCGCGGCCGCTCGGGGCCGGGTCGGGCGTCCGCTCCTGTCTTGAGACAATCGCCATGGCTTGCCGGAAGGCGGGCTCAGCCGGCCGCCGCTTCGCCCGCCCGCGTCCTCGCCTTCATTTGCGGGAGATCTCGACCGATGAGATCTGGAAGTTCGCGTTCAGGAGCGCCGGGTTCGCCCGGTCGACCTGCATCGAGAACTGCTCGATCCCGATGTAGGGCGAGCGCTTGCTGAGCTCGAGGTAGAACTGCTTGAGGGTGGCCCAGTCGACCTTGGTCACGTTGAACTGCAGCGTGTGGACCGACAGCTGGCCGCTGCTCGCGTCCTTCGCCTCCCCGCTCGTCGTGTTCTTGAGCCCCGCCTCGATGGCGATCGCGGAGACCTCGGCCAGGAGCCTCGTGGCGTCAAGCGTGCGCACGGCGTCGAGCCGGCTCGCGGAGGCCTGCGCCTGGGCCTCGATCGTCGCCCGGTTCGAGAGCCAGAGATGCTGCTCGTTCAGGCTGCTCGTCGTCGCGCGGACCTCGCGCAGGAACCTGCCGGTCCGCCCGGCGATGCTCGAGAGCCAGACGGCGGCCACCATCACCACGAACCCCGTCAGGAGGACCTTCTCCCGCAGGAGCCTGGCCAGGAAGAATGCGCGCAGCGTGCGGATCATGAGGCGGCGGGCTGGAGCGCCCCGGGCTTGAAGGTTATGATGAGCGTGAAGGTCACGACGTTGTCGCGGGCGCGCTGGTCCCTGATCTCGACCCGGTCGA
>CAZHPC010000168.1:0-5941 GCA_964534685.1 uncultured Opitutaceae bacterium
GAGGTGAAGCGCTGGGACGGCGTGAGCGGGCGGAAATGTTTGATGGGCATGGCGGAAGTTCCTTGTTCTGGCGCTTTCTCAGACGAGCTCGATCTTGTCGCCGTGCTTCAGCGTCACGATCGCCTTCTTGTAGTCCGACGTCCTGCTCGGCTGACCCTGGCGGCTGCGCTTGTTCTTGCCGCGGTAGTTCTGGGTGTTCACACGCCTGACCGTGACCTTGAAGGTCGCCTCGACGGCCTCCGCGATCGCGTGCTTGTTGGCGCCCTTGACCACCTCGAAGGTGTACTGGCCGAGTTCGGCGGACTGCTTGTTGGCCTTCTCCGTGAGGAGCATGCCCTTCAATACCTTGTCGGCGTTCATCAGTTCTTTCCTCCTGCGGCGCGGGCGATGATCGCCTCCAACGCCTTTGCGCTGACTATGATCTTGCTGTACTGGGAGAGATCGAGGGTGTTCAGCTTGGCGGCCTCCTGGAGGGACACGCGCTCGAGGTTTCGGGCCGCCTGGCGGGTCTCGGCCGCAAACGGCGCGTCGACCAGCAGGATCTTGCCCTTCGGGGCAATCAGACCGACCACCTTGTTGACGACCTTTGTCTTGGCTACGGTGAAGCCGAAGTTCTCTATGACGGCGATCTCACCCGCCGAGGCACGGTCAAAGAGGGCGCGGCTGAAGGCGAGCGCCCTCACCTTCCCGTTGACCTTCTTGTTGTAGTCGCGCGGTTTCGGGCCGAACACGACGCCGCCTCCGGACCAGAGAGGCGACCGGGTCGAGCCTGCGCGGGCTCGGCCGGTTCCCTTCTGGCGCCACGGCTTGCGGCCGCCGCCGCGCACCTCGGCGCGGGTCTTCGTCGAATGGGTGCCGAGGCGGCTGTTGGCGTTGATCGCGACGATGACCTCCTTGACGGCCTGGAGGCCCTTGTCGCCCTCGAAAGTGGGGAGTCCCGCGAACTCCTGTTCGCGGCTTGTCGTGCCATCGGGGCTGAAGACGGTGAATTTCATTGCTCTCAAATTCTCCTTGGGAGGTTAGGCTTTCTTCTGCTGGCCCTTGATCGCGAGGCGGACGAGGACATCGTCGCCATTCGCGCCGGGTATGGCCCCCTTGACGAGGAGCAGGTTCTTGTCGGCGATAATCTTCACGACGCGCAGGTTCTGGACCGTCCTGCGCTCGCTGCCCATGTGGCCGGGCATGCTCTGGTTCTTCCAGGTGCGGCCGGGCGTCTGGCGCATGCCGATCGAGCCGATGCGCCTGTGGAACATCGATCCGTGAGCGGCGGGGCCGCCCGCGACGCGGAAGCGCTTGACGACGCCCTGGAAGCCTTTGCCCTTGGTGATCCCGATCACGTCGACGAGCTGGCCCTCCTGGAAGGCCGTAACGGTGACGACGTCGCCCACCTTGAGAGCCGGCGAGCCCGGCGTACGGATCTCGGAAAGGACCCGGGGTGCGTGTTCGACGCCGGCCTTCTTCGCGTGGGCGATCTCGGCCTTGCTCGAGTTCTTGTCCTTCTTGCTCGAGAATCCGATCTGGACTGCGTTGTAGCCGTCGGACTCGACGGTCTTCACCTGCACCACGGCGCAGGGGCCGGCTTCAACCACGGTGACCGGGACCAGGACGTTTTGGGCGTCGTAGACCTGGGTCATTCCGATTTTTTTGCCGATAAGGGAGGAGATCATGGGCTAAGCGGTAGGTGGATGGGTTCCGTTTGGGACCTACATTAGAGGGACCCGGCGGTGCGCCAGCGGCGCACACGGGTAACTGCTAACTGTGGACTTTAGACGTTGATGGTGATGTCGACGCCGGAGGGCAGGTTGAGCTTCTTGAGTTCGTCCACCGTCTGGGCGGTGGGCTCGATTATGTCGATCAGGCGCTTGTGCGTGCGCGTCTCGAACTGCTCCATCGACTTCTTGTCGACGTGCGGGGAACGGTTGACGGAAAGCTTCTCGATGCGGGTCGGCAGCGGGATCGGCCCGGAGACGCGGGCGCCGGAGCGCTTTGCCGTCTCGACGATGTCCTGGGCCGACTGGTCGATGACCCGGTAGTCGAAACCCTGGAGTTTGATGCGAATTCGTTGGCCTTTCATGGCGTAAAAAGAACGGGTGTTAGGTGCGGGCCGGAGCTTTCGTGGTGGTTTCCACGATCTTCTGGAGGAGCGAGTTCGGAACCTGCTCGAAATGGGACGGGGTCACCGAGGCGCTGGCGCGTCCCTTGGAAAGGGACCGGATGTCCGTCACGTAGCCGAAAAGGGTCTCGAGCGGCACCTTCGCCGCGATGATGCAGGCGCCAGCCTTGTTCTCGATTCCGAGGATTGTCCCGCGGCGGCGGTTGATGTCGCCGATGAGGTCGCCCTGGTACTCCTCCGGGGTCGTCACCTCGACGCCCATGATCGGCTCGAGCAGGATCGGGTGGGCCTTCTTCATCGCGTCCTTGAAGGCGAAGATCCCGGCCATCTTGAACGCGAGCTCCGAGGAGTCCACGTCGTGGTACGACCCGTCGACGATGCGCACGATCACGTCGACCACCGGGTGTCCCGCGACCACTCCGTTGTTGGCGCCCTCCATGATGCCGTCGATCGAGGGCTTGATGAACTCCTTCGGGATGCTCCCGCCGACGGTCTCGTTGAAGACCTCGATGCCCTTGCCCTTCTCGTTCGGCTCGAGCTTGATGATGACGTGGCCGTACTGGCCCTTGCCGCCCGACTGGCGGATGAATTTTCCCTCGCCTTCCGCACGGCCCTTGACGGTCTCGCGGTATGCGATCTGGGGCTTGCCCGAGGTCGCCTCGACCTTGAACTCGCGCTTCATGCGGTCGAGGATGATCTCGAGGTGGAGCTCGCCCATGCCGGAGAGGATGACCTGGCCCGTGTCGGTGTCGGTCTTGACCTTGAGCGTGGGGTCCTCGGCGACCAGGCGCTGGAGCGCGACGCCCATCTTCTCCTGGTCTGCCTTCGAGTTTGGCTCGATCGACATCGAGATGACCGGCTCCGGGAAAGACGGCGGCTCAAGGCGGATGTCGAAGTCCTCGTCGCAGAGGGTGTCGCCGGTGATGACGTCCTTGACGCCCACAAGGGCGCAGATGTCGCCCGAGTACGCGATGTCGATCTCCTCGCGGTCGATGGCGCGCATGAGGACGAGCCGCGAGACCCGCTCGCTGCGGCGGGTCCTCGGGTTGTACAGCGAGGTTCCCTTCTTCACCGTGCCGGTGTAGACGCGGTAGAAGACCAGCTTCCCGACGAACGGGTCGGTCCAGAGCTTGAAAGCGAGGCCGGCGACCATGCCCTTGTCGTCGACAACGGCGTCGACATGGCTCCCGTCGCTGTCCTTGCCCGCCATCGCCGGAACGTCGATCGGGCTCGGCAGGTAGTTGACCACGCAGTCCAGCACCCGCTGGATGCCCTTCTTCTTGAAGGCGGAGCCCGGGATGACGCCGAAGAACTTGAGCGCGATCGTCGCCTTGCGGATGGCGAGCATCAGGTGGTCGACCTCGATCTCGTGGTCCGCCAGGTACTTCTCGGCCAGGTGGTCGTCAAAGTCCGAGACGGCCTCGATCAGCTTGTCGCGGTACACCTTCGCCTCGTCCAACATGTCCGCCGGGATCGGGGCGGTGACCGGCGTCAGGCCGAGCGGGTCCTTCTCGTCGTCAAAGAGGTACGCGATCATCTGCACCAGGTCGATCACGCCCGAGAAGTTCTCCTCGGCGCCGATCGGCAGGAACAGCGCGTGCGCGTTGCCCTTCAGCTTCGTGCGGATGTCGTCGATCGACCGGTGAAAGTCCGCGCCGACCCGGTCCATCTTGTTGATGAAGGCTAGCCTCGGGACGCTGTACTTGTTCGCCTGGCGCCAGACGGTCTCCGACTGGGGCTGCACGCCCGCCACCGCATCGAAAACGGCGACCGCGCCGTCGAGGACGCGCAGGGAGCGCTCGACCTCGGCCGTGAAGTCCACGTGGCCGGGGGTGTCGATGATGTTGATTCGCTGCTTGATCCCCTTCCAAGGGCCGACAGACGCGTTCCAGGCGCAGGAAATCGCCGCGGCGGTGATCGTGATCCCTCGCTCGCGCTCCTGCTCCATCCAGTCCGTCACCGTAGTGCCGTCGTGGACCTCGCCCATCTTGTGGACGGCGCCCGAGTAGAAGAGGATGCGCTCGGTCGTGGTCGTCTTGCCCGCGTCGATGTGGGCCGCTATTCCTATGTTGCGCGTCCACTCCAGGGGGAACGGGCGCAACGGCGAGTTCTTCGGAGAGGTCTTTGCCTTGTCTGTGACGACAGTGATGGAAGGTTCTTCTACGGCAGACATGGAGACCTCTCTGTCGTTACCAGCGAAGATGGGCGAAGGCGCGGTTCGCCTGGGCCATCTTGTGCGTGTCTTCCTTCTTCTTCACCACCGTGCCCGTGTTGTTGTAGGCATCGATGATCTCGGCGGCCAGGGCGTCGCGCATGGTGACGCCCTTGCGGGAACCGGCGGCGTCGACGATCCAGCGGATTGCGAGGCTTTCCTGCCGCTCGAACGAAATCTCAATCGGGACCTGGTAGGTCGCACCGCCGACGCGGCGGCTCTTGACCTCGAGGCGGGGCCGCGCGTTCTCGAGCGCTCCCAAGAGGAGGTCCACCGGATCGCCCTTCTCCAGCTTCTCGGAGACCTTCTCAAAGGCCCCGTAGACGATGCGCTGGGCAAGGTTCTTCTTGCCGCACTTCATGATGACGTTCACCAGGTGGGCGACAAGCGGGCTGTTGTACCGGATGTCGGGGATGACGGTGCGTTTCTCGGCTCTGTGGCGGCGTGACATGGTCTAGGTTCTTTTCCGGATCACTTCTTGGCTTCTTTCGGGCGTTTGACGCCGTACTTGGAGCGGCTGCGGCGTCGTTTCTCTACGCCCGTCGCATCCAGCGTGCCGCGGACGATGTGGTAGCGGACGCCGGGAAGGTCCTTAACACGTCCG
Source organism: uncultured Opitutaceae bacterium (assembly GCA_964534685.1). Taxonomy (GTDB): domain Bacteria; phylum Verrucomicrobiota; class Verrucomicrobiia; order Opitutales; family Opitutaceae; genus Palsa-1447. The sequence goes on from CAZHPC010000168.1 coordinate 4,930, forward strand.
CCGCGAACGAGGACGATCGAGTGCTCCTGGAGATTGTGGCCCTCGTCCGGGATGTACGAGATGACCTCGTTGCCGTTCGTCAGCCTGACCTTCGCGACCTTCCGGATGGCCGAATTCGGCTTCTTCGGGGTTCGGGTCATGACCTGGACGCACACGCCGCGGCGGAAGGGGTTCCCCTGCAAAGCCGGGGACTTCGACTTGATGCGCACCTTGCGGCGGCCATTGCGAACCAGCTGGTTGATTGTCGGCATACGAGGCGGTTAAGAGTGTGAAATTGGTAAAGGAAAAGAGGTTAAAACTACGCTGCGCCAAAACGTCGGCAAGAACTTTTTGGCGAAATGAACTCTGGTTCGCGAAATCCGCGATTCGGGCGCGGCTCGCGAGGAGAGGCACAGGCCGGCGGGTGCCGTTTGTGCGTATGTACTGAAGAAAAGGGAGTTCAAAATCCCTTTTGGGCCCCCCAAACACAAGAAAAAACGCCCGCGATCTGGCCGCGGGCGCGGGGATGCGGCCGGAGGGGTCCCCGGCAGCGGGGAATCAGGCGTGCAGGGGGCCTAATGGGGACCCCTGCCCCGCCTGATGAAGTCGGCCGGCCAAGGTCAGCTCGCGCTTGCCTCCACGGGCTTCGTCTCGTCGATCAGCTCGGCGCCGAAGGGGAGGCTGATCTTCAGGTGCCTGTACTGGGGCAGGCCCGTGCCCGCCGGTATCAGGTGGCCCATGATCACGTTCTCCTTGAAGCCCTTGAGCATGTCGACCTTCCCGAGCGTCGAGGCGTCGGTGAGGACGCGGGTCGTCTCCTGGAAGGAGGCCGCCGAGATGAAGCTCTCGGTCTCGAGGGAGGCCTTGGTGATGCCAAGCAGGATCGGCTCGGCTTCCGCCGGCTTTCCGCCCGCCTCCTCGATCCGGCGGTTGTCGGAAAGGAACGCAGCGCGGTCCACCTGCTCCCCCCAGAAGTACTCGCTGTCGCCCGGGTCGGTGATCCGGATCTTGCGCAGCATCTGGCGGATGATGA
>CAZHPC010000169.1:0-5903 GCA_964534685.1 uncultured Opitutaceae bacterium
GTCATCCCGTCGCCGGGCGTGGCGATCGCCTCGACGCCCTTTTCGCTCAGGATCGCGCGGAGTCTGGCGCCGTTGGCGTCGCTGCCGAGGAAGCCGATGACCGTGCAATGGGCGCCGAGGCTCGCGACGTTGATCGCAACGTTGGCGGCGCCCCCTGCCGTCCATGTGTCCCGGGCGATGTCAATCACCGGGACGGGCGCCTCGGGCGAGATCCGTGTTGCGTCACCCCAGATGTAGTGGTCGAGCATCACATCGCCGACGACGAGGATCCGCAATCCGGCGATCCTCCTTAAGAGCGCCTTGGCCTTGGCGGGTGGTATGGACATGGAGGCGGGGTTCCGGCGGTTGAGGCGCTGCTACCTCAACTCCCAGGCATAGGGGTACCTGGAAAGCATTCTCGGGGCGCCGGCGGTCACCTGCACGACGTCCTCGATCCGGCACGCGCCGACTCCGGGATAATAGAGGCCCGGCTCGACCGTCACCACGGATCCCTTCTTGAGGGGATAGTCCGACGTGGCGTTCATCCGCGGGGGCTCGTGGACCTCGAGTCCGAGGCCGTGGCCCGTGCCGTGGAAGAACCCGACCGAGCCGCGCGCGGTCTTGCGCGTCTCGAATCCCCTGGAGACCAGCGTCTCCGCAACCTTGCGGTGGACCTCGCTTCCCAAGACTCCCGCCCGGATCGTCTTGAGCGCCTTCAGCTGGGCGGCCCTGACGGCTGCGACGATGGCTCTCTGGGCGTCGTTGGCCCGCCCGCGAAGGAAGGTCCGTGTCATGTCGCCGTGGAAGCCCGTGGCCGACACTCGCGGGAAGACGTCGACAATGATCAGCTCGTTTGGGCGCAGGGGGCCCGTGCCCGAGTTGTGCGGGTCGCAGGCCTGGTCACCGCCCGCGGCGATGGTCGACGTGGACACGGCTCCCGCCTCGATGCACGCGATCTCGATCGCGACCTTCAGGCGCTCGCTCGTGAGGACGTGGCCGTTGTGGAGAAGCCGTCCGGCGCGAACCTTGCAGGCCTTCAGGAGCCTCTCGGCGGCCGCGATGCCGGCCGCGCTGCAGCGGTTGCCCTCCCGCAGGGCTGCCGCCTCGGCCGCCGTCTTGATCTCCCTCTCAGGGAAGAGCGGGCCTTTCGAGACGCTGACCCTTACGCCGAGGTCGCGAAGCTCCTGGTAAAGGCCGACCGGGAAATCCTCCGGCACGACGAGCGGCGCGGCGCCGAGCTCCTTGCAAAGGACCGCGATCACGAGCGCGGGCCCGGCCTTGCGCCGGGGCCACACCCGGCGCGCCCTCTCCTGGCAGGCCTCAAGGGGCAGCACCGTGTCGAAGTCCGACGTGCGCTTGAAGCGGCCGAATTCAAGGGCGCTCACGACCGCGTACTTCTTTCCCTTGGCGCTGAACGCGACGAAGGGGTCGGGCGCCTCGACCCCGCCGAAGTAAAGGACGTCCGCGCTTCGCGCGGTGTCGGAATAGAGCAGGATACCGGGATTCTTATTGGTGGCCATATGGCAGACTTGGATTGTCTAACGCGCTTGCGGGCAATTAACCTGCTTATGCGTGAAAAATGCAAATCCGGTTTCTTCGTTGGGAATCGCCCTGGCCGCGGTGGCCCTGTCGCTTTTCACGGCCGGGTGCGGGGTGGGGAAGACCTCGGATTCGGCCTCCGAGCCGAAGACGGTATTCGACCATTTTCCCGTCGACGTGGGCGGCAGCACCGCGAGCCTCCAGTTCGCCGTCCTGGAGCCCGAGCAGGTCCGCGGGCTGATGCAGCGCCCCGACCTGGGCAAGGATGAGGGGATGATCTTTGTCTACGAAAGGCCGCAGGAGCTGAGCATCTGGATGAAGAACACCCCTGAGGCCCTGGACCTGGGCTACCTGGGCCCCGAGGGCGTCATCGCCGAGGTCTACGGCCTTCTTCCGCTGGACGAGAGGCCGGTCGCTTCGCACAGCAGCCAGATCCAGTTCGCGCTCGAGATGCCGAGGGGCTGGTTCGCGGCGCACGGCGTCCGCCCGGGCTCCCGAATCGACATGAAGGCTGTGGCCGCGGCCCTCAAGGCCCGGGGCTTCGATCCCGAGAAGTTCGGGATGCGGTGAGGCTGTTCTATCCCTTCGGAATCTCGTTGTCCGTGCGGAGCACGAGCACCGGCGTCTTGGTCTTCACCCAGAGCTCGGCCTCGCGGAAGAACTTGGCCGGAACGTTCTCGACCGCGTCTCCCACAGTCCTCGCCGGGTAGAGCCGTCCCTTCTTCGAGGCGTTGTAGTCATAGGCCCCCTTGAACAGGCGCTCCTGGACCGAGGCCGGGCTCTCGTCCTCGGGTATCTGGAGAACCCAGCCGGTCAGGTCGGCCTTGGGCATCGTCTCCTCCGGATCGCTCACGAGGATGACGAACTGCTTCTTCACCGGGGGCGGCTGGTCGGCTTCGGCCGGGTCGGGCTGGACCGCGAGGTTCATCTCCTCGACGACCCGGCGAAGCACGGCGGGCTCGATGTGGTTCCTCTTCAGTATTTCGGCGACCTTGTTAACGTCGATTTTGGGCATGGAATGGATTGGATTCGTGTGAGGTCTATCCGGTTATCTCCCTTCCCGGAGCTTCCTGATCTCGTCGAACTGCTTGGGTGAGAGAAGCCGCCTGGGAACCCGGCGTTCGGCCTCGGAGACCAGGCGGCTCCAGTCCTCCTCGCTCGGACCGTGGACCTCCCAGGACGTGAAATGGCCCTGCTTGCGGAACCACGTGAGGTTGCCGCCGTGGACAATTGCCTTCACCTGGTATTTCCCGGCCTCGGGATCCCTGACCCACCATCCGAATTCCATGCTCATGAGAGGGGGAACTCGGCGACCTTGGTGCCCAGGTGAAACGCGCCCCTGCGGAAATCGATACGCCGGACGCGGAGTTTGTCGGCGAAGATCTCGGTCGCCATGGCGCCGAAGGGCCTGCAGAAGGAGCCCGTGTTGACGACGACGATGCCCGAGGCGGTCTTCCAGACCCCGGGCTTGTGGGTGTGGCCTATGACGATGAAGCGGGCCTTGGGCCTGTGCCTGCGGGCGAGCGCCGCGGCCCTGCCCGGCGCCTCGCGCCAGGCCTTGAAGATCAACAGGGCGCGCCGGGGCGGCCAGACCGTGTCGCCCGCCACGCGGATCGCGTAGCGCAGGGGGTCCTTCTCGGACTGGTGAAGCTGGGGGATCGTGGCCGCCACGCTCCGGAAGGCGGACAGCCTGTCCTCGAGCTTGTTGCTCCTCTCCTCGGGGATCGAGGCCAGGGCCACGATGATCTTCTTGCGGATCGCGTCGGCGTCCCTTGACCAGGGAACGATCGTGTCAAAGAGGACGTCACCGTGGGTGACCAGCACGCGGCCCCCGGCGAATTCAAGCGCATGGTTCCTGGAGAGGTCGGGATCGTGGTTGCCGGTCAGGAAGGTGACGGGCGTCCCGGATGAGCCGAAGAAGTCGAGCACCTCCCGGCGCATCTCCTCGGTGCGCTGCGCGTGCTTGTTGGGACGGGTGTCCAGGGTGTCGCCGTTGAACACGAACGAAGTGGCGCCCTCGAGCAGCGGGCGCAGCTGGCCCAGGGAGCGCACGCGGCTCCCTCGTTCCGCGAAATGCACGTCCGATACGATGCGGATGAGTTGCGGGGCCACTCAGTTGCTTCCGTCCGAAGGCCGCGCCCCCGGAAAGCCCCCGGGCATCGCGCCGCCCATCATCGACCCAAGGTCGAACTTGCGCCAGTCGCTCGGCGGCGTGAACAGGGAATCCGGAAGACTGGTCTTCTCGACCGAGGTGACCTCGAGCCGGAATTCCTTCCCGTTCGAGTTCGAGATGACGCGCATGGGGAAGAAGCCCTTGCCCTTCAGGGCGGACTCCCATGCCTGGGGCGCCTGAGGGCGCTGGCCCGGGCCGCCCCCGTGGAAGAGGCCGTTGAAGGCACCGAGCTGATCGGTCAGCCAGAGCTGGGCCGAGCCCTGCGCGCCTGTGGCGGTGTATTTCGTGCACACGTAGCCGAGGATGGTCTCCTTCTCACCCGTGTCCACGAGGGTAGGCTGCGGTCCCGCGGGCGCCGCGGCGGGCAGCGGGCGCCCGGCGGCCTGGGGAGATGCGCCGGGCTGCGGGATCGGCTGCACCATGTACATCCGCTGCGCCGGCATCAGGACGATCATCTGCTGGTTCTTGAAGTCCATGATCATGGCCCCGGCGCCCTTTGAGGCGGTCATGTCCATCCTCATGAAACCCTCCTTGATGCTCATGTTGAGCGTCTGGCTTCCGTCTTTGGAGCTCGGGGAGGACATCGTCATGGACACCTTGCCTTCGAAGGTCTCTGCAGTGAGCGCGCAGGGCAGAAGAAGCGCGCAGATGGGGAGGAGCGCTGGAATTAGTTTCATGGCGCACGGATTATCGGATTGCAGGGTGCGGGTGCAATGAAAGAAGCCCAAGGGCGTGAATTACCGGCACTCCTACCACGCGGGCAACGTTGCGGACGTGCTCAAGCACGCTCTGCTCGTGCGCCTCATCCGCGCGCTCCAGCGCAAGGAACGTGGTTTCGTGTTCGTCGACACCCACGCCGGGCGGGGCAGGTACGACCTTTCCTTGGCCTCGGAGGGGGACTCGAAGACCAGGGTGCCGGAGTGGCCGAACGGGATCGGCCGCCTTTGGGAGCGCGCCGACGCGCCCGAGGAGGTGCGCGAATACCTGGAGCTCGTCAGGGCCTACGACCGCGGCCAGGGCAACCTGTCCGCCGGCCCAAGGTTCTATCCCGGCTCACCCCGCATCGCGCGCCTCTGCGCGAGGCCGCAGGACCGGCTGGACCTTTGGGAAAGGCACCCTGCGGAATGCGCGGCGCTCAGGGACCAGTTCGACGGCGAGCGCCGTGTCTCGGTCCACGAGGCCGACGGGTACGGCGCGATGACGGCCTGCCTTCCGCCTCCGGAGCGACGCGCCCTCGTGCTCGTCGATCCGCCTTTCGAGGACCAGGGCGAGTGGTCGGCCATCTCCGAGGCCTTGGGCGACGGTCTTGGGCGCATGCCCGGGGGCACCTTTGCGGTATGGTATCCCCTGACGGGAAGGGCGCGCCCGGACGGCTTTTTCGGCATGCTCAAGTCCGCAGCCGTCCCGTCGCTTTCCACCGAAATGATCATCGATCCGGAGGCCCCCCGGATGAGGGGATGCGGCGTGATCGTCGTCAATCCTCCCTGGAAATTCGACCAGGAGGCGCGCCTTATCCTAAGCTACTTAGGCAGCGTGCTTTACCGCTGCAGCGGAGCCCAGGGCTCGGTGCGTTGGATCGTGCCCAAATAGGGAATGTCAGGGCTGACCGGCTGAACTTCGAGCGGAGGCGGCCTGAAAATCGGCCGAATCCATCTCACGTCCTCCCGGGGAGTTGCGCAAGTCGCCGCGGACTCAGGGTGCAGCGGCCGCGCTCGGAAATATTGCGCGTGCGGTGTCATGGTAAGCGTTTCGACACGGCATCAAAAAAAAGGTGCCAAAAAAAATTCGTGGCACGAAGCCCTCCCCGACGCCCGCGGGCAGCGACCGCCGCCGAAACGGAGGGGCCGCCCGCGGGTGCGAGGATTGCGAGCTCAGGCGACGCCACCCATGCGCTCCACCGGTGCCAGAAAGACCTGGCGCTTGGGAACCGTCAGGGTGAGCACGCCGTCGCTGATGTCGGCCTCCATCTGGGCGTATTCAAAACCCAGGCCGAGCCGCAGGCGCAGACGGTAGTCGCGCTGCGATCCCTCGAGGTTAAGGGCCTGCCAGTTCACGCGCACAAAACGGGTCTTGTGAGCGGTGATGACTAGGTCGGGACCGTAGGCCTCGATTTCCACGCCCGAGGCGCCCACACCGGGTACGTAGACGACGATGGTCACGGCGTCAGGGAGCTCACGGCAGTCGTAGCTCGGCTGGCGAAACGTGGCGTTGG
>CAZHPC010000170.1:0-5852 GCA_964534685.1 uncultured Opitutaceae bacterium
GCTGCTCGCAAATCGCGGCGGAAGGTTTGTTGACGTCACCGATTCCGTGGCTCCGATGCTGCGAAACGTTGGCATGGTCACTTCCGCCCTGTGGAGCGACGTCGACGGCGACGGCTGGCCGGACCTACTGCTGACGCTCGAATGGGGCCAGGTGAAGTACTTTCACAATGTCGATGGCAAGAGGTTCGAGGATTGGACGGAAAAGGCGGGATTCGCATCAGCGGGCACGGGCTGGTGGCGGTCGATTGCAACAGCTGACTTCAACGGGGATGGGCGCCCGGACTACGTGGTGGGAAACGTGGGGCTGAACACGCAATACCGCGCCGATCCGGAACATCCCGCGCTGCTCTTCTCCGGTGACTTTGGCGGCCGCGGCTCCGGCGAGATCGTCGAGGCGTACTACGAGAACGGCCAGCTGTATCCGCGGCGCAGCCGCACGGACTTGGGCGCCGCGATTCCATCCGTGTTTCGGCGCTACCGTTCGAACAATGATTACGCCCGCGCAACACTTCCGGAGCTGCTGGGAGCCGACCGGCTGGCTTCGGCCACGCGTCTGGAGGCCACGGAGCTGCGCAGCGGCGTGTTCCTGAGCCAGCCGGACGGCCGATACCGATTCGAACCCCTGCCGCGGATCGCCCAGGTCTCTCCTGCAGATGGCATCGTGGCCGGCGATTTCAGCGGCGATGGGTACGCCGACATCTACGTCGTGCAGAACTCCTTCGCACCAGCGCCGGCGATCGGCCGTTTCGACGGTGGCTTGAGCCAGCTGCTTCGGGGAGATGGCCGCGGCCATTTTTGGCCGGTACCACCGATTGAGAGCGGGCTGGTTGTGCCCGGCGATGCCAAGGCGCTCGTTGTCCTCGACCTCGCCGGCAACGGTTGGCCGGGCTTCCTGGTTTCGCGCAACGGGGAGGCGACACTTGCCTTCCGGCATCGTGGGACCACGGGTCAGCACTCGATTCGCGTCGAATTGCAGGGACCGCCGGGCAACCGACAGGCCGTGGGGGCGCGCGTCACGGCCGAGTATTCGGACGGTACGAAACAGCTTTCCGAGGTGTGCGCGGGTTCGGGTTACTACAGCCAGTCCACGGCGGCCCAATTCTTCGGCTCCCCGGATAGAAACCCTCTTCGGAGGGTCCAGGTCCGTTGGCCGTCCGGCGCCACGACGACGAGCTCAGTTTCCCCCAACTCGACTCCGGATGCCGTCAAGCTTGTCGCGCCGGAGAATTGAGCGACTCCGCCCGTGCGCCGCGAGAGCCCATGAGCGCGATGCAACGCTCCGCGAAGCCGCTATTCGCCCCTCTATTCTGGCTGTCCGCCACACTGAGCTGGTCATCGCTCAGACTGCTCCTCAAACAGGGCGCTCAAACCCCAATGCCCCGCAAAGGAGACCGCTTCTGGTGTACAGACGCGGCGGTAAACGCAGCGAAGGGCGGGGTGAGAGACGAGGCATCAGTTTCTCTACTGCGTGCAATTAGCCGGGCGCTCGCTCGAATCCCAACGAGCCTTGCATTTATGAAGTCGTTCAACCTCTCAACTGGGCCCGCCGCCCGGGGATGCTTGATGATTCTGACTATGGTGCTGGCTCTGCCGGCTTGCAGTCGGAAGGCACCCGAATCCGCCAATGCCCAGGCGCCGGCACCCACGTTCACCGTAACCCCCCCGATTCAAGCCGGGCCCGACGACCTGTTTGAGGACGCGACTGCTAAGGCGGGAATCAACTTCGTCCAGCAATTCTGCGACACCCGCATCGCCAACATCATCGAGTCGAACGGCTCGGGCATCGTCGTTTTCGACTACGACAATGACGGCAACATGGATCTCTTCTTCTGCAATCCCGGCCCGCTGGCAGGCGTGACCCACGAGGCCCCGGGGACACCGCGCCAGCCGTGCCGTCTCTACCACAACAACGGCGACGGGACGTTCACCGACGTGACCGAAAAGGCCGGGATCGGCGGCGCAGGCTACGCCGTGGCTGCAGCCGCGGCCGACTATGACGGAGACGGCTGGACGGACCTTTACGTCGCCTGCGTCGGCAAGAGCATCCTCTACCACAACAACCACGACGGGACGTTCACGAACGTGACCGAAAGGGCCGGGGTCGCCTCCGAAGGAACCGCCATCGGCGCGACCTGGCTGGACGTCAACAACAGCGGCAGGCTGGACCTCTACGTTGCGCACTACCTGAGCTTCGACCCGAACTACAAGCTGTTCTACAACCCGACAAGCTACCCGGGCCCGTTGGCCTACAAGCCCGAACACGACTTCCTCTACCTGAATAACGGCGACGGGACGTTCACCGACGCGAGCGCCCCATCGGGCATCGCGGCCCTCCCGCCCCACCGCACGATGTCCGTGAGTGCGTTGGATCACGACAGGAACGGCCACCAGGACCTCTACCTGAGCAACGACGCGACCCCGAACATGCTGCTCATCAATGACGGCCACGGCCATTTTCACGATGAGGCCCTGAAGCGGGGCGTCGCGTTCAACGCGCTCGGCGAGGCCGCTGGCTCGATGGCCGCGGCAATCGGCGACTGCGACGGCAGCGGGAACCCCTCGTTCCTGGTCTCGCGACTGGGATACGGCTCACTGTACATCCGCACGCCCCAGGGCGACTACGTCGACCAGATGATGGCCTCGGGGCTTGGTGCGCTGACGGCGCAGTACGTCGGCTGGGGATGCAACTTCATCGACTTCGACAATGCAGGGAAGCTCGATGTCTTCATCGCCAACGGGGATGCCTTCCGAATGGTGGGCTGGCAAAGCCTGCTGCTGGAGAATGACGGGCACGCCCATTTCAGCAATGCGGTCGAAAAGGGCGGCGCCTATTTCCGAACTCCGGTGCGGGCTCGCTCGAGCGTGGTTGTCGACTACGACAACGACGGGAAGATGGACGTCGTGGTCGGGCTCATGGGGGACCGCCCGGTCCTCCTGCACAACCGCGACCGTTCGGGCAACCACTGGATCACGCTTTCGCTCCGCGGGACCCGCAGCAACCCCGCCGGTTGGGGATCGCAGATCGAGGTCAAGGCTGGGGACAGCACCTACTCGCAGGAGTGCCGCTGCCCTTCGGGCTTCCTAAGCCAATCGGACCCGAGGGTCCACTTCGGACTCGGGAAGGCTTCCCGAATCGACCAGATCCGGATCACGTGGCCGAGCGGAACGGTCCAGACGCTCACGGACGTCCGGGTCGATCAGATCCTTAAGGTCACTGAACCTTCTTCTCGATGACCCCAAAGACGTGCGCTTGGCTGTTGCTTGGCGCCGCGACGTTCCTTCTCGCGGCCTGTCACCCGGAGTCCACGCAAGGCTCCGTGGTCCTAACCCAGGTGCCCTCGGGGGTGCCCGCTTCGCGGGATGCGACGGTGCTCGATGCAAGATATCCGCTGGGGAGCCGGGTGGTTCTGCTTAGTCCACCATTTGGCGCCCAGTCCCTACGGGTGCTTTCCGAGGGGCTTGAGGCCGCCGGAGACCCGTGCGTTTCCTGGGACGGCCGCTCGGTCTATTTCGCGGGAAAGGGCAGAGACGGTCAGGGCTGGCAGATCTACAAGGTTGCCGCGGGCGGCGGAAGCCCCGAGCGCGTCACCGAGGCACCCGGCGGAGCGATGGATCCGGCGGTCGCGGCCCACGACGAGCTTGTCTACAGTTCTCCGGTTCCGATGGCGGGACAGCTTTGGACGTCCACGGAGGCGCCGGCCCTGTACGGGATGCTTCCCGGGAAGGCGCCCCGGCGCCTCACATTCGGGCCCGACGGAGCCGTCAACTCGACCGTGCTACGGGACGGAAGGGTCCTCTATGTGAGCGCTGCGGCGCGCGACAACGCGCGGTCCCAGCCCCACCTGTGCCTTTACACAGTGAACAATGATGGCACGGAGGTGACCGCCTATGCCGGTCAGGACGACGGCGTGGACGCTGTCCGCCGCCCCAGGGAGCTGGGCGACGGCAGGATCTGCTTTCTGGCATCGCAAGCATATGGACCGGGCTCCGCGGAATGGGCCGAAGGCGTGCGCTCGGCTGCGCCCTTCGCCACCCGGGCGAACATTTTCCCCTTCCCCGGCCGCGGATGCCGTTCGGTCGAGCCGACTCCCGAGGGCGAGTTTCTCGTATGCGCCGACACATCCGGGGTGGCAGGTCGGTCCATGACCGCCCATGCGGCACTCTTTCGCGTCGCCCCAGGGGCCGCCGAGCTGGGCGCGCCCGTTTTCGACGACCCCGAATGGAACAGCATCGAGGCGACCTGCATCGCACACCGGGACGGACCGGCCGGTCACACGACCGCCGTCATGCCAAGGTCCTCCCAGGGCACAATCCTTTGCCTCAACGCGAACGACAGCAGCGACCCGGCAGCAAACGGGAGCGGTTCGCCCGCCGCCCACCTCAGGGTGACGGCGATCGTCGGCGCGGGCCAGCTGCGGGTGCTGGGAAGCGTCCCCGTGGCGCCCGATGGCTCGGTTCTAGTCCGTCTTCCCGCCGGGGTTCCCCTGGGCTTTGACACCCTTGACGGTGCGGACCGCGTGCTTCGCCACCAGCCCCCCGTCGTCTGGCTGCAGCCGGGGGAGAACAGGGCATGCGTCGGCTGCCACGAACCGCGCAACCATTCCCCCCGCAATGTGCGGCCGCTGGCCGTCCAGACCGATCCCGTGAGCCTGGTTCTCTCTGGAACGAATCCCTCACCATGAACCTGAAACGCTCGCTCTTTGTCGCCATGACGGCGGCCCCCGCGCTCATGGCGGTGGTCCTTGGCGGGGGCTACGGGCTGCGGGCCCATCAACGGATCAAGTCCGGACGCCCCGACCTCGGCTTTGTCTCCTGCAATCACTGCCACCAGAAGAGCCTCGCCAAGTTGCCTTGGGCACAGCTGCGGCCACACCACGATTCACCCGGGGGCATGGTGCTCTCCCCCGATGGCAAGAGGTTGTTCATCGCCCTCGACGACAAAGACGAGGTCGCCGAGGCCGATGTCGCCACGCTTGCGGTTCTCCGGCGGGCGAAGGTTCCCGGCGGCCCGTTCGGCCTCGCCCTGGACGGGAGCGGTGAGCGCCTGTTCGTCGCCTGCTCCCACGTGGATCAGGTCGCGGTCCTCGACACCCACGACTTGGCCGAGAAGGGCCGCGTCAACGTGGGGGTGCGGCCGACCGACATTGCCTTCTGTCAGACGCGCGACGGCGAGCACCTTGTCGTCACAAATTCCGGCAGCGATGACATATCCGTCCTAACGCCGTCGCCGCTGGCCGAGGTCGCGAGGATTTCCGGAGGGCGCGAGCCCTATGCCGTCACGGTGACCGACGGTGGCCGCCGCGTCTATGTCGCGAACCGCATGGCCGTGCACGACGGGGTGCTCGCCACTCCCGCCTCCGAGGTCACGGTGCTCGACCCGGCCAACGGGCACATCGTGGACCGACTCGCGCTCGACTCGGCGCACATGGCCGAAGGCATCACGGCTGTGCCCAAGAAGGGCTGGGTCCTCAATTCGATGATCCGCGTGCGCAATCTCGTCCCGATCACGCAGGTCAAGGACGGATGGGTCATGACAAGTGGCCTGGCAATCTCCCAGGCGGATGGCGCGGTCACCCAGGTCCCCTTGGACGAGGCAAATGCGTACTTCTCGGACCCGTCCGGCGTCGTCGCGAGCCCCGACGGCAGGCGCGCCTTCGTCGCGTCCGGCGGCTCGGACGTGGTCACCGTAGTCGACCTCGACTGGCTGGAGTCATGGCTTGCACGCGCCAGCGCCGCGGAGCGGGGTGACGCCATCCTCGACATGGCGTTTTCCTATCACTACGTGCTCGCGCGGATTCCGACCGGCTGCAATCCCAAGCACCTGGCGCTTTCCCCGGACGGCAGCCGGCTCT
>CAZHPC010000171.1:0-5837 GCA_964534685.1 uncultured Opitutaceae bacterium
CACGACGCCCACAACATCATCCTCGCCGGGAAAAACGAGTCGGACATGCGCAGGGCACTGGCCGAAATCAAGCGCATGCGGGGCGGGGTGTGTGTCGTCCACAAGGGAAAGGTGATCGCCAAGGTCGCGCTGCCTATCGCGGGGCTGATGTCCGACAAGCGGGCTCCCGAGGTGGCCAAAGCAACGACGAGGCTCAAGAAAGCATGGAAGGCGGCCGAATGCACCCTGCCCTACATGGGCTTCAATCTCATCCCCCTCTCGGTCATTCCCGAGATCCGCATCACTGACAAGGGCCTGGTCACGGTACCCGGGATGCGGATCCTGCCCCTTTTCGAGCCGGCCTGAACCCCGGCGCCGCGGTGCCCGCGCGCCTGCAAAAAACGTTCGGAATCCGCGGGGCGATATGGTTCTCTCGGCGCCCCAATGACGTTCAATTTCGACACGCCGCCCGACCGACACGGCACGGATTCCCAGAAATGGCAAAAGTACGCGGGCCGGGATGTGCTTCCCATGTGGGTGGCCGACATGGACTTCGAGGTCGCGCCCGCGATCGTCGAGGCACTCCGGCGCCGGACATCCCACGGCATCTTCGGTTACGCGCGACCCGTCAGGTCGACGGTCGATGCGGTCGTCGGTGCGCTCGCGGCGCGGTATCGCTGGCAGGTTGACCCGTCATGGATTGTCTGGCTTCCCGGCCTCGTGTGCGGCCTAAACGTAGCAACCCGTGCGTTCGCCGAGGCTGGGGATGAGGTGCTGAGCCTTTCCCCAATCTACCCGCCGTTCACGACGGCCCCGCGGAATTCAGGAAGGGTGCCACGGAGCATACCCCTCGTGCTCAATTCCAGAGCGCGGCGCTGGGAGATCAACTGGGACTCCCTCGAGAAAGCCGTGAGCCCGCGCACGAAGATCTTCCTTCTCTGCCATCCCCACAACCCGGTCGCCCGGGTGTGGAGCCACGAGGAGCTTGGGAAGGTCGCCGACTTCTGCGCGCGCCACGGCCTCGTGCTCGTCTCGGACGAGATCCACTGCGACCTGCTCCTCGAGCCGGGCGCCGTCCACGAGCCGATCGCCGTCGCCGCCCCCGCGGCGGCCGCCTCGGCCGTGACGCTCATGGCTCCGAGCAAGACGTTCAACGTCCCCGGCCTCGGAGCCTCGTTCGCGATCATTCCCGATGCCGCGCTGCGCGGGCGGTTCTCAAAGGCCTCCGCGGGAATCGTCGCCGAGGTCAACATCTTCGGCTATGTCGCGTGCGAGGCCGCGTATCGCGATGGCGAGCCTTGGCGCCTGGCGCTGCTGGCCTACCTCCGCGGCAACCGCGACTTCCTTGTGGATTTTGTGTCCCGCGAGCTCCCCGGGGTGCGCATAGAGGCGCCCATCGAGGCGACGTACCTCGCCTGGCTCAACGTGACAGACCTCGGCCTGCCGAACCCGGTGCGGCATTTCGAGGCGGGAGGGGTCGGCCTGAGCGACGGCGTTCCGTTCGGCGCCGCACCCGGCAGCCATGTGCGGATCAATTTCGGATGCCCCGGGGCAACGCTTGCCAAGGGCCTTGAGCGGATGAAGGCCGTAGTGCGCGCGCGATGATCCCGGCCGGCGTCCCGGCCAAGACGTTGCTTGTCCCGCAAGCTCGTAGCCGGCTGAGCCCGGGAGTCGGAGGAGGCCCTGGGACAATTGCCGGTTGCGGACGGATCGGGGCGGCGCATCGTGCGGGGACGGCCATGCGCATCCAACAGATCGAGACCGAGTCCAATCTCTTCCTGTCTCCGCTGGCGGGCTACACTAATCTTCCGATGCGGATGACCCTGCGGGAGCTGGGAGGGTTGGGATGGGCCACGACGGACCTCGTGAACGCCCGTTCCCTGATCGAGCGCAATCCCACGGCCCTAAAGCTCGTTGAATCGTGCCCCGGGGACCGGCCGCTAGCGATACAGCTCTTCGGGAGCAACCCCGACGAGATGCGCGACGCCGCCGTCATGTGCCAGGACATGGGCGCGCAGGCGGTCGACATCAACATGGGCTGTCCGGTGCGCAAGGTGACGCAGATCGGCGGGGGCTCTGCAATGATGACCGAGCTTTCGAGGACCGCGGGCCTCGTGCGGCGGATGGTCGGCGCCGTGACGATCCCGGTGACCGCCAAGATGCGTCTCGGATGGGATTCCGAGAACATCACGGCCCCTGACCTCGCCCGGGCGCTTGAGGGCGCGGGGGTCGCTGCGGTCTTCGTCCACGGCAGGACGCGCGCCCAGGGATTCTCCGGGACCGTGAACCTCCAAGGGATCCGTGCAGTCGTCGAGGCGGTGCCGGCGATCCCCGTCATCGGCAACGGCGACGTCACGACCCCCGAAGCCGCCCGGAGCATGCTCTCCGAGACCGGGTGCGCCGGTGTGAGCATCGGGCGCGGGGCCTTCTATGACCCGTGGATATTCAGGAGGACGGAGCATCTTCTGCGGACGGGCGAGCTCCTGGCGGAGCCGGCCTTTGCCGAGAGAATCCGCGTCCTGCGGCTGCATTTCGCGCGGTACTGCGAGTTCTACGGAGAAACCCGCGGTCCCAGGCTCTTCCGGAAGGTGGCGCCCTGGTACGCGAAACGGTTCGGCCCCGCGAAGCTCTTCAAGCAGCGGATCCTCTCGATTGAAACCAGGGCTGACTTCGAGGCCGCGGTCTCGGAATACCAGGCCTGGCGCTCCGCCTTCTGCGATGCGTCGGGTGAGCTTCTTCCCAAATACCGGCCGGCACCATTGTCGCCAGCGTTCGCCCGCGGCGAGGCCGAGGCGGCTTCCCCAAGCCGCGACTCCATTCCCGTCCCCCGCGGCCCCGTCGAGACCTGGTGACGCAGCGCCCGCCGGCGGCCTCACCGATCAATAGCCCTTGGAGACCTCGGCGCCGGTCGAGTCCTTGAAATAGATCACCTTCTTGACGGCGTCGATGCGGTCAAAGGCGATCCCAAGCGCCGCACTCACGGTCTGACCCTCGCGTACGATGACGCCGTTGATAAGGGCCCGCGAGGGGGTCCCCTGGAACACGCCGCCGATGTTGGCGCTGGCCACGAACGCCCGGAAATCGGCGCTCGCGGCCGGCGCAGCATCGAGGTGGGTGATGTTCACCTTCACGTCAGTCGTGAGCTGCGACTGCGCCATGACCGACACCGTGGCGGGGGTTGGCGTCGGCTCCTCCATTCCTGTGATCGCCGCGTCCACCTTTGCCTGCTCGTCGCTGCGGTGGCTCGCGATGGCATTCTGTGCCTTGTCGATCAACTTGGCGGGTTCTGAAGTGACCTTGTTGAGCGTCTCCGTGGCTGTCGCCGCCACGTCGTTCTTGGGAGTGGGCTTGACGATCGGCGTTAACTTGATGTGCACCTCCCTGCTGGGAGACGGGAAGAAAATCCTATAGCTGTAGACTCCTCCGATGGCGAAGGCTACGACGACGACGGCGACGCCTGCCTTCATGATCGGGTTGAGTGTCGGCCGCTTTCGAAGGACAACTCCTTTCTTTCCCGGCATCACCACCGGCTTGCCCCCGATCTTGAGCGAGGGCTCCGCGACCACCTTTATGTTGAGGCCCGGTTTCACGGGCGGCGCAGCCGGCTTGTCTTGAGGCTTTGAAAGAGACAGGCGGGGAATTGTCCCCGGTGCGCTTGGAGGCTCCGGAATCCCGCCTGGGGGCGGCGGAGGCGGCATGGACAGGCCTGACATCGGCGGCATGGATCCTGACCCGCGAGCTGCAGGGGGAGGTGGAGGCGGTGGAAGGTCGGCCATCGGACCCGGCGGTGGGGGCGGAGGTGGCGGCGCGTCGGTATACGACGCTGGCTCCGGCGGGGCAAACGATGGCTCGGGCGGGGCGAATTCAGGTGGAGGCGGCGCAAACGCAGGGGGTGGTGCTGAGAAAGCCGGCGGAGGAGGCGCAACTGCGGGAGGCGCGGGCGAAAAGGCTGGCGGGGGCGGCACGGCCGGAGGCGGGGCACCCTTCGGCCTGAGTTTGAATTTTGGGGTGTCGCCAGCCTCCGGTACGGGTATGCTGGGAACCGGTGAATCTGGGGCCAAGAATACGGGAGGTGGTGGTGGAGGGGCTACTGGCTCCGGCGGCGGAGCGAGTTGCGGGGCCTTGGCTGGCGTCTCTTCGGCAAGATTGAGTCGCGGTTTCAGACGCAGGCGGCCCGCTGCCTCCGTCTGTTCGGCACCCGCAGCGGGCGGCGGGGGGGGCGGTGGAGGGGGGGGTGGCGGCGGCGGCGGGGGCCTGGGAGGAGACGACGATTCGCCGCCCGTTTGCAGGCGTGGCTTCAAGCGAAGCGGTTGCGGCTCGTCGCTCATTGACAGGCACGTAAACTACTTACCGGACAAAACACGAAAACAAAAAGATTCACTGGCGGTCCAAGGCAGCGACCCCCATTCTAACCCGATTTCCAATGAAACGCATCGTCCCGTTTGTCCTTACCGCGGTTATGCTCTCGAGCTCGGGCTGCCACATGTTCTCAAAGAAGAAGAATCCGTCAGCGCCGAAGGAGAGCAAGACGCTGGCGTCGGATGACGAGAAGGACTTCATGCAACGCTGGATAGACAAGCGGGCGAACGACCTTGTCGCCCAAGGGTTGGCGGCCAAGGCCGCCCATGACCAAGCCGTCGCCGAATTCAAGGCAACGTTCACCCACCTCAAAGCGGCTCAGCAGGCGAAGTGATCAGCTGTCCTTCTTCACGCCAAGGATCTCGATTTCAAAGACAAGCGTCGCCTCGCTGGGGATCTTCGGGGCGCTTCCCAGCCTTCCGTAGCCGAGTTCGGGCGGGATGACCACGATCCATTTGTCGCCCGGTCTCATAAGCTGCAGGATCTGGTCCCAACCTATAATAACCTCCCCACGACCCACCCTGAAGGTGAAGGGGTGCGTCCGGCTGAGCACCGAGTCGAACACCTTGCCGTTGAGCAGCGATCCAACGTAGGTCACCATCACCTTGTCGCCCGGCACCAGAACGGGTCCGCTGCCCTGCGTCTCGACCACGTAGCGGATGCCCGTGTTCGACTTCTTCGCGTCGGGCCACTTCTTTTCAACAAAATCGAGGTCGTCGGGCGGCAGCTTCTCTCGTTGGGCGTGCAGGAGAACGGGCGCGGCCATGAGGGCAAACGAGAGTGCTGCGATCCGTATTGGGGTCATGGCGAACTAACGTGCAAAGCCGGGCGGCTTCGTCAAGGTACGAGCTGCAATCGCCGGATGGTCCGCGATCAGCGCTAGCCCTCGCGCGAGCAGCGTCTTGCCGGGCTCCATCCTGTGCCAAGGGGAGGCCCCGGAGGGATGCGGCAGGGGAATGCAGTCAGCCTCGCGGTTCGCTAGGCGGACGCGGAATATCCTGCCAACAGTCTCCTGCAAGGGGGCGGGCCCTAGAAAGCGCCCTATCGCAAGCTTGCCGACCGGGATGACAAGCGTCGTGCGAAGGAGATCAAACTCCCTTTCAAGCCAGCGGCTGCAGGCTTCAATCTCTTCGGGTGCGGGCACGCGGTCACCGCCCTTTGGAAGCTTCCCGGGAAAACAGCGGCAGACGGCCGCGAAGTAGATCCGGTCGCGGACCTCCTCCTCGCTCCAACCCAGGGCACCCGCGAACCACTTGAAGAGCGTCTTGCCCGCGGTCCAGGCAAACGGCCTCCCCATGAGCGGCTCCTTGTCGCCCGGAGCCTGCCCTACGAGCATGACCCGGCTCGCCACGGGGCGGCCGATGACAACCGGCTTGTGCATCCGCGGGCAAAGATCGCACTTCCGCAGCGCCACCAGGTGTTTCTCAACGGCCGTCGCAGGCATCGATCGGGTAGCCGGGGGAGATTACCCTCCCCCAGCTCCCACACCACCGGACGTA
>CAZHPC010000172.1:0-5724 GCA_964534685.1 uncultured Opitutaceae bacterium
GGGGCATCTTCGCGGTCAACCACGAGGCCGGCGCGCGATGGAGGCTCGTGGTCGAGCCCCACGTGGGACACGCCCCCGGCAATTCGCCCGAACTGGCCGTGGGCTTCTTTGAGGAATCCCTGGGCGGCAGGCCCGAGAGGTGAGGGCGATCGCCTCGAGCGACCCCGTGTGCCGTGGCGGCTGCATGAGGCAAAAGCTTGGGGTGTAATCAGTTCCATTCATCTCTTAGGGATTGCAAGCTCGGCATCTCTCACAACGATTTGGGCCATGATCAATTCGACCCGCCGGTTGCGCGCCCTGTGTCTCTTTTCGGTCGTCGTCCTCTTGGCGGCAGGCCGCTCAATCGCCGCCTTGCCGGCCGCGCCCGAGGCGAAGGCCGTTCCGGTTGAGGACTCCTATTTCGGGACAAAGGTGACCGATCCCTACCGTTGGATGGAGGATTCAAAGAATCCCGATTTCCAAGCCTACCTGAAGGCCCAGAGCGAGCGCACCCGGGCGATCCTCGACTCGATTCCAGGCCGCCACGACATGGAGAACCGCGTCCAGGCCCTCGTGGAGACCATTACCTCGTCAGCCGATGTCTCCAGACACCGGAGCCTCCTCTTCTACGAGAAGCTCCAGCCCGGCTCCAATCTTTCCAAGCTCTTCGTGCGCGACGGGTTTGGAGGTGCCGAGCGGCTGCTCCTCGACCCCGCCACGCTCTCGCACGACGGCCACCACCAGGCCATCTCGTACTATCTTCCCTCGGACGACGGCGCCACCGTCGCCGTCGGCCTCTCACAGGGCGGATCGGAGAACGCCGTGATGCATTTCCTGGAGACCGCCACTGGCAAGGAGCTCAAGGACACAATCGATAGGACGGACTTTGGCGCGACCTCCTGGCGCGCGGACGGCCGCGCGATCTACTACATGCGCCGCCAGGCCCTGGCGGCGGGCGCGCCGCCGACGGCGAAGTACGAGAACATCCGGACCTACCTGCACGTCCTGGGCACAGACCCGGAGGCGGACGCCGCGGTGTTCGGCATCGGCACGTCCGCGGGCATCGCGATAAGCAAGGGCGACTTCGGGGCGGCGGGCGTCAGCCCGGACAGCGACTACGCCGTGGGGCTCGTCATCCACGGGGTGCAGAACGAGCAGACGATCTATGTCGCGCCCAAGGCCGGGCTCGACGGGGGCAATGCCGCCTGGAAGAAGGTCGCCGACGTGGACGACCAGGTCACGGACGTCGAGGTCCACGGGAGCGAGCTCTACCTGCTGAGCCACAAGGACGCCCTTCGCTACAAGGTGCTGGAGACAAGCGCCGCGAATCCGGACGTCGCGCACGCGCGCGTCGTGATTGCTCAGAGCGCCCGGGTGATCGAGCACCTGGGCACGGCAAAGGATGCGCTCTACGTCCAGTCGACCGAGGACGGGCTTGGGCGGATCACGCGGGTCGACTGGGACGGGAACCGCACCGAGATCAAGCTCCCGATCGACGGGACGGTGGGCAGCCTGACGACCTCGTACGACGACCCCGGCTTCCTGGCGAAGATCGAGAGCTGGACCGTGTCGCCTCTCTGGTACGCCTACGACCCGGCGGCAGGATCGCTTGTGGACACCCGGCTGGATCCCCCGTCGGCGGTCGACTACTCGGGCGTCGTGGCGGAGGAGGTCAAGGTGCCGGCCTCGGACGGGACACTGGTGCCCCTCTCGATCGTGCACCGCAAGGACATGAAGATGGACGGATCGAACCCGACGCTGCTCTACGCCTACGGCTCCTACGGAATCACCTCCAACGCGTCGTTCTCGGCGGTGCGCCTCGCCTGGCTCGAGCGCGGCGGCGTCTTCGCCGTTGCCCACGTGCGCGGGGGCGGGGAGTACGGCGAGGAGTGGCATCTCGCGGGCAAGGACGCGAACAAGGCGAAGACGGTGTCGGACTTCATCGACTGCGCCCGGTGGCTCGTCGCAAAGGGCTACACGTCTCCCGAGAAGCTGGGCGGACGCGGTGGCAGCGCGGGCGGAATCACCATGGGAGGCGCGATCACGCAGGCCCCGGAGCTCTTCGCGGCGATCCTGGACGAGGTGCCCGTTTCCGACCAGCTGCGCATCGAGACCTCGCCCAACGGGCCCCCGAACATCCCCGAGTTCGGGACGGTCACGACGGAGCAGGGCTTCAAGAACCTCTACGCCACGAGCGCCTTTCACCACGTGAAGGCCGGCGTCAAGTACCCGGCGGTCATGCTGACGACGGGAGCCAACGACCCCCGTGTCGACCCGTGGCAGGCGGCCAAGATGGCGGCCGCGCTGCAGGCCGCCACCGCCGGCGGGAAACCGATCCTCCTCAGGGTTGACTACGAGGGCGGCCACGGAGGCATCGGCGGAACAAAGCGCCAGGCGGCAATCATGGCCGCAGACGAGTACACGTTCCTCCTTTGGAACATGGGCTACCCCGGATTCCAACCAGCGCTCTGATCCGGCCGGGGGGGCGCCCGGCCGGGAATTCTCGGGTCAGTAGTGGTAGCGCAGCTGGGCGATCAGCAGGTCGCCCGATTCTACTTTGTAAACCATCCTGTGTTCGCCCGTGATCCTGCGAGACCAATATCCGGAAAAGGCGTAGCGCAGAGGCTCCGGTTTGCCTATGCCGGAGAAGGGAGACCGGCTCGCGTCCTTGATGAGGGCATGAATGCGCTTCAGCACGGCCGCGTCGGCGCCCTGCCAATACAGGTAGTCCTCCCAGGCAAGCGGCGCGAAAATGATCCTCACCTGATCGAGAGCTTGCGTTCCCTGCCCCGGCCCTTGGAAAGGTCGTCGATCGCCTGAAGAAGTCTGCGGGCATTGGCCGGGCTGCGCATCAGATGGGCGGTTTCCTCAAGCTGCTCGTACTCCGCCATCGAAAGCATCACGACGGCCTGCTGCTTGCCTGTCCTCGTGATCATGACCGGGGCGCCGTCCTCGCAGACCCAATCCATGGTGGAGGCGAGGTTCTGACGCGCGGTGGTGTAGGTTATGCCCTTCATGTACAGAAACACGTACATGTGTTGCCCAACGTCAACTAGTTTCGAGAAAGCCAACTCCCGGGACAACCTGCCCGGCCCGCCCGCGATCAGAGGATCGAGGCGATCCGATATTTCGCAGGAAAGCCGGCAAGCGTCGCGCATGCCGGCTTTCGAAGGGGTCAACTATCAGGGCTATTTGCCGAGCGACTTGCGAAGGTCCGGAAGCTGGCCCGACGAGCCGAGCTTGTCGTTGCGGCTCGCGATGAACTTCGCGTATTCGTCCATGAAGATCTTGCCCGGCGGGCGGAAGTCGAACTCGCTCGGCTTGTCGCGGAAGAACTCGCGGTGGACGCGCGTCCAGACGAGGCGTCCGTCCGTGTCGATGTTGACCTTCGTCACGCCGAGCTTCGCGGCGGGCAGGTATTCGTTCGGGTCGACACCCACCGCTCCGGGCATCTTGCCGCCTGCGGCGTTGATGCGGTCGACCTCGTCCTTCGGGACCGAGGAGGACCCGTGCATGACAAGCGGGAAGCCGGGCAGGAGGGCCTTGATCTTCTGCAGGACGTCGAAGTGGAGGGACTGTCGGCCCTTGAACTTGTAGGCCCCGTGGCTGGTCCCGATCGCGCAGGCCAGGGAGTCGCATCCCGTGCGCTTCACGAACTGCTCGGCCTCGACGGGATTGGTGAGGGTCGCGTGGCCGTCCTCGACCTTGATGTCCTCCTCGACGCCCCCGAGCATGCCGAGCTCGGCCTCGACCGAGATGCCCTTGGCGTGCGCGGCGTCGACCACGCGCTTGGTGATCGCGATGTTCTTCTCAAACGGCTCGTGGGACGCGTCGATCATGACGGAGCTGTAGAATCCCGACTTGATGCAGTCGTAGCAGGTCTCCTCGTCTCCGTGGTCGAGGTGCACCGCGAAGATGGCCTCCGGGAAGATCTCGGCCGCGGCGCGGATGATCGCCTCGAGCATCCTCTTGTCGGTGTATTTCCGGGCGCCCTTGGAAATCTGTATGATGAAGGGGGCCTGCGACTGGATGCAGCCGCGGAACAGGCCCATCGCCTGCTCCGCGTTATTGATGTTGTACGCACCTACGGCATACTTGCCATAGGCGTGCTTAAAAAGCTGCGCTGTGGTGACGATCATAGAGGGGACAAGGGTACGCTTCCGGCGCCGAGCCGACAAGCGTATTGTGGGCAGGGCGCGCGCGCCTTAGCCCCTGCCGCCGCCGGGCGCCGCGGGCGCGGCCCCGCCGGTTCCCCCGCTGCCCTGGTTCGCCGCGCGCATCATCTGCTGCATCTGCTGCTGGGCCTGCTGCTGCAACTGGATCTGCTGGAGCGCGGCGACCTGCTGCGACGAAAGGATTCCCGAGGCCTGGCTGAGGGCGTCGTTGGTGACGCGCGCGGTGCCTCCTCCGTTCATGAGGGCGAAGATTCCGGGGCCGCCGTCGCCGCCATTGCTGGTGCCGGCCGTCCCGTTGCCCGCCCGCTGGGGCTGGTATTGGGCGAGGAGCGAGACGAGCTGGCTCGCCTGGTCGTCGGTCAGCGGCGTCTGCGTGTAGCTGAGCGACTGCTGAAGGTTGTTGACGACATTCCTCTCGGGGAGCGTCTGCTGATACTGCTGGTACTGCTGGAAGGCGGCGTCGCCGACGGTCTGCTGGATGCTCAGGTCGGTCTGCGAGATCGCCTGGTTGACCAGCGTCTTGAAGCCGTCGGGGTCCGTCCTCGGATTGATCCCCTGGTCGCGGGCGGCCTGCATGACATCCATGAGCGCCTGCTGCTTGTCTGCCAGAAGCGACTGGAACTGGGCGAGCTGCTCCGGGCTAAGGTTGAGCGCCTTGAAGAGCGGCCCGTAGGTCTGGTTAATGCGGCCCTTCACCTCGACGGCCAGCAGCTTCTGAAAGTCCGGATTCCCAGCCAGGTTTGCAAACGCCCCGAAGCGGCCGCCGGGCCACTGGCGGGCATTGGCGGCCCCCGGGCTGTCACCATTCGCAACGTCGGCCAAATCACCCGCTCCTGCGCGGCGGCCCCTGAGCGCGGCGATCCTGTCCTCAAGCGACTTGATGGCCTTGTGGGCGTCGGCCAGCTGCTTCTTAAGCGCAGCAGTATCATTGTCAGCGAGTTGCGCGCGAACGATGATCAGGTCGCGGTACTGCTGCCAAACCAGGGCCCCGAGTGCCGCGACGGCGAGCGCCAGAAGGCCGATAATTAGATTCTTGGGAGATTTCACGCCGGTGGTCACGGGGCAAGACGTTGCGCCCTCGGGAAGGTTACCTTCGAACGGCCTGGGAGCTCAAGCCTGCGCCTCGGGGGGCTTCTTCCTCTGCCTGCGGCCGCGGGGCGGGGCGTTCGGGTCCTTGGGCGCGCGGGGAGCGAATTCAAACCCGGTGCTCCCGTCGTCCTTGAGGGCCAGGAACGCGCTGAACGGGCGCCTCGTTCGCTGGCTCCAGAACTTCTCGAGGAGATCCGTCTTTCCCGTCTGGAGCATCTTCATGAACTGCTCGAGCGGGATGTCCCGTGAGAGGATCCTCTTGGAGCAGCGGGCCAGGATCTTGTCCTCGCCGCCCTCGACCGCGCGGACCACATAGCTCTGCGACGTCTCGAAGACCTGCGCGCCCTGGGGAAACCTCGGTGCCGGCGCGTCGGCAACGGGCTTGAGCCCCGTGAAGTCGATCTTGATCGCGCCGTTGGAGTCGCGCTGCCCGTCGAAGACGAACTCCGCCTTCTTCTCCTCCTTGTTGTAGCGCAGGACC
>CAZHPC010000173.1:0-5718 GCA_964534685.1 uncultured Opitutaceae bacterium
GTGGCCGCGGTAGATGTTGAGGTTCGTCGGCTCGGTGATGACGACGAGCTCCGGCCTGATCCCGTCCTCGTTGAGGATGTACTGCCAGCACAGGCCGTCGCAGTCCTCCTCCATGACCGTCCCGGTGAAGTAGATGGTGAACTGATCGTTGAGCCCGAGCTCCTTGATGACGCGGCCTGCGTGGATCATGGTCGCGACGCCGCCCTTCTGGTCCACCGAGCCGCGGCCCCGGACCTTCCCGTCCGCGACCGTCCCGTCGAACGGGTCGAAGGTCCACTGCGAGCGGTCTCCAGGGTAGACCGTGTCGACGTGCCCGTCGAACGCGATGACGCGAGGGCCCGACCCGATGCGGCCGATGACGTTCCCGAGCCCGTCGACGCGGATCTCGTCGAATCCTATCCGCTCCATCTCCCCCTTGATCACCTTGATGACGGCGGCCTCCTTCGAGGAGAAGGACTGCGTGCGCACGAGGTCGCCGAGGAAGCGCGCGGTGTCGCCCTCCATCTCCTTCGCGCGCCTTCGGATCGCCTCGAAGCTGGTGGCCGAGGGCGGCGTGTCCGTGTTGCGGATTCCCTTCTTCAGATTCGTTTCCATAGATTTTTCGCGAGCTCCCGGGCGCGCGCGTTCACGCGCGCCTCATCGAGGTCGAGCTTGAGCCGCCGGTGCTCCATCAGGACGCGCCCGCCAACGATGGTCGTGTCCACCTGCGCCTGCGACAGGCCGAACAGGACGTGGCAGAGCGCGTTTGCGTCCACGAGCGGGGTCGGGGGGTCGTAGTCGAATATCGCTAGGTCGCCGGCGCAGCCCTTGCGGATCTCCCCAAAGCGGAGCCCGAAGATGCGCCCGGCTATCTTTGCGTTGCCGTCGAAGAGCGCGCCCGCGACCTCGTTGAAGCCGCAGGAGGGATTCCCGCTCGCGAGATGCTGCGCCCAGAGCGCGGCCCGCAGCTCCTCGAGCATGTTGGCCGTCATGGCGTCCGTTCCGAGCCCGACAAGGACCCCTTGACGCGCCATCTCCAGGACGCGGGCAACGCCCACGGCGTTGTTGAGGTTCGACTGGGGGTTGTGCACGACCGCGGTGCCGGTCTCCGCTAGGCGCGCGATCTCGCGCCCGGAGACGTGGACGCAATGGGCTGCGATCGAGCGCCTTCCGAGGATGCCGAACCGCTCCAGCCGGCCGATGACTCCCATCCGCGACGATCGGCGCGCCGCCTGCTGGTCGGCCTTCGCCTCGGCGGCGTGGATGTGGAAGCCGACCTCCAGGGCGTGCCCCAGGCTGGCCGCGTCCTCCAGCGTCCGGTCGGAGAGCGTGAACGAGGCGTGCAGCCCGAAGAGCGCACGCAGGCCTGGGCCGCCGTGGGCCTGGCACCGGCGGATGAAGTGCACGTTCTCCGCCAGGCCCTCCTGCGCGACCTTCGCGCCATCGCGGTCGGAGACCTCGTAGCAGAGGCAGGCGCGAAGGCCCGTCTCGCCCACGGCGCGGGCGACCGCGTCGAGGGACCCGACCACGGCGCCGGGGCTGGCGTGGTGGTCGACGAGCGTGGTGGTGCCGTGCCGGATCGAGTCGATGAGCGCGACCAGCGCGCTGTGGTAGCAATCCTCGGCGGTGAGCGCGGAATCCAGCCGCCACCAGAGGTTCCTCAGGACCCCCATGAAGTCCTTGGACGGCTTGGCCTTCGTGAGACCCCTGGCGAACGTGCTGTAGAGGTGGGTGTGGGCGTTGATGAGCCCGGGAACGACGACCTTGCCCGCGGCGGCGACGCGCTCGCCCTTGTACCCCTTGAACTGGTCGCTCGGCGCGACCTTCGCGATGAAGCCGTCCTCGACCAGGACCGAGTGGCCGCGACGCACCGATGCCGCCCCTCCGGTGGAGAGCAGGGTACCGTCCTCGACGAGCAGGGTGTGTTGCATGGGCGCCCGGGGTTCAGCTCTCGGCAAGGGAGGCCAGCTCGATGGCCGACCGGGTGTGCATCGTGAGCGCGCCGGCGAAGCACTTCTGCGCGCACAGCGAGCATCCGACGCAGAGGGCCGCGTTGAACTCGGGCGTTCCGCGACGGTTGAGCGTCACCGCCTGGTAGGGGCAGTAGGTGCAGTTGCCGCAGTGCGTGCAGAGCGCGGCGGCGACGGTGGGGATCCTCTTCACCGCCGACAGCGACGCGAATTCGGAGATCGGATTCGGGAGCGCCGAGCCGATCAGCTCGCTCACCGAGCGCAGGCCGCGCTCCTCCATCATGTGGCTGAGTCCGGAGTGAAGCTCGCCGACGTAGCCGAGGCCGTATTTCATCACGGCGGTGCAGAACTGCACGGTGCCTGCGCCGAGCGCGAGGAAGTTGGCCGCATCGCGGTAGGTCATCGCCCCGCCGTTCCCTGAAACCGTGACGCCCATGCCGGCCACCCGTGCCAGCGTGAGGCAGCTGATGGGCATCACGCCCTCGCCCGACATCCCTATCACGACCCCCTCCTCCCAGCGGCGGCCCGCCGAGGACCGGAACGCGAGCGACGGGAAGCTGTTTGCGAGCGTCACACCGGCCTTCTTGCCGGGATGGCGGGCGAGCACCTCCTGGATCGCGCGGATGATCGGCTGGATGGCCGTGACGGCGCCGGTGAGTTTGAAGAGCTTCGGCACGTCCGGGCTGCCGGTCTCCATGACCCAGCCGACGATCTTCGCGGTCAGCTCGGCGCTCTGGGAGACGAGGTCGCCGTTCGTGCCGTCCCCGCCCTGCGGGCAGGAGAGGCTGTACTCGACCCCCATCGCGCCGGCGTCCTCGAGCTTGCGGGTGTTCGACTGCCAGAAGGCGCAGTCGCCCTCGTCGCAGCCGGTCACCGGACCCCCGGTCGAGGCCATGGTCAGGCGGTCGGGAAACCCGCTGACAAGCCGCTCGACCTCCCGGCACACGCGGTCGAGCGGATGGCTGGAGACGTTGTCGCAGTTCCCGTAGGTCGAGCGGCCGAGGACGAACATGTAGTCGCCCGGAATGTGGATCGGCACGTTGTCGAAGGCGGTCTTCATCACGCCGCCGGCCCAGCCCGAGGCGTAGGCGGCGCGCATCTGGGAGTAGCCGTCGGTGTGGGGCGCGGCCGACAGCAGCAGCGGCGAGAGAATCCGGCGGCCGAAGAAGTCGGTCTCGAGCGGGACCGGGATCGGGTCGGCCGGCGTCAGCAGCACGCGGCTCTTGGCCCGGTCCGCGATCTTCGGGACCGGCTCGCCGCGCAGGAACGCGTCGGCCTGCCGCGCGGCGTTCTTTCCGCTCGCCACCGACTCGACGACGGTGGACGAGCCCAGGACGATGTCGCCCGCGTAGAAAACCCCCGTGGCCGGGTCGGTGGGGAGCGCCGCATGGTTGCCGATGGCGGAGATCACGACGTCGAACTCCCGCAGCGCCGGCGGCTCCTTTGCGCTGGCGACAAAGTTGCCGGGCCTTGGAGCCCTGCCCCGGGGCAGGGTCTGGCGGACGAGGTGAAGGCCCCTTACATGCCCTCCTTCGTGGACAACCGCGAGCGGCTTCATGCAGGTTGAGATCTCCACGCCGTGCTCGAGGAGCATCCGGCGCTCGTAGGAGGTCACGGGCATGTCCCGCAGCCGCCGCCGGTAGACAAGTTCGACCGAGGCGGCGCCGCGTCGGGCCGCCGTGGTCGCGCAATCCGCGGCGACCGCCCCTCCGCCCAGGATTGCGACCCGCTTTCCGGCGACGCGCACGCTGCCGCGCTGCTGGAGAAACCGCTGCCACGGCACGACATGCCCCTCGCCGGGAATGCCGAGAAGGATCGGCTCGCCGAGCCCGGCGCTGACAATGACGGCGCCGAACCTCTTCAGCAGCCTCACCGGGTCGGACACGGCCGTCCTGCGGCGGAAGTCGATCGCCCCCAGCGCCCGGACAAAAGCGACGTCGGTGCGCACGATGTTCTTCGGCAGCCGGAAGCCCGGGATGAGGTTCATCATGCCCCCGAGCTGGCGGCCCTTCTCAAAGACGGTGACCCGGTAGCCGCGCTGCGCGAGGACGCCCGCGGCGCTCAGTCCCGCGGGGCCCGCGCCTATGACGGCGACCCTCATCCCGTTGCGGGCAACGGGCGGCGGCGGGCGCAGCCCGTGCTTCTTCGCCCTTTCGACGATCGCGGCCTGGACCGCGGGGATCTCGATAGGCCGGTCGAACAGCGTGCGCGAGCAGGCCTTCATGCAGAAGGTGTCCGGGCAGGCGGCCCCGCAAACGCCGCCTAGCGGGTTGGCGCGAAGGATCATCGCGGCGGACCGGCGGATGTCGGACTTTGCGCCGCCGCCGGCCGCCATGATGAAGTCAGCCGGCGAGCAGTCGGCAGGACAGGCCACCTGGCAGGGCTTCTCCTCGCAGGAGACGCACCGGCTCAATTCGTCCTTGAGCCGGGCGTCGGTGAGGAAATGGAAGGCGGATTTCATGCCAGGCTGGCGGGTGAAGGTCTCGTAAGTATCCTCTCACCAAGCCCCCGGGGGCTCTACCCAGGTCTTGCCGAAGGCTGTGCATATTTTGTCCAACGGAGTCTCCGAGATTGACGACGGGCCGCGCAAGTGCCTCACCAATAAGACCCGGCAGGGGATACCCACGTGAAGACCCTCGTCATAGCCATAGGCGGCAACTCACTCATCAAGGATGCGCGCCACCAGAGCGTGGCCCACCAGTACGCGGCGGTTGTCGAGACCGTCCGCCACATCACGGACATGCTGGAGCAGGGCCACCGCATCGTGATCACCCACGGCAACGGGCCCCAGGTGGGTTTCATCCTCCTGCGCAGCGAGCATTCCCGCGGCATCCTGCACGAGGTGCCGCTCGATTCCATCGTGGCGGACACCCAGGGCGCGCTCGGCTACCAGATCCAGCAGGCGCTCGAGAACGAGTTTCGCCGCCGCAGACTCTCAAAATCGGTGTCGGCGATCGTGACGCAGACGCTCGTGGATAGGGACGACCCGGCGTTCGCGAGGCCGAGCAAGCCGATCGGCGAATTCTACACGAAGGCGCAGGCCGAGGAGCGGACGCGCGTCGACAAGTGGCGGATGCTCGAGGATGCGGGCCGCGGCTGGCGCCGCGTCGTGCCGTCGCCGGCCCCCGTCCGCATCATCGAATCCGGGGCCATCCGGCACCTCGTGACGGGCGGCTACGTCGTGATTGCCGCGGGCGGGGGCGGGATCCCGGTCGTGGCCGACGAGAAGGGGATCCTGAGCGGCGTGGCCGCCGTGATCGACAAGGACCTCGCCTCTGCCGTTCTCGCAGCGCAGATCGACGCGGACGTCCTCATGATATCGACCGCGGTGGAGAAGGTCTGCCTCGACTTCGGCAAGCCCGGACAGCGGGCGATCGACACGATGAGCGTGGCCGACGCCAGGCGCTACATCGCCGAGGGCCAATTCGAGCCTGGGTCGATGCTTCCGAAGGTCGAGGCGTGCATTCATTTTGTCGAGCAGCGCGGGGGTTTCGCCGTCATCACATGCCCCTCCGGCCTTTCCACGGCGCTTGATGGCGCCACCGGCACGCGTTTGACCGCGTGACCCCCGGGCCGGCTCAGGCCGCCGCCCTTTGCGCCTCGCCCGTCACGCCCTTGTCCTTCGGCATCACGATCCGCACCTTGATCTGGGACAGCAGGTCGAACCTGCGGCGCTCCTCGAAGAGCGGCCACCAGTCGTACAGGTAGATCTCAAGGGGCCGCCACATGGCCACCCAGCCGCCGATCGTGAGGCCCTCCCTTACGAAGT
>CAZHPC010000174.1:0-5649 GCA_964534685.1 uncultured Opitutaceae bacterium
CGCGGCGGCGGCCGCGATCAGCTGGGCCGCCGTGAGCACCCTGCGCCCTGAAGTGCGGTCGACAAGGGCCGGTGTGCTCGGGCGGCGGGCGAGGCCACGCACGATCTCGCGCCCAATGTGCCTGCGAAGCACGGGCCTCTCGGCGAACGCCAGGGTCCCGAGCTCCATCAGCGAGCGCCGCGCGGAGGCGCAGTCCGCGCGCTCGTGCGGGATCGCCTCCCCAAACGCCACACACACGGGCGTCGGCAGCAGGCGCGGGGATTTCCAAAGGTACCTGTTCCCTGCGAAGGAGAACACGGATCCCCAGAGACCGTCGAGGGCCGCGGGGACAACCGGGACCCTCGCCCTCTTGGCGACCTGCTCAAACCCGCTGTGCAGGATCATTAGCTGGCCCGTCCGCGAAACCACCCATTCGGGGAAGAAGCATACGAGCTCGCCCCGCTCCAGGGCCTTTATCGCGTCGTCCTGCCATTGCGGGCCGCTTCCGGGATAGACCTCGATTGCCCCCGCGATCCTCGAAATCCACGACAGGAGCTTGGGGATGTCGGGCGCCTTGTAGGCGACGAATCGAAGCGGGCGCGGGCAAACGAGTTGCAGAACGAACGCGTCCACATAGGAGAGGTGGTTGGCGATCACAACTGCTCCGCCCGCCGCCGGCACGTGGCCTACGCCAAGCACCTTAGCACGGTAGAGCACCCTCGCTAAGAACACTGCCGGGATTTCGATCCAGAGCGGCAGCGTGGATCGCCTTCTCATGAATCCCTTGGAAATTTTCACCTACCGAGGAGTTTGTCAAACAAACCGCCCCCCTTTCTTATCGACGCCTGGATCAGCATTTCCCTCCACTGGCTCTGGTCGATGTTCCGGAGCGATCCTCCGAGATGGATCGGCTGGTTGAGCTGCCGGTATCCGAGCGCGTCCTGGCCCTCCTTGAGAAGGCCCACCAGGTCCAGGATCCTGGCGAGGTGTCCCCGTGCGCCCATCTCAAGGTCCACCGAAAGCGCTTGGTTTCGGATCGGGACCCCCTCGGCGTGGGCAATCGTCCCGTTGCCCGCCAGGCGCTCCTCAGGGGCGATCAGCGTGAACTCCGTCAGGCGCAGGTCCATGTCGGGGCCGCGCTCCACCGAGATGCCCATCTGGTCGTAGTGGATCTCGGAGATCTCCTTCGCGGACTCAACCAGCGCGGTGCCGAAATTCTCGGACTTCTTTCCGAAGAGCGAGCTTACCGTGTCCAGGGCGCCGACAAGCTTGGACGGGACCTGCTTCACGGACTCGATGATGTCCGTCTGGAGCGCCCTAAACCTCCCGTCCTTGCTTGAGAGCTTCAGGTCGCCCTGCGCGCCCTCCAGAATGTCCTGCAGGCCCTCCCCGCTTCCCGTCAGCTGGCCCGTGATGTCGAACCGCCCCTCGATCGCGGGGGGCTTGTCCGGGTTTATCGCCCGGAAGAGCGGAGCGGAATCAAGATGATCCAGGGCCACCGTCGCCCGGAGCGCGTAGGGTCGCGCGGCCTCACGCGCGAACTCGAGCACGCCGTCAAGACGCAAGGCGCTCGCGTCTCCAAAATTCGCGGACCCGCCCGCAAGAGTGAGGGAGTCCTCGTCAACCGTGAGCGTTCCGCGGATGTCGCGCAGTTCGACGTTCGGGAGCGAGATAGCCTCCACCTTGAGCTGAACGCTCCCGCGTACGGATGGCCAGAACGGGACGGAGGGCGGAAGACGCGGCGCGGCCGCCTGCGCGGGCGACTCGGGACTGTCGCGGCCGCAGAGCGCCACGATCGCCGGCAGGTCCGAGGGAATGAACCTGGTCCCCTCCAGCGTCGCGTCAAGAAAACGCCCCTTCGAGTCCGGTGACAGCGAACCGGTCAATGCGAGGTCCGCCACGCGCGTCCCATAGTCCATGTGAATCGGGATCCCAAACCTCAAGCGCCCGTCCGCCTCAAAATCCGCACGGATCTCGGAGGTAACGGTCGGCAGGACGGCGGAGGATCCGGCGGCCGGAGCAAGATTCGCCAGTTCGAGCTTCACGCGCACCTCGCGCGTGGCGTCGAGGCTTGCCTCAAAGCTTCCGCTGGCATCGCCGCCCGTGAGCCTCGGAAGCGAGGCCGCACACGGCTGCGAAAGGAGGGCCGGCAACGAGGCGCTCCACGATCCCGCCGCCTTGACCGCCCGGCCGGCGCCGGCGAGCCTCCCAAACCTCGCCTCGAGCGAGACGATCCTGATCCCGTCGCTGCGCACCTTGAACGGGGCCAGCTGGAACTGCCATCCCTGCGGAGCGTAGTCGGCCAGCACGAACGCCGACAGCTGCAGCCCCGAGGCCAAGGGGCGCCCGGATGCCGATAGCGTCACGCCCGCCGCCGTGAGCGGCGTCTTCGTCCTGAGGACAAGGCGGCCGTCCTCAGCGCGCATCACGAACTCGCCCTGCAGGTCGCCGCCGCTCATGTCGATCCGCGGCAGCACGCCCTTAAGCCATGAGAGGGGCACGCCCGTAATGAGGACACCGACGAGGTCTCCCGCAGGATCGGCAACCTTGAGCTCGCCCGTCGAGGGATTGTATTCGAACGACTGGAGCGCCCTCACCGACATTGCCGGTGTCGCGCCCGCCAGGCTCGTCTCCAGGCGGGCGACCCGAAGCGACTCGCCTACGCGGGCCACGTCAAAATCGGCGAGCAGCTCGACGCGGCCCAGTGGGGCAAGGTCCTTGGCCACGACCCCCAGCCTGTCCGCGAAGGCCTTGAGCTTGCCCGAAGCGTGGACGTCGCCCGTCGAGGGGTCGACCCCGTAGGCGCCCTCCCCGGCCGCATAGAAGGCAGGCAGGCTTCGCCCAAGGGTGAACGGCGTCAGGTCCGTGTCCCTAAGGTTCAGGCGCCACGAACCCGCCATCTTGAGGGAGCCGTCCGGGCTCGCTGCGTCAAATTGAGCGACCGTCTCGGACCCGCGGATGAGCGACACCGAGTAGGACGCCCGGCTGCCGTCGCGCGCGACCCACGCCGTACAGGCGAGGCCTATGCCCTTGGGGAACTGCCGCCCGCTGGCTTTTGCGTCCGCCTTGAGATCGGCCCGGGTGATGGCCCCGGACGGCCCCATGGCCACCGTGAGCGTCGCCTGCACGCCGACCGACGAAACGGCGGCCGACACATCGCTCACGACAGCCGTCGCCGTGCAGAGAAAGCGCCCGTCTCGCCCCTGGCCGAGCCCTCCGCCGGTGATCACAACGTGGACGGTCCCGGCCGGTCGCCCCGACTCATCCGGGAATACGACGTTCCCCTCGAGGTTAACCCCGTCGAGCGAAACGTCAGCGCGCGCGCCGAACGCCGAAAGCGCGCCGCTGACGGCGCGCGCGAGCCAGGGGTATCCGCCGGCGACCGCACCCGGGCCGGCGGCGTGCGAGCGCGTGAGATCGAGCGTCCAGCCTCTAGCCGAAAGGCCTGTGAAGCGGTAGCCCCGTCCGAGCAGGGCCGGCACGACCGCCAGCTCCGCATCGGCCTCCGGAATGACGAGGACCCCTTCGTAGACCTCCACCCGCATCCCCTTGACCGAGGCCCGGTTGATCCCGACGGCCAGCCGGTCGACCGCGGTCACGGGCCCTCCGCCCCTGGCTATCGCCGTCCGCACCGCCCACGTCTGCACGGCAGGCGCCAGAGCCAAAGCGCCGGCCAATACGAGTGCGACGGCGACCGCGCCAACCAGAATGAGAAGGATGCGCTTGGCTCTCATTGCATGCGGCCTCGCCGGATAGGGTCCGCCAGTTTAGACCCGGGACGCTCCTTAGGGCATCACCAGGGCATCGCTCAGTCCGATGGCCTTTCTGACGTTGGCGAGGGCAACGAGGTAATTGTAGTTGGCCGTGAGCTGGTCGGTCTTCGCCTGCTCCAGCGAGACCTGCGAGGTGAGGACATCGAGTTGCGTGGCGGATCCCGCGTGGAACTTGGCGTCGGCAAGCCGGAGCGCCTCCTCGGCCTGGTCGATGACCTTCACCGCCGCCGAGACCAGCTCCCCGGCCTCCTGGAGGGAGGAGAGGGCCTGGCGCACCTCGACGTCGATCTCCAGCTCCTCGGAGGCCTTGGCGAGGCGCGCCTGCTCCACCTGGGACTTCGCCTGGCGCACCTTGCCCTCGGTCGCCCGGCCGTCGAAGATGGCCCACGTCGACTGCAGCCCGTAGGTCCAGCCGTTGGCGGACACGCTTCCGAGAGCGGGTGACACGAAACTGAATCCGTCCCACTGGTAGGATCCGAACGCCTGGATGCTGGGGTAATAGTTCGCCCGCGCGGTCTTCACCGACTCCTCGCTGGCCGCCTGTGCCTTCTCGAGCTTCCGGATTTCGGGCCGGTGCTCGTGGGCGGACGCGAGCGCTCCGTCGGAGTCATAGTTCTCAGGCGTGAAGTTCAGGCTGCCGACGACCTCCGGAAACGCCGCGGATCCCGTCGCGCCGAGCGACTGGCGAAGCTGCTCGACCGCGATTCGGTAGGCGTTGCGCGCCGTGATCAGGTTCGGCTGGGCGTTCGCAAGGAACACCTTTGCGCGCAGGACCTCGAAGTTTGAAACCGTCCCGGATTCGAACTGGTTCTTCGTGTCCTCGAGCTGGTGCTCGTAGAGCCGGACGTTCTCCTCCTCCACCTTGATCTTGTCCCGCGCGAGGAGCACGTTGTAGAACTTCGTGCGCACGTCCAGAAGCGCCGTGTCGATGGCGGTCTGCAGGTCGTAGGCCGCCGCGTCGCGCGTCAGCTTTGCGCCCCTGATCGACGACATCACGCCGCCGCCGGCGAAGAGCGTCTGCGTGGCCTTGAACTCGACGGCCCAGAGGCTGCTGG
The DNA here is from genome assembly GCA_964534685.1 of uncultured Opitutaceae bacterium. GTDB lineage: Bacteria > Verrucomicrobiota > Verrucomicrobiia > Opitutales > Opitutaceae > Palsa-1447. The sequence continues at coordinate 4,808 of CAZHPC010000174.1, forward strand.
ACGGCGGGTAGATCTGCGAGATCGCCGCCGCGTTCCTCTCGTACTGCCCCTGTGCGGAGATGTTCGGTATCTGCTGGCTGCGGACCTGGACGATCACCCCCTCCTGGAGGCGTATCGTCTCGCGAGCCTGGAGGATCGCGAAGTTGTGGTCGAGCGCGTAGCCGATCGCCCCCTTGAGGTCCAGCGGCGAGGGCAGCTCGGCAAGGGGCGCCGTCGGCGAGCCGATGGCAGAGCCCCACGCAATAAGGAGCGAGGCAGATGCTAGGATGGGGTGTTTCATGCTTGCGCCGGTGTGAGATCGCCCTCGGGTGCCCGGATGGCGGCCTCCTTGGCCCGGTCCTTTGAATGGTCCTTGGCGACGAGCATATAGATGGCCGGCATCACGAACAGCGTGAAGAACGTCCCGATGGAGAGGCCGCCCACGAGGACGAGGCCGATGGAATTCCTGGCCGCCGCGCCGGCGCCCGTCACGAGCGTCAGGGGGAAGTGGCCGGCCACCGTCGCGACCGTCGTCATGAGGATCGGCCGCAGCCGCGTGAGCGCCGCATCATGGACGGCCTCCAGCTTCGGCCTGCCCGCGAGCTGCAGCTTGTTCGCAAACTCCACGATGAGGATGCCGTTCTTGGCGATCAGTCCCACGAGGGTCACGAGGCCGACCTGCGAGTAGATGTTGAACGTGGTCGTCCACCCGTCCGTGAAGAACGGCACGTTCTGCGAGGGGAACTTCAGGAACATGAAGATCGCCGACCCGAACGCCGCCAGCGGGACGGAGCCCCCGAGGATGACAAGCGGGTCGCGGAAGCTGTTGAACTGCGCGGCGAGGACCAGGAAGATGAGCGCCA
>CAZHPC010000175.1:0-5370 GCA_964534685.1 uncultured Opitutaceae bacterium
GCGGCCAATCCGCGGATGCGCTGGGCGCTCTCCGGATCGCGGAGATTGTTCGTCTCGTTGACCGTCGTACCGTTACCCTGGCCGAGGTAGGTGCCGAGGGTGCCGGACACTTCGGAGTTGGTCGTGTACTGGAGCAGTGTAAAATTGTTGTGGGCGCCGATGTCCTGCAGGAATGCCGGCGTGACGACTTGGATGGCTGAGGCGACATCCTTAAGGTCCGTGCGGATTCGGGTTCCCGCAAGCGTTTCGGTCGCTGCATACCCGGTATCCTTAGTCGAGCTGACCTCAAAGGGGGAGAGTACGTAGGTCTGGTCATCCGACACAGCGGAAACATCCGCCGTGTTGGTTTTGCCCGGAACCATCTGCTTTTGATCATCCTTTGTAGTCTGAGGCGCAGGAGCGGCTTGCTGGGCCGAAGCTCCGACTATCCAGCCGGCTGCCATAACGGCGACGGCCAACGCCAGTTTTGACGAGGTCTTCATACGTTGGTGTTCTACGGGTTGGTAGGGTAATACAATCGCGGCCGCTGGAGCGCCCGTGACTGCAGGGTAATACTTACGAAAGCACTGTCTCTTGGTCTGGACCAAGGTGTAGGTGACCTAATGCCCCTCTAACAAAACCTTCATAGGTCTAACAATAGACTATTCTGGACCAACCTGCTGTTGTCTTGCGCAATGCATTTCCACTTTACTCCGCGGGATGGTCCCAACGATACGCGGTTGTCAAATCGCCGGACTTGGTGTGGAGGTTGACACCCTCGCCATTGGCCTTGGAAACCCTGCACCTGTGCTCTTCCCCATGCGTAAGCCCCCTGCGGAAAAACACCGCATGCCCCTGATCCTCATCTTCCTATTGTCGCTGGTGGCCTTCATCGGCATGGGTTGCACGACCCCCAACCGGTGGGTCGGCGTGTGGGCCACCGCAAATCTGGAAGAGGGTGCGGCACCGGAGCTTCTTGCAGGAAAGGGCATTGTGCTGAGACAGGTCGTTCGGATTTCGACTGGGGTGGAAACGGTGCGGCTAGGCCTTTCCAACGAGTACGGCACGGAGCCTCTGGTGCTGGAGGATGTACGTATTGCGATTGCCGAGGCCGGCGGGAGGCTTCGCAGGGATTCCGACCGCCCCGTGATGTTTGGCGGCGCGGCGAGGGTGAGCGTACCCCCTGAATCGGTTTCGATTTCCGATCCTTTGGTTTTCCCCGCACCCGCTCACGCCGATTTGGCCATCACGGCCCGGGTGATCAGCCTGCCGGCACGGCTGGCGGGCCATCCCGGTTCCCGTGCCACCTCCTACCTCAAGCTCGGGTCCGACCCGGCCGACGAGAACCTTCCCGGAGCGACAAAGATCGTGCACTGGTATTTCCTGAGTGGCATCGAGGCCTGGGGCAGCGGGAAAGGAAGAGCCTCGGTCGTCTGCCTCGGAGATTCCATCACCGACGGGAAAGGGTGCCAGCCGGATCAGAATACGCGTTGGACGGACGACCTGTCCCAGCGCCTTCGGACGGACCCGGCAACCGCTGGCGTCTCGGTCCTGAACCTTGGGATCGGCGGCGGGCGCCTGCTGCAACCGGGGCTGGGACCGGCGGGACTTTCGCGCCTGTCGCGGGACGTATTCGGCCAGGCAGGCGTGAAATGGCTGATCTTGCAGCTCGGGGTCAACGATCTCGGCACGCGAATCAAGGCCATGGAAACGGGACAGCCCTTTGCCAGCGCGAAGGACATCATTGCCGGCTATCAGCAGGTCCTTTCGGCCTGCCACGCGCGCGGCATAAAGGTGGCCCTGGCCACCATCACGCCCTTTGCCGGCGCCAAGTGGTATTCGACGCCGGACATTGAGACCGACCGGCAGGCGATCAACCGATGGATCCGCGAGGCCGCACCGTGCGACCGGGTCCTCGACTTCGATGCCGCGCTCCGGGACCCCGCACATCCCACCCTGCTGCTTCCCGATTATGATTCCGGGGACCATCTGCATCCCACCATGATGGGCTACCGGAAGATGGCCGAGACCGTGACCTTGGATTTCTTCGTTCCGGCCCGGGCCGGCTCGAACTAGCTGGAAGGGGCTCACCTCCACACGGAACCGGTTTGGGCTATAAGAAGAGCAGACACCGGCTCCTTCCGGAAACTGATACGGCCCACCCTTTGGCGATCTCCCCCACTAACCTCACGCTGCCATGAATCTGTTCCGCCTTTGTCAGTTTGTCCCACTCCTTGCGTTGGCCGCGCCGGTCCAGACGCCGCTCCCTCGTCTCGAACGCGCTCCTCTCCTTCGCCACCGCGATTGACGGAATCGACCAGACGATTCCGGCTCTGTTGACTCCGCCGCTCGACGGGCTGCCGTGCCGAAATCAGGCGGCTGGGACGGCCCGGCGGCGGGCCTCGAGTTCCCCGGCCATCTGCAGCGTGCGGTCGCGGCCAAGCTGGTAGACGATCAGCAGCAAGGTGCAACCGGCGAAGAGCAGTCCGACGACGAGGCCGCAGCACGCGCGGTACCCGGCGACGGCGGCGGCGGCGGCGGGCGCCGTGGTTTCATAGCCGTAGAGAAGTGTCATGATCCAGAGGAACGAGGCGGAACCGACGGCAAGGCCGGCCTTCAGGGCGAAGCCGATGGTGGCGAAGACCAAGCCAGTAAAGCGCCGTCCCGTCTGCCACTCGGAGTAGTCTGCGACGTCGGCGTAGATGGCCCAGATCAGCGGGATGGTGGGAGCGTAGACGACGGAGCCGAGAATCGTGAGCACGAACATGCCGCCGACGTTGCCGGGGGCCAGCGTGTAAAAGGCAGCGGCGTTCACCGCGGAGAGGCCGAAGCCGGCGACGGCCACGGCCTTCTTGCCGTAACGGCGCGCCAGCGAGGGCGACAGCACCAGCACGACGATGGTCGTCGCGGTGCCCAGGATGTTGACGATGCTGTTGAACACGTCGGCGACATTGGATGCGGCGAGGTCGGTGCGTGTGCCGTGGACGATGTAGCCGAGCATCTCGAGCAGACCGCCCGGCGCGATGGCGCCTGAGGCCAGCGGGGCGGCGGTGAGGCCGAGCTTCTCGAGCGCGTCGAACATGGCGGCCTTGTCGGCGTAGTGGTGGTAGTAGTTGAAGAGCGCGCCGCCGCGGAATGAGAGGATGGCAAAGTGCACGAAGGTCATGGCCACCATGACCAGCCATGGCCGGTTACGGATGAGCTTGGCAAAGTCCTCCTTCGGCGAGGACCTCGTCTGGACGACGGGCTTGATGCGCTCGCGGGTGGTGGTAAAGGTGATAAGGAAGAGCCCGAGGCAGACGAGAGCCCAGACGGACATGGTCATCTGCCAGCCATGCTGCCGGTCGTGGCCGACTGCGAACTTGGCCACGAGCGGGAGGGTGAAGCCGCCGACGATGAACTGCGCGATATTGACCGCGATGAACCGGAAAGAATTGAGCTTTGCGCGCTCCGTCAGGTCCGCCGTCATCACGCCTCCAAGCGCGGAGTACGGCATGTTGTTCATTGAATAGAGCGTCATCAGCAGCGTGTTGGTGATGCCGGCGTAGGCGACAAGGGCGACCGCACTCCAGCCGCGGGGCGTCGTGTAGGCCAGGATCATGGCGGCGCACCATGGCACCGCGGTCCATAGCACCCAGGGGCGAAACTTGCCCCAGCGGGTCTCCGTGCGATCCGCCAGCACGCCCATGATGGGGTCGAAGAACGCGTCCCAGAGCCGCGGCCAAAGCAGAATCGCGGCGGCGGCGCTCGCCGTCAGGCCAAACGTGTCCGTGTAGAAATTCAGCTGGAACAGGATCATCGTCTGGAAGACGAAGTTCGCAGCCGCATCAGTGGCGCTGTAGCCGGCTTTTTCGACGAAGGACAGCTTGTCGGCGGGGGCGGTCATGGGTTTCCGAGTGGGGAAGGAAGACTATCCAAGTTCAATCTGCACCTTGACGGTCGTGGGCTTCGGCGTTGAGGCGCAAACAAAGGCGCCGATGGTGTTGATGCGCACATCGTGCGGGTCGAGGCTATCAGCCAGATCAGTGTCCCACAGGGCGAGCACCCTGCACCGATCCAAGACAAGAGCACTCACGGGGGGCGCGCTGGACGGCGTCAAACGAGGGTGACGGTGCCGCCCGCCGGGGCGGGGGCTCCGAGCGCCTGGGCGCGCGGCCCGGGCGAGGCGGAACCGATGACCACCCCATACCGACCGGGGTGATGGACCTTACGGCCGGCCGCGTCGGTCTGGGCGAAGGCCGCGGCCGGCAGGATGAATTCCGCGGTTTGGCTCTCGCCCGGCGCAAGGGCAATTTTCTGGAAGTCGACAAGAGTCGACCGTGGCGCCTCCGGCCAATCGCGCGGCGGCACGACGTAGCACTGGACCGCCTCGGAGATGCAGAACGTGCCGCGGTTGGTCAGGGTCGCGCGCACGGTGACCTGCCCGGTGGAGGACAGAGTCTGGGCGCTGGCAGCGAGCGGGCCATAGTCCACCCTACTATAGGTCAGACCGAAGCCGAACGGATAAAGCGGCTCAATCTCGGTGAAGCGGTAGGTGCGGCCGCGCATGCTGTAATCGGAGAATGCGGGGAGATCTGCCGTGCGACGCGGGACCGTGATCGGCAGCTTGCCCGTGGGGGAGGTGCGGCCAAAAAGGACGTCGGCAACGGCGGTCCCGCCTTCGCAGCCCGGATACCACACCTGGAGGACGGCATCGGCGAGTTCGTGAATCTCGGGGATGGCGACGGCCGATCCGCCGGTGACCACCACGACGAGCTTGCGCGCGTTCTTGCGCAACTCGATGAGGAAGTCGCGCTGAACCGCAGGCAGCTCGATGCTTTCCCGGTCGCCACCGGTGGGAGAGGCGACAGCGTCGCCCTCCTCGCCCTCGAGCGAGGGATCCAGGCCGACGACGGCGATGGTGAGCTCAGACTCGGCCGCGGTTGAGTACGTGTAATTGACGCCCGGAGCCATCCGACCGAAGAGCGGGCAGCCTGTGCGGTAGACCGTCCGGCAGCCCTCGGCGGCGGCCGCTACGATACCCTCTGCGATCGTGACGAGCCGCGGGGAAAAGCCGTAGTAGTTGCCAATCAGGGCCGTGGTGTTGGCGGCGGTCGGACCGGTCACCAAGATGCTTTCGTGGTCGGGCCGCAGCGGCAGCACGCCGTTGTTCTTGAGGAGGACGACCGACTCAACCGCCGCCGCGCGGGCCAACTCCCGGTGCGCCGGACAGTCGAGGATCTCCGTTGTGAAGCCGGACCACGGCACATCCTCCTGTGGGTCGAGGAGCCCGAGCTTGAACTTCGTAGTGAGGAGCCGGCGGAGCGATGTGTCGATTTCCGCCTCGGTGATCAGCCCAGCGCGCACGGCCACGGGAAGTTCGTTGTAGGTGGTGCCGCAGTTCAGGTCGCA
>CAZHPC010000176.1:0-5332 GCA_964534685.1 uncultured Opitutaceae bacterium
AGGGCATCCCCGAGGTGCAGGGCACCCAGAAGGGCCACGGCGAAGGCGGGGCGAAATTCGCCGACTCCGCTCGCGCGGGACTCGGCCTTCCGCCCGAGCCCTTCTTCGTAAGCGACGACGTGCGCGCGTATTTTGCCGAGCACAAGCGCAGGCTCGTCCGCGCCCACAGGCGCTGGGGCAAAATCTACAAGGCCTGGCGGGACGCGAATCCCGAGAAGGCGGCGCTCCTCGACTCAGCGGGCTCAAGGCCGAGCGCGGCCCATCTCCTGACAAAGATCCCCCTCTTTGCGCCGGACGTTAAGCTGGGCGGCACACGTGCCGCGGGACGCGACGTGCTCCAGCCCATCGCCGCCGAACTCCCGCTCCTGATCGGCGGATGTGCGGACCTTTACGGGTCCACGCTCAACTACATCGCGGCCGACAGGGATTTCGACCCGACGAACCGCTCCGGCCGGAACATCCGGTTCGGCATCCGCGAGCACGGGATGGCGGCGATCGCCAACGGGGTCGCGTACGACGGCCTGTTCCGCCCCTCGATCGCGACGTTCCTCGTCTTTGCGGACTATTCGAGGCCGGCGATGCGGCTTGCTGCCCTCTCGAAGCTTCCCGTCGTCTACATCTACACGCACGACTCGATCGGCGTCGGCGAGGACGGACCGACCCACGAGCCGGTCGAGACGATCTCGGCCCTGAGGCTGATCCCCAACATGGAGGTCATCCGGCCCGCCGATCCCGAGGAGACGGCCGGCGCCTTTGCCGCCGCGCTGGAGCGCACCAATGGCCCAACGCTGATCGCGCTCACCCGCCAGGCGGTGCCGGTCCTCAACGAGATCCCGCCTCACGTGCGAAGGGCCGGCGTGCTGAAGGGGGCATACGTTGCGCTTCAGGAGACGGCGCCCCTGAGCATCATCCTCCTTTCCTCGGGCAGCGAGCTCCAGCTCGCGCTTGCAGCGGCAAAGGTGCTTGGACCCGGCGCGCGTGTCGTGTCCGTGCCCTCGTTCGAGATCTTTGACAGGCAGTCCGCGGAGTACAGGGAGAGCATACTGCCCGGAACGTGCCGCAGACGCGTAGCCGTCGAGGCGGGCGTCAGCGCGCTCTGGCGCAAGTACGTGGGCCTTGACGGCAGGATCGTCGGCATCGACAGGTTCGGCCTAAGTGCCCCTTCCCAAGTAATTTATAAGGAGCTGGGGATTACGGCTGAAGCCGTAACGGCCGCGGCGCAGTCGATGGGAACCTAGGCGCGGCACGAGGTCTTGCCGGTACCGGAACACCGGTATTCTTTGACGAATTTCCAACTTGATTTTAGGATGATTAGCTTCCTAACTACCCAACTTTCGTCAAGGATTCCCACGACGCCAAAACCCAATGCCGCTCCTGATGCTAAAGGATCTTCCACGCTACGAATGCATCCTGGAGGCCGTCCGGCTCCATCCGGACCTGGACCCTTCGGCGTGCGAGGCGTACCTGAACCTCCTTCGGGCCGGAGATGAGGCCTACCGCCGCAGCGAGGCCTTCCTGAGCGAGCACAACATGTCGCCGGGGCGCTTCACGGTGATGATGCTCCTCTACGACAAGATCGGCGGAAAGCCGCTCCCGCAGACGCCCGCCGACCTCGCTGAGAAGGCGGGGGTGACGCGGGCGACGATCACGGGTCTCGTCGACACGCTCGAGAGGGACGGCCTCGTCACCCGGGAGCACGACTCGGGCGACCGCAGGATGATGCTGGTGCACCTCACCCCGAAGGGCCATTCGACCCTCAGGGAGGTCCTGCCGGGACATTTCAAGCAGATGGCGGCGCAGATGGCCTCGCTGACTGAACACGAGCGCAAGACGCTCGTGCGCCTCCTCAACAAAGTCGCCGGGCTGCCAGCCGCGGCGCACATCGAGGCGCATTCGGATTCTCCGACGAGCGCCTCGCAGCCCGACAGCGAAACTGCCACCCACCTCACAAGACAATGAAACGCTTCATCATCATTCTCGGCCTTCTGGGCCTCGTTGTTCTGATCGGCGGGATCAAATTCCTGCAGATCAACACGCTGATCCACATGAAGGCCGTCATACCCCTCGAGGCGGTGTCCACGGCCGAGGTCAAGCAGGAGACCTGGCAGGAGACGCTCACCTCCGTCGGTTCTCTTTCCGCCGTGCAGGGCGTCACCGTTGCCGCCGAACTCGACGGCAAGATCGTCGAGATCGCCTTCGAGGCCGGCAGCTCGGTCAAGGCGGGAGAGGTGCTCGTCAGGCAGGACACGTCGGCCGAGGGGGCGCAGCTTCGCGCTGCCGAGGCCACCGTCGACCTGACGCGCGTAAACCTTGAGCGGACCCGCGGGCTTCTTGCGAAGGCCACGGTCTCGCAGTCGCAGTTCGACGCGGACGCTGCCAATGCGAAGCAGGCGGAGGCTGCGGCCGACAACATCCGCGCCACGATCGCGAAGAAGACGATTAAGGCGCCCTTCTCCGGGCGGCTGGGGATCCGCCTGGTGAACCTGGGCCAGAACCTGAAGGCCGGGGACGCCCTGGTTTCGCTCCAGGCGCTCGATCCCATCTTTGTGGATTTCTACGTCCCGCAGGACCAGCTTCGCCAGCTTGCGGTCGGACTCACGGTGAGGCTCTCCGGCGACGCGATCGCGGACGGCGCCATCGAAGGGAAGATAACGGCGATCAATCCCGACGTCGACGCCGCCACCCGCAACGTGCGCGTTCAGGCGACCCTGCAGAACGCGGCAGGCCGCCTCCATCCGGGAATGTACGTCGACGTCGCGGTCGAGCTGCCGGTCGTCAACAAGCTGCTGACAATCCCGGCGACGGCCGTCCTCTACGCCCCCTTTGGCAACACCGTGTACGTCGTCGACAAGAAGACGGACCCAGCCACGCACGAGGATCAGTTCGTCGTCAGGCAGCAGATCGTCCGTCTGGGCGTGCAGAAGGGCGACTTTGTCGCGGTCACCTTGGGGCTCAAGGAAGGCGACACGATCGTCACCTCGGGCGTCTTCCGGCTGCGGCCGGGCAGTGCGGTGAAGGTCAACAACGACATTGCGCCGATGGCGCAGCTTGCGCCGAAGCCGAGGGATTCGTGAGGGGGGCTTAGAAAACAGAAGCCCCATGAAGATAACCGATCTTTTCATCCGCCGCCCCGTTTTGGGGCTGGTGGTCAACCTGGTGATCCTGATCGCCGGCGTTCAGGCGTACCGGACGCTCAACGTGCGCCAGTACCCGCGCAACGACAATGCGACCGTGACGGTCACAACGGTCTACGTCGGCGCAAGCGCGGACCTTGTGAGGGGATTCATCACAACACCGCTCGAGCGCTCGATCGCCGCCGCGGACGGGATCGACTACCTCTCGTCCACGAGCGTGCAGGGCATCTCGACCATCTCGGCCCGCCTCAAGCTCAACTACGACCCCATCAAGGCGCTGTCGGAGATCAGCTCCAAGGTCGACCAGGTGCGCAGCAACCTGCCCGTCGAGGCGCAGGTGCCGGCCATTAACATCCAGTCCGCCGACTCGCAGTTCGCGTCGGCCTACCTGAGCTTCGCGTCCGAGACCCTCCACCAGAACGAGATCACGGACTACCTGGTGCGCGTGGTCCAGCCGCGCCTCTCGTCGGTCCCCGGGGTGCAGAGGGCGGACATCCTGGGCGGGCGCACGTTTGCCATGCGCATCTGGCTCAAGCCCGATCACATGGCGGCCTTCAACATAAGCCCCTCACAGGTGAGCGCGGCCCTCGCCTCGAACAACCATCTGAGCGCCCTCGGCAACACCAAGGGGAACCTGACCCAGGTCGCCCTGACGGCCAACACAGATCTCCGCTCGGTCGAGGAGTTCAAGAACCTGGTCATCCGCCAGCAGAACAACGCGATCGTGCGCCTGCGCGACGTGGCGGACGTCGAGCTCGGCGCCGAGGACTACGACGCGGACATGCGGTTCTCCGGGGAGACGGCCGTGGGCATGGGGATCTACGTCCTGCCGACGGCCAACTCGCTGGATGTCATCCGCCTGGTGCGCGTCGAGATGGATTCGATCCAGAAGGATCTGCCCGGAGGGATGCAGGCGAAAGTGGCCTATGACGCGACGGCGTATATCAACGACGCGATCCACGAGGTTTTCCACACGCTCGGCGACACGCTCATGATCGTCGTCTGCGTGATCTTCCTCTTCCTCGGATCCTTCAGGTCGGTGCTGATCCCGGTCGTCGCGATACCGCTCTCGCTCGTGGGAGCCGTCTTCCTGATGCAGCTCTTTGGCTTCACGATTAACCTGCTGACGCTCCTTGCCGTAGTCCTTTCGGTGGGCCTCGTCGTCGACGACGCGATCGTTGTCGTCGAAAATGTCGAGCGCCACCTTTCCATGGGCAAGACGCCCACCGAGGCTGCGCTGACCGGCGCCCGCGAACTCGTGGGCCCGATCATCGCGATGACGATCACGCTGGCGGCGGTGTATGCGCCGATCGGCCTGCAGGGAGGCCTCACGGGCACGCTCTTCAGGGAATTCGCGTTCACGCTCGCCGGCGCGGTCGTCATATCGGGAATCGTGGCCTTGACGCTGTCGCCCATGATGTGCGCGCACCTGCTGAAGCCGGGCGACGACGAGAAGGGGTTTGCCAAGCTGGTGACGCACACCTTCGAGCGGATAAAGCGCGCGTATTCGGGGATGCTCGAATTCTCGCTCGCGAACAGGGGAACGGTGTACGTGGTCTGGGCCGTCATCAGCTTCCTGGGCGTCTACATGATCACGCATTCCACGGCCGAGCTCGCGCCCGCCGAGGACCAGGGCATCATCTTCGGGATCGGCACGACGGCCTCCAACTCGACCCTGGACCAGAACGTGCGGTATGCCTCGGCCGTGAAGGAGGCGTACTTCTCGGACAAGGACACGGATTTCAGCTTCCAATTCACCACCCCGGGCACGTCCATCGCCGGGCTCGTCGCGAAGCCCTGGGGACTGAGGAAGCGCCCGATCAAGGTCATGCTGGCCCAGATGCAGCCGAAGGTCTCGGCGATACCCGGTCTCCAGCTCCAGCTGGTTCAGCCGCCGGCGCTTCCCGGCGGCGGCACGTTCCCGGTGGAGGTCGTCCTCACCTCGACCGCGGACCCGCAGGAGATCCTCTCGTTCGCCAAGCAGCTCGCGGCAAAGGCGATGGAGACAAAGAGGTTCTACTTCACCCAGATCGACATGAAGTTCGATGCGCCGCAGTCGGAAGTGGTCCTCGACCGCGACAAGGTGGCGGCGCTGGGGCTCAACCTCCAGCAGATCGGCGACGACCTGTCCGCCGCGATGGGCGGCAACTACATCAACTGGTTCAACATATCGGGGCGCAGCTACAAGGTGATCCCGC
>CAZHPC010000177.1:0-5315 GCA_964534685.1 uncultured Opitutaceae bacterium
AGGCCGGCGTCGTTGACCCGACCAAGGTGACACGCACGGCGCTGCAGAACGCGGCATCGATCGCTGGGCTCCTGCTCACGACCGAGTGCATGATCACGGAGATCCCGGAGAAGAAGGATTCGGCCCCCGCCCATCCCCCGGGCGGCGGAATGGACTATTGATCGATCCCTGAAGAATTGATTCAAAGCGCCCCGGCCATGCGGCCGGGGCGCTTTTTTTTGGTGCCATGGGGCGGGAGCGGGGCAATCGTGTGTCCTTACCAATATGGAAGTGATCGTTCTCGGAAGCGGCACCTCCCAGGGCGTGCCGATGATCGGATGCGGCTGCCCGGTCTGCCTGTCGGCGGATCCGCGCAACAAGCGGACGAGGGCATCGATCCACGTGGCCATGGACGGGCTCCACATCCAGGTGGACGCCGCGCCGGAGTTCCGGCTCCAGTGCCTCAAGGAGGGTGTGGACAAGCTCGACCTCTTCATCCTCACGCACGGCCATTCGGACCACATCGCGGGCATGGACGACCTGCGGCGGTTCTGCGACCTCCTCGGAGGCAGGGCGCTCACGGTCTACACGACGGAGGAGGGGATGGCCCGGGTGCTCGCGATCTACCCCTATGCGATCATGGAGCGGCCGGTCGTCCGCGGATACCCGGCGTTCAAGCTTGCCGCGATGCCCGCCGTCATGGAGCTGGCGCAGGGCACCATCCAATCGACGCTCCTTCCCCATGGCGGCGCCCAGACGATCGGCCTCGTCTTCACCGAAAGGAGCAGCGGGCGCCGGTTTGCCTATTACACCGACTGCAAGCGCCTGCCCAGGGAGGCCGTCGAGCTGGCCCGCGGCTCGGACGCGGTCATCCTGGACGGGCTCCGGCCGCAGCCGCACCCGTCCCACATGACCATTGACGAGGCCGTCGAGGCGGGGAGGACCCTGGAAGCAGGCCGCATCTGGCTCACCCACCTCACCCACCTGACCGAGCACGCCGCCGCCGACTCCCTGCTGCCCGAGGGATTTGCTCTCGCCTATGACGGGCTCAGGATAATCATGTAGGCTTGGCTCCTCTCCTCCCATGATCGCCCGCGTAAAATCAGCACTTGCGGGCATCCTCGTTGCGGGACTGGCGGCCGTTTCCCCGAGCGCGGGCGCGGTCGTGCCTGAAATGCGCGCCGTGGAGGGCGCCGTCAGGCTGCCGGATCCGGGCGGGGCCTCCATCGGGCGCGCGCGGATCGTCCGCACGGCCCTGACGCCCGGCGAGCTCTCGGCGCCCTTTTCGTTCTCCGTGGCGCTGCGGATGCGTGACTTCGAAGGCCTTCAGGCCCTGGTCGCCTCCGGCGCGCGTGTGTCGCCCGCGGAATTGGAGGCGAGATTCCTGCCTCTGCGCGTCGACTACGACCGCGTTGCGGCCTGGCTGTCGGCGCAGGGATTCACCCAGACGCTCCAGGACCGCTCGCATACCTCGGTCTTCGTCCGGGGAACCGCGGCCCAGGTTGCCGGCGCCCTGGGCGTGCGCCTCGCCAGGGTGGCCGTGTCGGACGGCGAATACACCTCCGCGGTCTCGGAGCCCTCGGTGCCCTCCGACCTGGCCGGAGTCATCCTGAGCGTAAACGAGCTTCAGCCCCAGTTCCGCCTGCGCCACGTGAGCGCGGCGGCTTCGCCCGTTCCGGATGACATCGTGACGGGCCATGTCTTTGTGACGCCGGACAACATTGCCGCCGCTTACAACTTTCCGGCGACGGCGACCGGAAGCGGCCAGATCATTGCGATCGTGGGCGAGGCGCCGGTGCTGAGCAGCGAGCTGTCGACGTTCTGGACTGCCGCGAACGTGGCGCAGACGCCGTCCAACGTCGTGTCGATCAACGTCGACGGGGGACCCGTGAGCAACCCGTCGAGCTCCGTGACGTTGGAATCCTGCCTGGACGTTGAGTGGGCGGGCGCGCTGGCCCCGGGCGCGGGCATACGGCTCTACGTCGCCCAGCGGACGGTCGAGTGCCTGGCGCAGATCTGGAACGACCTGCCGAGCTACCCGAACATGTCGGTCATCTCCTTCAGCTACACGAACACAGAGGGCGATGACGGGTCCTCCTACCTGCGGACGTACGCACAGCAGTTCGCGATGTTCGCGTCGGCCGGGGTCTCTATCCTGGCGTCGAGCGGCGACAGCGGCTCGAATCCGAGCGGGATGGGCGGATCCGGCGGATACCTGTCCACCGCACGCCTGGCAGTCCAGTATCCGGCCTCCGATCCGAGCGTGACGGGTGTCGGCGGCACAACCGTCGGCTTCACGGGGAACTGGGCCTATTCCGGGGAGGCGGTCTGGAACGAGATCAGCACCAACCAAAGCGCCAGCGGCGGGGGCATCAGCAGCTACTTCGCGAAGCCGTCGTGGCAGACGGGCGGATCCGCGCTCGCGGGCCAGACGATGCGCTGCGTTCCCGACGTCGCGGCCATTTCGAACTCCAACCTGACAAACGTGAACCTCGGTGCCAAGTACCTGCCGTTCACGGGGACGGACGTGGGTGTGCTGATCTATGATGGCGGAACGAGCATGGGTGCAGGCGGCACGAGCCTGTCGTGCCCGGTCTGGGCAGCCGTGGCGGCCGTCGTCAACCAGGCCCGGTCGGCGGCGGGGCAGGGGCCTGTGGGCCTGTTGAACCCGATCCTTTACCCGCTCGCGGGGACCAGCGCATTCAACGACGTCACGACCGGAACCAACGGGGCGTACAACGCGGGACCGGGCTATGACCTCTGCACGGGGCTGGGCACGCCGAACGTGGCCAACCTGATCGCCGCGATCGTGAACCCGGCTCCTCCCCAGCGGCTCCTGAACATCTCCGTGCGCTCGCGTGTGGAGACGGGCGCCAACATTACGATAACGGGCTTGGTGATCAAAGGGTCAGCGGGCACCACAAAGAACATCCTTATTCGCGGCGTGGGACCCGCCCTGACCTCGTTTGGAGTGGCCGGGGCCCTCCCGAGCACCGTCCTTGCCGTCTACGATTCGCAGTCGGTGTTGATCGCCAGCGACACCGGCTGGGGCAACGCCCCGGTGGCGGGAACCTCCACGGTCGCAGCGGCCTTCCGCCAGGCGACCGCGGCGGATATGACGGCGACCGGCGCCTTTGCGTTATCAGCCGGATCGGGTGACTCGGCGATGGTGCTCACGCTGCCGGCCGGCAATTACACGGTGGAGGTCTCGGGCGCGGGCGGCACCAGCGGGGTGGCCCTCTCCGAGGTCTATGAGATCGATACTGCGGATCCGGAGGTCTTCACGAACATCTCGTCGCGGTGCTTTGTGGGAACAGGCCCGGGAATCGCGATCTCCGGGTTTGTCATCGGCGGGAGCCAGTCCGCCACGCTGCTGATCCGGGGAATCGGCCCAGCCCTCTCCGGTTTCGGACTCACCGGCACTCTCTCCAATCCGACGCTCAGTCTTTATGACGGGAAGAGCGTACCCATCGCGAGCAACACGGGTTGGGGAACCGCGCCCCTTGCGGGAACGTCCTCGGTCGCTGCGAGCTACCGGCAGGCGACAGCCGCCGATATGAACTCCGTCGGTGCATTCCCCCTCAGTGCAGGCTCCGCCGATTGCGCGATGGTGGTGACGCTCCCTCCCGGATCCTATACGGCGGAGGTTTCCGGCGTCGGGAGCACCACAGGCATCGCATTGGCAGAAGTTTACAAGTTCTAGCTCCAATAACGAGTTGGGTAACGCGTGGCCCGGTTTGAGCCTGGAAGGATTTATGACGCGCGGGGAGGAATGGACTTGTGTTAAATCATACTTAATTAATGTAGATTGAAACCATACCTCCCATGAAGATCTCCAAGAAAGGCGAGTACGCGCTACGGTCGCTCATCAACCTTGGGATTGCCGTGGAGATGAAGCGCAAGCTCGTCCAGGTCTCGGAGCTTGCGGAGAGCGAACAGCTGCCGGTCAAGTTCCTGGAGCAGATCCTGCAGGCCTTGAAGGAGGCTGGCATCGTGGAGAGCGAGCGGGGGAAATTCGGGGGCTACCGGCTGGCCAGGCCGGCAAACAAGATACTCATCGGCGAGGTCGTGAGGCTGATCGACGGCCCGCTCGCACCCATCCGGTGCGTCTCCCAGACGGCCTATGAGCCCTGCACCTGCCCGGACGAGGCCCACTGCGGCCTCCGGATGCTCATGCTCGACGTGCGCAACGCCATCGCGGACATACTGGACCGCTACTCGCTTGCCGACGTGGTCGAGATCACGCTTCGCAAGATGCGACGCGACAGCGTATCGCTCCCCTTTTCCGCGCAGGCGGCGGGCGGCGGGGCGCAATCGCGCCTGCCGGCGCGGATCGCCCGCGAGCAGATTGCGCGCAGGGGACGGGCCCCCAGGCGCATCAGGTCGTCTCCATCCGAGGGGGTCCTGCACCACATTCTCGGCGAATACTCCATCTAGGCCCATGTCCACCGAATCCAGCAAAGAGCTCGCGAGCGCCCCGGGCGAACCCGAATGGCTGGCGCTTGTGCGCTCGCAGGTGCGGGACCTGCGGTACGGCGTCGTGCAACTCGTGGTCCACGACGGCCGGGTGACGCAGATCGAACGCACCGAGAAGACGCGGCTGGCCTCTGGCGGCGCGGACCACTCACCCCGGTGACCGGAATCCTCCCGACCCATGATTTTCCTCGAACGACGACCGGACGCACCGGAGAACAACCCATCAGCCAGCAGGCTTCCTGGCCAACCCGTCGAAGGGACGCCACGCGACAGACGGCAAAACCAACGTCCATGAATCCCTCCCCATCATTCCGGGCGGCCCGCGTTCTTCCGGCCGCGCTCGCCCTAGCGGCGTTTCTCGCCGCGCCTGCGGCGCCCGCAAAGACCATCAAGCTTCTCAATGTCTCTTATGACCCGACGCGGGAACTCTACGCCGAGTACAACGCCGCGTTCGCCGCCTATTGGAAGGCCAAGACCGGCGACGACGTCGTGGTAAAGCAGTCCCACGGGGGATCCGGGGCGCAGGCGCGGTCGGTGATCGACGGCCTCGAGGCCGACGTGGTGACGCTTGCGCTCGCCGCCGACATCAACCAGCTGCACGCGCACGGCGATCTGGTCCCCGCCGACTGGCAGTCGAGGTTCCCGGACAACTCCACGCCCTACACCAGCACGATCGTGCTGCTCGTGCGCAGCGGCAACCCGAAGCACATCAGGGACTGGGATGACGTCGTCCGGCCGGACGTGTCGGTCATCACGGCCAATCCGAAGACGTCCGGCGGAGCGCGCTGGGCGTACCTCGCGGCTTGGGGATACGCCGAACGCAAGTACGGGAGCAAGGACAAGGCCCGCGAATTCGTCAC
>CAZHPC010000178.1:0-5305 GCA_964534685.1 uncultured Opitutaceae bacterium
TAGGGCGTCATGAAAACGATACTCGCACCGATCGACCTCTCTGACGCGGCGGCCGGCGTGACGTCTGAAGCCCGCGCCCTGGCAGGGATTCTCGGAGGCAAGGTGTCCTTGCTGCATGTCGTGCCTCCTCCGGTTGTCATCAACGAATATTCCCCCGAGGCCGAGCGCCTGGCCGACGAGGAGCAGCAGTCCGCCGAGCAGAGCCTCGAGTACTGGCAGCAGAACCTGAAGAACGAGGGCGTGGAGACGGAGATCGCCCTTCGGCACGGCCCCCCCGTCGCGACGATCCTGGACGAGGCGGTCCGCACCAACGCCGACTACGTCGTCATGGGCTCCCACGGCCACGGGGCCCTCTACAATCTGCTGGTGGGCGGCACCGCCTCGGGCGTCATCCAGAAGTCACCCTGCCCCGTCGTCATCGTGCCGACCCAGAAGGCGGTCGCGCACGCAGCCGCAGCCAGCCAACAGTCCTCGTGAAACCCAAGACCAGCACCCTCATTTCGGCCGCGCTCTTCCTGGCCGCCATCCCGGCAGCCCAGGCGCATCCCGGCCATGACCCCGCAGCCGGCCTCGCAGGCGGCTTCGCGCACCCCTTCAGCGGGTGGGACCATCTCCTCGCGATGCTCGCGGTGGGCTTCTGGGCGGCGCAGCAGCGCGCCCCCCGCCTCCTTCCGGCCGCGTTCCTCGCGGCCATGGCGCTCGGCGCCCTGGCCGGCGGCTGGATCGGCCCGGTGCCCGGCCTTGAGCAGGGGATAGCGGCTTCGGTGCTCGTCGCCGGGCTGCTGATCGCCCGCAGGGTGCGCATGCCGGCGGCAGCCGGAGCCGCGTGGGTCGGGGCGTTCGCGCTCATCCACGGGGCGGCCCACGGGGCCGAGATGCCCGCCTCCGCGGGGGCGCTCCCCTACGGTTGCGGCTTCATCGCCGCCACCGCCCTCCTGCTGGCGGCGGGGGTCGCCGCGGGAAACCTGGCCGAGCGGCTGCCCGCCCGCGCCTCACGGGCGCCTGGGTGGCTCATCGCCGCCGCCGGGCTCGCCCTGCTGGCCGCATCGGCCGGAATCAGACCTTAGCACGGAGGTTATGCACGCATGCATGAGGTTGGGATCATGGAATCGGCGATCGAGGCGGTCCTCGCAGAGGCCCGCGGCCACGACGCGACCCGTGTTCACAACATCGTGCTTCGTGTGGGAGCGCTATCTGGAGTGGAACCCGACGCGCTCCGGCTCGCCTTCGATGCTGCAGTGAAGGACACGCCCGCGGCCGGCTCCGGTCTCGAAATCGAGTCGGTGCCGGCACGCGGGCGTTGTCCTGACTGCGACCTGGAGTTCGACGTCGACTCGGACTTCATCTTCACCTGCCCCAAGTGCGCCAGGATATCGGGAGAGCTCGTGCAGGGCCGCGAGCTCGAGCTGGCCCGGATCGAGATGTCATGACCCCGCCGCTGCAAGCCCCCCCCGCGCCTTCCGGAGCAAGGGCCACGCGCACGGTCGAGCTGCGCCTGTCGCTTCTGGAGGGAAACGACCGCCAGGCCGTGGCCAACCGCCGGCGCTTCCGCGAGCTCGGGATGGTCGCGCTCAACCTCGTCTCCTCCCCGGGCTCGGGCAAGACGACGCTCCTCGAGAGGACCCTGTCGGAATTCGGCGCCGCGACGCGGTGCGCCGCCGTGGTGGGCGACCTCGCCACGGACAACGACGCCCGGCGGCTCGGCCGCTCGCGCGCCCCCGTGGCCCAGATCACCACCGGCTCGGCGTGCCATCTCGACGCGGGCATGGTGTCCCGCGCGGTCGACGGGCTCGACCTCGCGGGCGCGCGCATCCTTTTCATCGAGAACGTGGGCAACCTGGTGTGCCCCGCCTCGTTCGACCTGGGCGAGAAGGTGCGGGTCGTCCTTCTTTCCGCGGCCGAGGGCGAGGACAAGCCGCTCAAGTATCCCCCGATCTTCAAGTCCGCCCACGTGGTCCTGCTGACCAAGATCGACGTGGCGGGCGTGCTCGGGTTCGACCTGGACGCCGCGGCTGAGAACGTCAGGCGGATCGCCCCCCAGGCGCGGCTGATCAGGCTTTCCGCGCGCACCGGCGAGGGAATCAAGGAGTGGTACGACCTGCTCGCGGCCCTGGTGACCAAAGGGGAAGGGTGATCCCATGGTCGCCCATGCCTCCAGCCCGCCGGCAAAGCGCGAGCCGTCGGACATGCTCCTGCGCGTGCGCGGCACGGTCCAGGGCGTCGGCTTCCGTCCGTTCGTGCACCAGGTGGCGACCCGCCTTGGCCTGCGCGGCTGGGTGAGGAACGACGCCGAGGGCGTGCTGATCCGGGCCGTGGGCTCCTCCTCGGCCGTGGCCGAGTTCCTCCAGGCGCTCAGGACCGAGGCGCCCGCGGCGGCGCGGGTTCAGGACATCGAGGGCGTGCGCGCCGGGACCCGGGACGACGAGGCCCTGGCCGCGTTCGCGATCGCGCCAAGCGGGCCCGCCGGCATGCCGGCCGCCACGGCCCTTCCGCCGGATCTGGCGATCTGCCCCGACTGCCGCCGCGAGCTTCTCGACCCGCGGGACCGCCGCCACCGCTATCCCTTCATCAACTGCACCCAGTGCGGGCCGCGGTACTCGATCGTCGAGCGCCTGCCCTACGACCGGCCGAACACCACCATGCGCGCCTTCCGGATGTGCCCGCAGTGCGGGGCCGAGTACCTGTCGCCGCGGAACCGCCGCTTCCATGCACAGCCGAACGCCTGCCCGGCGTGCGGGCCGCGCATCACGCTGCGCGCGCCGTCCGGGGAGGGGCTGGGCGGCGAGGCCGCGCTCGGCGAGGCCGTCGCCGTCCTCTCGCGCGGCGAGGTCCTTGCCGTCAAGGGGATCGGCGGGTACCACCTGATGGTCGACGCGGGCAACGACGCCGCGGTCGCCGAGCTTCGCCGGCGCAAGCACCGCGACGAGAAGCCCTTTGCCGTCATGTTTCCCGACATGGAGGCGCTGCGCCTCGCGGCCGAATCCTCAGCTGCCGAGGAGGAGCTCCTCGGCTCACCCGCGGCCCCCATCGTGCTGCTCAGGCGGCGGCCAGCAGCCGCGCTCGCGCCGAGCCTTGCCCCCGGCAACCCGTGGGTCGGCGCGTTCCTGCCGTACTCGCCGCTGCACCTCCTGCTCCTCGCGGCCTTCGGACGGCCCGTCGTCGCCACGAGCGGTAACCTCGCGGAGGAGCCGCTCTGCACCGACTGCACCGAGGCGCACGTACGGCTGGCGGGGATCGCCGGCACGTTCCTCGACCACGACCGGCCGATCGCCCACCCGGTCGACGACTCGGTCGTGCGCGTGTCCGCAGCGGGCCCGGTGCTGCTGCGCAGGGCCCGCGGCTACGCGCCCGCCCCCTTAAGGCTGCCCGGCACGGCCGACGGGAGCTGGCTCTGCGTCGGGGCCCAGATGAAGAGCACGGTCGCGGTCGCGGCCGGCGACCAGCTTGTCCTCAGCCCGCACATCGGGGACCTGGACGCGGCCCCGACCCAGGCCGTCTTCCGCCGCACGGTCGCCGTGCTCGGCGAGATCCACGGCTCGAAGTTCACGCGCGTCGTCTGCGACCGCCACCCCGACTACGCCTCGACGCTCTACGCCAGGGCGACCGGCCTGCCGTGCACCGCGGTGCAGCACCATCTGGCGCACGTCCTGGCCTGCCTCCTCGAGCACCACCGCAGGGCGGACGGAGTCCTCGGCGTTGCCTGGGACGGCACGGGCTTTGGCGAGGACGGGACGGTCTGGGGAGGGGAATTCATCCTGCTCCGCAAGGGGGAGGCCCTGCGCTTCGCCCGCGTGCGCCCCTTCCGCCTTCCCGGCGGCGAGGCCGCGATCCGCGACGGGCGCCGTGTCGCGCTCGGGCTCGCCCACGCGGCCGACAGGACGGCCTTCCTGCCGCTTGCCAGGCGGCTCGGCTTCACGGAGAACGAGAGCGGGCTCCTCGACACCATGCTCGAGCGCGGCGTCAACTCGCCCTTCGCGAGCAGCGCGGGCCGCCTGTTCGACGCGGCGGGCGCGCTCCTCGGGATCGGCACCCACAACCAGTTCGAGGGCCAGATCCCCCTGGCGCTCGAAGCGGCCGCCTCCTTCCACTGCGGCCCGGCCGCGACCCTGCCCTTTCCGCTTCGGCCGGTCATCCACGGGGGCGGGGCCTGCGCCGAGCTCGACTGGGAGCCGCTCATCGCCGCCCTCGGCTCGGGCCGCGCCAAGGGCATCGACCCTTCGGGGCTGGCCGCCTCGTTCCATCAGGCGCTCGCGGACGGGATCGTCGCCGCCGCACGCGCGGCCGGCGCCGGCACCGTGGCGCTCGGCGGCGGCTGCTTCCAGAACGCCCGCCTTCTCGAGCTCGCGTCGGCCGGGCTTGCGTCCGCGGGATTCGAGGTGCTGATCCCGCGCGAGCTCCCTCCAAACGACGGCGCGATCGCCGCCGGCCAGGCACTCGGCGCCCTCTGGAACCTCACAAGCGTAAAGCTGCCCTAGCCGCCATGTGCCTCGCCGTTCCAGGAAAACTTCTCGACACCCAGGGTGATGACCTGGAGCGCAGCGGCCGCGTGAGCTTCGGCGGGATCATCAAGGTGGTGAGCCTCGCCTGCACGCCCGAGGCGCAACCCGGGGACTACGTGCTCGTGCACGTCGGCGTCGCGATCGCCGTCGTCGACGCGCAGGAGGCCGAGGAGACCTTCAGGTATCTTCGCGCCATGGGGGACCTGGAAGGGCTTGAACCCGAGCCGGCCGCGCCGGCGGCCCCGCCATGAAGTTCGTCGACGAATACCGCGACGCCGCGCTTGTGCGCAGGCTCACGGAGGCCATCGCCCGCACCGCGACGCGCCCGTGGACCGTGATGGAGATCTGCGGCGGCCAGACCCACGCGATCGTGAAGTACGGCCTGGACGAGCTCCTGCCTCCCGGCGTCACCCTGGTGCACGGGCCCGGCTGCCCGGTCTGCGTGACCCCGGCCGAGATGATCGACCAGGCGGTCGCCCTGGCGCTCCTGCCCGGCGTCACGCTCTGCTCCTTCGGCGACATGCTCCGGGTGCCCGGCTCCGGCGTCGACCTCCTGACCGCCAAGGCCAGGGGGGGCGGCGTCCGGATGGTGTATTCCCCGCTGGACGCCGTGGAGCTCGCGCGCGCGAATCCCGCGCGTCAGGTCGTCTTCTTCGCCGTCGGCTTTGAGACCACCGCGCCGGCGAACGCCATGGCCGTGCTGCGCGCGGAGCGCCTGGGCCTCGCCAATTTCTCGTTGGTGGTCTCCCATGTCCTCGTGCCGCCGGCCATGCGGGCGATCCTCGGGGCGCCCGGCAACCTCGTGC
>CAZHPC010000179.1:0-5267 GCA_964534685.1 uncultured Opitutaceae bacterium
AATGGCTGACCAAAAAACCATAGAACAGCGCGTTAAGGAGATCATTGTGAATCAGCTCAACGTCAATGAGGAGCAGATCACACCCAATGCCTCCTTCCTTGATGATCTGGGCGCAGATTCGCTCGACACAGTGGAGCTGATCATGGCCTTTGAGGAGGAGTTCAAGGACGAGATCAAGGGGGAGATCCCCGAGTCAGACGCTGAAAAGCTCCAGACTGTCGGACAGGTCACCGACTACATTAAGAGCAAAGCCGGCCAGGGCTGATACGCCGTTGACGGCATCCTGGCGTTTCGCGCTTTCCCTAGCCGGATATCCGCTTAAGGGGCGCCCTTTTCGTCGATGAGCAAAGGGATGTCACAGCGGCGCGTTGTCGTCACGGGCCTCGGGACCGTCACCTCGATCGGCCACGACGTGCCCTCGTTCTGGTCCGCGCTTGTCGCCGGCAAGATCGGCGTGGACCGGGTGACGCTGTTCGATCCCTCGAACTTCGCGTGCCAGATCGGCGCCGAGGTCCGCGACTGGGACGTGAACCAGTTCATGGATCCGAAGGAGGCGCGCCGCAACGACCGGTACACCCATTTCGGCTTCGTGGCGGCGAGGCAGGCCGTCGCCGACTCGGGGATCGACATGGCGAAGGAGGACGGCGACCGGGTGGGCGTCATCATAGGCTCCGGTATCGGCGGAATGCATACGTACGAGACGCAGCTGCGGAACCTCTTTGAGAAGGGGCCGCGCAAGGTCTCGCCCTTCACGATCCCGTCGCTCATCGGAAACATGTGCGCGGGCCTCGTGGCGATCGACCTCGGCGCCCGCGGACCCAACTTCGGGATGGTCTCGGCCTGCGCGACGGGGACCCACTCGCTCGGCGAGGCCGCCCACGCGATCCGCCGCGGCGACGCGGATGTCATGGTGGCCGGGGGAAGCGAGGCGGCCATAACTCCGTTCGCCTACGCCTCGTTCTGCGCGATGAAGGCGATGAGCACCCGAAACGACCAGCCGCGCTC
Organism: uncultured Opitutaceae bacterium; assembly: GCA_964534685.1. GTDB lineage: Bacteria > Verrucomicrobiota > Verrucomicrobiia > Opitutales > Opitutaceae > Palsa-1447. The sequence goes on from CAZHPC010000179.1 coordinate 1,006, forward strand.
CGCGAGCCGCCCCTTCGACAAGGGCCGCGACGGCTTCATCATGGGCGAGGGCGCGGGGGTCCTGGTCCTCGAATCCCTTGAGCACGCGCACGCCCGGGGCGCCCGGATCTACTGCGAGCTGGCGGGCTACGCCGCCACGTGCGACGCCTACCACATCACGCAGCCGGACCCCGACGGCAAGGGGCTCTCGATGGCGATGCACCGGGCGCTGGACAGCGCGGGCGTTCGGCCCGACGCCGTCGACTACATCAACGCGCACGGGACCTCGACCCCGTACAACGACAAGTTCGAGACGCTCGCCATTAAGAAGATCTTCGGGGAGCACGCCCTCAGGCTTCCCGTCAGCTCGACAAAATCGATGACGGGGCATTTGCTCGGGGCCGCAGGAGGAATTGAGTCCGTAATATGCGTGAAGACCATCGAGAAGGGAATCATCCCCCCGACCATGAACCTGCAGGAGCCCGACCCCGATTGCGACCTGGACTATGTCCCGAACGCCGCCCGCCACGCGAGGGTCCGCACCGTTTTGAGCAACAACCTGGGCTTCGGGGGCCAGAACGCCGCCGTCGTGTTCCGCGCCCTCTAGGGCTCGCGGTCGCCGCGCTGGCGCTCGCCCTTTTGGGTTGCTCGCCGCGGCAGGAGAACGCGCCCGGGGATTTTCCGAGCACGCTCGGGGCGAGGCGCGCGATCTGGGCCGCGATCCAGCCCCTCGCCACCGCCCGCAAGATCGACCCGCAGTTTGTCTACGCCCTGGTGAAGCTCGAGTCGGACTTCAACCCCCGCGCAAAGAAGGGCGAGAACCGTGGCCTGCTGCAGATCAAGCCCAAGAGATGGAGGGCCGTCTCAAGCCTGCCTTATGAAACCGCCGTATGGGACTGGCGCACGAATCTAACCGTCGGTCTGGACGTCCTGGCGCAGATAAAGCGGGACCTGGATGCAAAGGGCATGTTCTCGTATCCGCTTCTCTGGGCATCCCATCACTACGGCTACGACTATGTCACTGCCCGCGGATTTGACATGAGCAGGATACCGAGACCCTCGGACCCGATTGCCTACAGGCTGTGGTCGGGAGAGATTCATCCCCTGGCCCCACCCAAATGAGGCGGTGCGGCGGACCGTCTGCCGTCTGCCCTTATACACACCCGCAATGGCCCTTCCTGCTCCCGATATTCCGGGCCCAATCCGCAATGATCCCCCGTTGGGGCAGCAAAGCGCGGGAATTCCCCGGTCATGAACATCGGTCTTGCCAAGATTCATGAGCGGACTCTTTTAATTCTTGTATTAGACCATCCGTAGACCAGATTTAGACCATGCTAAAAACACTCACGGTTTCACAGGCGAAGGCCAAGCTCGGCCAACTCCTCGACAAGGCTGGCGATGGGCAGAGCGTCTATGTCCGACGCAAGGAGCGTCTATTCCGCATCGAACCTGTCGCCGAAATCGAACCGATCCCCAACCGCCCCTTTGGGTTCTTTGCCATTGAGGCAGATGACCCAATGATAGCACTCGCGAATTCGGCCCCGGCCAGCTTCTCCCCTCCACGATGATCCCCGTTCGGCAATGGGACATCGTGCGGTTTCGCATACGCCCGCAAGATCGGGATCTTCATCCTGGGATCGTCCTCTCTGGAGAGGAATGGTGCGCTTCCGCGCACATGACGAACCTGAATGTCCTGGCCTGCTCCAAGCGGGTGCCCGGTGACCAGGTGAAGCCCCACCAGGTAGTCCTCAATGGGGCGGATGGGCTGGAATTCCAGACCAACGTGGATGCACGGTTCCTTTACGTCATCCCTAAGGATGGCGTGTCGGAGGTCATCGGCCGGGTCTCTCCGGAGCGTCGCCGGGTCATCGGACGCAAAGTCATCGAGGTGCTGCGTCTGCTCCTCTAAGGCGGCGGCTTACGTCAACGTTGGCAAGAATATGAAAGTATTCGAAGGCTATCGGCTGATCACGCCCGACGATCTCGCGTGGCGTCCATCGAACATTATGCGCGTTCCGAATGCGGATTACCTTGAGCGCACCGGAAGCGAACTCCTCGGAGCGAGGCTTTGGCGATTGCCACCCAAAAGTGCGAACACGCTGCACAAGCATGTTCGGGCGGAAGAGTTCTATTTTGTCATCGAGGGAATCGGACGAATGCGTGTAGGCGAAGAGACACTGACGATCCCGAGGCACGGGGGTGTCTTGGTTGGCCCATCGGTGCTGCGGCAGATTTTCAATGATTCGGATGCAGAATCGCTCTGGCTTGTTGTCGGAGCGCCAGAGAAAGAACTGCAGCCGAGCGAGACTGGCAATTTGAGTCTTTTCTATCCCGTAGAGCCCACGCAACTGCCGCCGGAATTGAAGGGAGTCGTATGGCCTCCAAAATCTTGAAAGGGCCGAACTACCGGATCCGACGTCTCCGCCTGTCACGCCTCCTGCTCGTGCAGGAGGCGCGCCATCTGTCGCCGCGGATCATTAGACGTTGAGGCAAACATGGATTGACGTGGCCGATCGATCGGTCAATCGTCATACGGTATGCAAACCGTCACTATATCTCCCAAGTTTCAGGTCGTCATTCCTCAACGAGTGCGTGAGGCCATGGGCCTGCGCTCAGGTGAAAAGGCCCACGTTATCTCATTCCGCAACCGGATAGAAATAATCCCGCTTCGTGACATAAGAAAACTTCGCGGCTATCTAAATGGCATCGACACTGCGTTCGAACGCGAGGCTGACCGTGTATGAACGTTGTAGATTCCTCCGCCTGGTTGGCGTATTTCGCCGGAGAGAAGAACGCGGAATTTTTTGCTGAGGCGATCGAGGATACTGATCTATTGATTGTGCCTGTGATCTGCATCTACGAAGTGTTCAAGGTCGTACTTCGTGAGCGAGGCGAGGACGATGCACTCCAAGCGATTTCTGCGATGCAACAGGGAGCGGTCGTTAATTTAGATAGCGACCTGGCGCTCGAAGCAGCGTGGATTGGTCACGAAGAGAAATTGTCTTTTGCTGACTCGATTATCTATGCCGTTGCCAAGCAACATGAGGCCACTGTTTGGACCCAAGACGAGCATTTCTCCGGAAAGTCGAATGTGCGATTTAAAGCAAAACTAAAGAAGTCCTAACCAGCACCGCATTAGGCGTTTGCACTTGTCATACCTTCTGGACGAGACCCGCCTTCAGGGCCTTAACCGAGACCCAGACCCGTTTGGTTCCGCCATTGGCCATGCGGATGCGCACCCTCTGGAGATTGGGCCGGAACTTGCGCTTGGTGATGCTCGTCACGTGGGTGCCGATACCGCCGCTCTTCTTGGACTGGCCCTTGCGGTTGATGATGTTCCCCTTGACGGGGCGACGACCTGTGACGAAGCAGATTTTGGTCATAGTGAAATGAGTTAAAAGGAAGACGTTAGCGGTCCGCTTGATTCGTAGGCAAGGGGAATTTACGGCCGTATTGATTGGGGCCGGAGGGCCCAGAGGACCTGGAACTTCTGGCCCATGTGCACCGGATGCAGAAGCTGCAGGAGCGAGAGCTTCTCGCGGCTCAGCTTCCCGGCCTCCGATGCGGCCAGTTTCTCGATCAAGTGCGCCGCGTGTCTTGTGAAGAACGCCTCCTGGGATTCGAGCTTCGGATCCTCGAATCCGGCGCCCAAGAGGGCTTCGCGCAGCCAGTCCCAGCAGACGTGGCAGGTCAGATCCTGATCACCGGGAAAGGCCAGCAGGTCGTTGCTCTGGGTGTGATTTCGGTAGGCGCGGGCCGTTCCCCCAGGCGTGCCGTAGCAAAGCTCCTCCCAGGGTTTTCCATAGTCGAAGGCGACGAACAGGCCGTGCCAGGGCTGGCCCGCGATGGCGCGGGCCAAGTCGGTCGCCTTCACCGTCGCGTCGATCTCGTACCCCTCGGGCGGGCAGTCCGGTAGCTCGACGCCGGAAGGGACAACCGGGTCAGTCTCAGCCTCCGTGAGCCCTTCGGCCCTGATCGAGACGCCGACCTCCCTCCAGCGGCCCGCCCGGAACCGAAACCTTCGGAAGGGCTGCGCGTCGAAGAGCTCGTTTGAGAAGACAACCGAGGGGCGGTCGATCACAAGGGACTCCCCGACACCCACGTGCCGCGACGACCGGAAGGGGTGGGGACCCTCCCGCAGGACGCCGGCACCGCGCTCGGCCCCTATCTCGACAAAGTCGTAGCCGTCCGGCGAGGCCGTGCCGAGCAGCCGGACGCACGCGGCAACCACCAGCCGGCCAAAGAGCGGCGCCGAGGCGGTCGCGGTCAGGAAGTCGGTCCCG
>CAZHPC010000180.1:0-5131 GCA_964534685.1 uncultured Opitutaceae bacterium
CTGCGGTCCGATGCCCAGTTTTCAGGCTTACACGGGCCAGAGTGACGAGGAAATCAGCGGCTCCGGCTGGGCGGCGACGCTGCACCCGGATGACGCCGAGCGCACGATCAAGGTTTGGCAAGAGGCGGTGGCAGCCAAGACCGGCTATCTGACCGAATACCGCCTGCGACGGCATGACGGCGTTTATCGCTACTTCACTGCGCGCGGCGCGCCGGTAATGACGGATGACGGTAGCATTCTGGAATGGATCGGCACTTGTAGCGACATCACCGAGCGCAAACAGGCGGAGGAAATGCTGCGCGAGAGCGAGGCCAAGTTCCGGACCCTAATTGAGAACATTCCCCAGAAGATCCTAATGAAGGACCGGAACTGCAAGTGGGTCATGATCAGCGAGAATCTCGCTCGTGACTTTGGGTTCCGGCCCGAGGACGTGGTGGGCAAGATAGACTCCCAATTGTTTACGCCTGAACTCGCCGCCAAGTATCATGCCGACGACGTCAGGATCATGGAGACCGGACGGACTGAAGAACTTGAAGAGAAGTACCTTGTGGGAGGCAGAGAGACCTGGGTCAACACGATCAAAACGCCAGTCAGAAGTGAGAGCGGGTCGATCGTGGGTGTGCTGGGAATCTTCTGGGACATCACCGAGCGCAAGCGGGCCGAGGGAGCGCTGCGCGAATCCGAGTCACGCTTCCGCCAACTCGCGGAGTCGCTGCCCCAATTGGTATGGACGTGCCAGCCCGACGGCCCGTGCGATTATCTCAACCGCCAATGGGTCGAGTTCACGGGTGTGCCTGAGGCCCAGCAGCACGGTTTCGGCTGGCTGGCACAACTCCACCCTGACGACCGCGCGCCCGCTGTGGCTGCGTGGGAGGCGGCGGTCGCTTCCTGTTCTGACTTTCGGGTGGAGTTCAGAATCCGCCGCCATGACGGTGAATACCGGTGGTTCGATACGCAGGCGATACGATTGCATGACGCGACAGGGCACACCGTGAAATGGTTCGGCTCGAACACGGACATCACCGAGCGCAAACGGGCGGAAGAGGAAATCCGCGAGCTCAACACCGGGCTGGAGCAGCGAGTGCGCGACCGCACCACCGCACTTGAGGCGTCCAACAAAGAGCTGGAGGCATTCAGCTACTCGGTTTCGCATGATTTGCGAGCACCGCTGAGGGCCATGGACGGCTTCAGTATGGCGCTGCTGGAAGATAGCGCCGGGAAGCTGGACGAAACGGCCCAGGGCTACCTGCGCCGCATCAGGGCCGGCAGCCAGCGGATGGCGCAGCTGATTGACGATCTGCTGAACCTGTCCCGGGTAACGCGGGCGAAAATGCTGCGCGAAAGTGTGGATCTGACGGCGATGGCGGAGGAGATTGGCGCGGAATTTCAGAAGTCGCAGCCGGAACGCCAGGTCGGGCTGGTTGTGGCCCCGGACCTGGCGGTCCGTGCCGATCGGCCAATGTTACGGGTGGTGCTGAACAACCTGCTGGGCAATGCCTGGAAGTTCACGGGCCGGTGTGCGCAGGCACGCATCGAGGTCGGCGCGCAGGAGCGGGACGGCCAGCGTATTTTCTTTGTGCGCGACAACGGGGCGGGCTTCGACATGACCTATGTCGACAAGCTCTTTGGCGCCTTCCAGCGCCTGCACAGCACCCAGGAGTTCGAAGGCACTGGCATCGGGCTGGCACTTGTGCAGCGGATTATACATCGGCACGGGGGCCGCGCATGGGCCGAGGGCACCGTCGGACATGGCGCCACCGTCTATTTCACGCTAGAGGAAAAAGGAAGGAACTGACTCATGAATAAACTCAAAACCATCCTGGTAGTTGAAGATAACCCGGACGACTTGGCGCTTACGCTCCGGGCGCTGAAGGGCCACAACGTCGCCAACCAAATCGTGGAGGCCCACGACGGTGTCGAGGCGCTCGACTACCTGTTTGGCACCGGAGCGCACGCCGGCCGCGACCTACGCGAACAACCCCAGCTCATCCTATTGGACCTAAAGCTGCCGAAAATGGACGGTCTGGAGGTGCTGCGCCGCATACGCAGCGATCCGCGGACCAAACTGCTGTCTGTAGTCATCCTCACATCGTCGGATGAGGAGAAGGACATCGTGAATGGGTACGCCTTGGGCGCCAACAGCTTCGTGCGCAAGCCCGTGGATTTCAACCAATTTGCCGAGTCCGTCCGCCAGTTGGGATGCTACTGGCTATTGCTCAACGAACCTCCGCCAGCGTGCGCAGAGATGCCATGAACAAGCCGCTTCGCTGCCTGATCGTCGAAGACTCGGAAGACGACGCATTGCTGGTGCTTCGCCAGTTGCGCGGCGGCGGCTACGACGTGACGAGCGAGCGCGTGGAAACGGCCGAAGCGATGCGCGCTGCGCTCGACCGCCAGCCGTGGGACATTGTCATCGCCGACTACAAAATGCCGCACTTCAGCGGACTCGCCGCGCTGGAACTGCTCAAGGCGAGCGGCAAAGACGTGCCTTTCATAATCGTGTCCGGCACGATCGGCGAGGATCTGGCCGTGGCGGCCATGAAAGCGGGCGCCCAGGATTACATCATGAAGGGCAATCTGCCACGCTTGGTTCCCGCCGTGGAACGCGAGTTGAACGAGGTGGTGGAGCGGCGCGCACGCAAGCGGGCCGAAATGGCGCTCCAGGAGAGCGAAGAGAAGTTCCGGCGCCTCTACGAAAGCTCTCAGGACGCCATCATGATCCTTGAGCCTCCTGCCTGGAGGTTCACTGCGGGAAACCCGGCTGCCATGAAAATGTTGGGGGCGAAGAACGAGGAGGAATTCATCTCTCACAGGCCATGGGAACTGTCTCCCGATCGGCAACCGGACGGGCGTGCATCTGCCGAGAAAGCAAAGGAGATGATTGAGACGGCCATGCGCGAGGGCTCCCATTTCTTCGAGTGGACGCACCGACGGATCAGCGGCGAGGAGTTTCCCGCCGACGTGCTCCTGACTCGAATGAAGCGGGGGGAGGCGGCGATGGTCCAAGCCACCGTACGCGACATCACCGAGCGCAAGCAGGCTGAAGCGCGCATTCGCGAACTAGCCGAGGTCATCGACCAAGCGCCGGTGGCTGTCCTCATTTCCGACATTTCCAATGTTGTGACGTATTGCAACGAAGGGGCTGTACGTCTCCATGGTTGCAAGAAGGAGGATCTCTTCGGCCATACGGCCGAAAGTGTTTTCTCTCCCGAAGGGATGGAAGCCATCGGGCGCGCTCGCAGCGCAACTTGGAAGACCGGGTCTTGGGAGGGTGCGGTGCCCTTTCTTACATGCGATGGCCGCGAAATCATAGCTATGTACCACATGAGCCTCATCCGCGACGAGGCTGGCCGTCCGAAGGCGCGGCTCACCATCGCCACCGACATTTCCGAGATAAGGCGGTTAGAGGAGGAGTCCCTGCGTGCGCAACGGTTAGAAAACCTTGGGATGCTCGCTGCAGGAATCGCACACGACTTCAACAATGCCCTTGCTCCGATCACCATGGCGGGACCGCTGCTGCGGCAGGACGTTCTCAATCCGGCCGGGTTGCACATGCTGGACATCATCGAACACTGCGCAGCCCGCGGCGCCGCTCTCGTCCACCAGATGCTTTCCTTTGCCCGTGGGACAACCGGCGGGAAGCAGCTCACGCAAATGCGGCACGTGCTGCTGGACGTAGTCGAGCTTTCCCGGTCCAGCTTTCCGAAATCCATCCAGGTCGAGGCCCATCTGCCCAATGACCTTTGGCCCATAATGGCCGATCCGACGCAGATGCATCAGGTTTTCCTGAACCTGTGCGTCAACGCACGTGATGCAATGCCGGAGGGCGGCATAATCACGGTGGCTGCTGAGAACCATGTGCTCAATGATGCCCAGGCTGAAAAGATCGAGGGCGGAAGGTCTGGCAATTTTCTCGCAGTCGACGTGCGCGACACCGGCACGGGCATCGCGCCCGAGGTGCTGGAGAAGATGTGGGCCCCTTTCTTCACCACCAAGGGCAAGGGCACCGGCCTTGGTCTATCCACGGTGCGCGCTATTGTGAGCCATCACGATGGCTTTTTGGCTGTGCATACCTCCATCCAAAAACTTCACGACCATGGCACGGTGTTCACCATCTACCTGCCAGCGGCGGCGGGAGAATCTACCATTATCACGGCGGCAAGCGATGACCCAGTGCCACGAGGCCACGGCGACCTAATCCTTCTTGTCGACGACGAGGCAACCATCCTCAGTATAGGGACAAGAATCCTTACCGACATCGGTGGCTATCGGGTAATCGCAGAGGGCAACGGAGCAGAGGCAATTGCGGCTTTTATGCGCCGCATTTCTGATGTGCGACTCCTTGTCACCGATTTAGATATGCCCATTGTAGGGGGCCTGGATCTAATCGACGCTCTCCGGAAAATTAAACCCGCTTTGCCTGTAGTAATTATGACCGGCGAAGCGTCGAAATCGGATGAGCGCATCAGCACGATTCGAGCCCTGCTTCTTGCCAAGCCATTCGAAGCCCAGGGCCTATTGAAGATCGTGCAACGTGCCCTCTCCGGAATCGGATCGGGCTCTCCATGACCGCCTAGAGCCTGATTCTCCTAATGACCTCTATCCTGCTAATCGACGACGACGACGATTTTTGTATCTCGACAGCGTCGCTGTTGATGTCGGCCGGTTACACAGTGGATACGGCTGACGACGGAAAGGCCGGACTCGCGCTTTATCAGGCCAAACTCCACGATTTGGTCATCACGGACCTCGTGATGGCCGACATGGATGGTCTGAAGCTGATCGACGAGCTGCGGCAAACGGAGCCCAGGCCCCGTGTTATCGCTATATCTGGCGGCCATAGGTTTAGCAAGGAGGTCTACCTGCCGACCGCGAAACGCCTCGGAGCAGAGCGAATCCTTACCAAGCCAGTCCAGCCCGACGTTTTGCTGCGAACAGTAGCCGATGTGCTCGCCGAACCGGCCCCGGTTACGGTGCGCCACTCAAGAGACGATGCCCGGGGATCAGATTCTCATTTGGACAGCGGACGCGCGCCGAAGTAGGAATCCCAGCTTTGCTCTTTTGACTGTCAGGGGTCAAGTGACCCCTGACATTCAAGAACCACATCATCCTGCGGGAATTGAACGCATAC
>CAZHPC010000181.1:0-4979 GCA_964534685.1 uncultured Opitutaceae bacterium
GGTCGCCCCGATTCCCTCAATCATTGCATACCTTTCGACTTTTGTGGGCGGCAACCGCACGAGACGCTAGGTAATGACGATAGAGGGGCGGTCAACTGTCGACCGAGAGCAGTTTCGCCTTCGATCTTAAAACCGAACCCAATGGGCTCCCACCCACCCTCCGATGAAACTTGGCCTCGGACTCTATCGCCACATGCTCACGCGCGAGAACTACCAGTTCGCGCTGCAGACAGGCGCGACGCATATCGTCGTACACTTGGTCGACTATTTTCGCGGCAATCCGCAGGCAACATCGGATGACCAGCCCACCGGCACCGACATGGGATGGGGTTTGGCCGGTGATCCGGACAAACTGTGGACGCTCGAGGAAATGATCGCCCTGCGCCGTGACGTCGAGGCCAACGGGCTGAGGCTTGAGGCCATCGAGAACTTCGATCCTGCCCATTGGTACGACATTCTATTGGACGGCCCGAAGCGCGCGCAGCACATTGAGAATGTTAAGACGATCCTGCGCCGCATGGGCCACGCCGGCATTCCAATCATGGGATACAACTTCAGCCTGGCGGGAGTCGCCGGCCGCACCAAGGGGCGTTATGCGCGCGGGGACGCTCCGTCCGTCGGAATGGAAGGCGCCTACGATTCGCCCATGCCGAGCGGGATGGTATGGAACATGGTCTACGACCCTGAGGCGCTCTCCGGCACCGTCGCGCCGGTTTCCCATGACGAGCTTTGGAGGCGCCTGGAGGCATTCCTCCGGGACGTGCTCCCGACCGCGTCCGAGGCCGGAGTGAAGCTGGCGCTCCATCCCGACGATCCACCGACCCCAACAATCCGAGGTCAGCCGCGATTGGTTTACCAGCCGCGTTATTACCAGCGCGTCCTGAACCTGAGCCCGAGCAAGTCCAACGCCCTCGAATTCTGCATCGGTTCCCTTGCCGAAATGACAGAGGGGGACATCTACAAGGTCGTAGATGAATACAGCCGTCAGGGACGACTCGGCTACGTGCATTTTCGCAACGTGGTCGGCAAGGCACCGCACTACAGGGAGACATTCATCGATGACGGCGCAGTGGACATGATGCGGGTACTTGAGATACTGAAGCGCAACCACTTCGATGGTGTTCTTATCCCCGATCACACCCCGCAGATGGCATGCGCCGCGCCGTGGCATGCGGGAATGGCGTATGCGATGGGCTACATGAAAGCGGCGATGCGGGCTCTCGACATAGCATGAGCAGTCCCTTTTTCAACGAACCGTTTTCCCTTAGCAACGAGATCGTGGTGATCACCGGAGGGGGCACCGGTATTGGATTGGCAATCGCACGGGCCATGACCGCCTCCGGTGCCCAAGTGGTGCTCGTCGGCCGCCGAGCTCGCGAACTTGAGGCAGCCGTCAAGGCCCTCGGCCCCAAGGCCAGCTTTGTCGTTCATGACGTCACCCGGTTCGCTTCGGCATCCGAGCTTGTCGACCGCGTCATGGGAGACGTCGGAACCCCGACCTGCCTCGTGAATAATGCAGGTATTCACCTGAAGAAACCCGCCGTCGAGACGACTCCAGAGGAATTCCAGCAGGTTCTGGCCACCCATGTGCTTGGGGCCCACGCGCTCACGCGCTTAGTCGCCCCCGCGATGATGGCCAAGAAGCACGGAAGCATACTCTTCATCTCATCTATGGCCTCGATCTTCGGAATACCGCTTGTCATTGCCTACACTGCGGCGAAGACCGCGATGATTGGCATGGTCAGGGGCTATGCGACCGAGTTTTCCCCGCATGGCGTGCGGGTGAACGCCATTGCTCCGGGATGGATCGAGACCGAGATGTCGCGCCGCGCGCTTGATGACGACCCGGTCAGGAAGAATAAGATTGTCGGGCGGACCCCGATCGCAAGATTAGGAGCTTCCGAGGACGTGGGATGGGCTGCGGTTTACCTGACCTCGCCCGCTGCCAAATTCGTCACGGGCGTCGTGCTGCCCGTAGACGGCGGCGTGAGTATTGGTTTTTAGACCATGGCTCGTACGCGCAAGCCTTCGACCCAGGGAAGTGAACAGTCTGGCGGCCTCTTCGACCTCCAAGTTAACGGATTTGCCGGGGTGGATTTTCAACAGAACGATCTCAACGCTCTCGACTTGTCTCGGGCGGTAAGGGCATTGAAGTCGCGGCGCACGGACAGGATACTGCTCACTCTCATTACCGACCGGATCGACCGGCTCTGTGCAAAGTTGCAGCGGATCGAACGGTTTCGCCTAAGAAACCCGATAATTGCCGCAACCATAGTGGGCTACCATGTCGAAGGGCCCTATCTTCTAGCTCGGTGCGGCTTTAGCGGGGCTCATGACGCCCGCCTTATGGGGCCGCCAAAGATCCACGAATTCGAGCAGCTTTGGGACGCCTCGGGCGGTAACATACGCCTCATCACAATCGCGCCGGAATTGACCGGCTCGGCCGAATTCATACGTCACGTCGTAGCCCGCGGTGTCCGCGTCGCCATCGGGCATTCCAATGCGGACGATTGCTCCATCGATGAGGCTATTTCCGCGGGCCTCTCCCTTTGCACGCACCTTGGAAACGGCGTGCCTCAACAGCTTCATAGGCATGACAACGTCATCCAGAGGCTACTGGCCCGCGACGAACTTTATGCGGCCTTCATCCCCGACGGAATTCACCTTCCACCCTTTGTGCTGCGGAACCTAGTCCGGGCGAAACCCATCGATCGCGTGCTTTTTACAACAGATTGCATGTCGGCCGCCGGAGCGCCGCCAGGGAGATACCGCCTGGGAAGTCTGGTCACGCAGGTAGGCGAAGATGGCATCGTCCGTCAGCCTGGAGAATCACAGTATTTTGCCGGATCCTCCCTGACGATGGATGTCGCCGCCCGCAATGTGCAGGATATGCTCGGTTGGTCGAAGGCGCAGGCAATCGCAGCGTGTTCGCGTCACGTGGCGAAATATCTAGGATTTGATGCAGCCCGATAAGCCAGTCTGACCCCGTCAGGATGCACCTGGTTCAAGGGACACCACCTTCCCGGCAGGCCTTCCCTACTCCGGAAACTCCCTTACCACTCCCAGCTTCTCTATAAGGAGGCAGACGGCCACAAACCCGGCCATCGGCAGGATGGAATAAATGATGAAGACTGGAGTGAAGGAACCAATCATGACGGTGCGACCAATGGCTACGGTCGTTACCGCTCCGATTAGCGAGCTTATGCCTCCCGCGCATCCGGTCACCGAGCCCACGACCCGCTGTGGAAACACCTCCGCTGGGAGCGTCATGTTTGCCCAAGCTGCGTGGAAAAACATTGCGCTCGTCAGCAGGCCTAACGCCCAGGCCGGGCTCGGCACCCGGGTGATCAGGATGAAGCAAGCCGCGATCATGCATGATGCAGTAAACATGACGGCCTTTCGCGAGCGATTGAGCGACCAACCCATGCGCATTAGGCGCTCCGGCACAAGGCCGCTGGCCAGGTTGCCGAGGGCGAGCCCGATATAAGGCATCCAGTAGTATTTTCCAATGGCGGCCAGGTCGAAGCCCCGCTCCTGCTGGAGGAATTTCGGGATCCAGAAGGCGAAGAGATAGGAGATTGGATCGGTCAGGATACGCGCCATTATGCAGCCCCATGCCTCCGGGCGCGAGAGGATGCACCGCAACGGCACCGGCTTTAGCTTAGTCTCCGACCGACCATCTTGCTCGATAAGCGCCAACTCATCGGGATGCAGCCAAGGATGCTGCCTCGGCACACGATAGATTGCCAGCCACGCAACGAGCCAGCTCGCGCTCAACGCGGCGCCGACGATGAACGTGTAGCGCCACCCCATGTGAATCGTGATCCAAACCACGACGGGCGCGGCCAGGGCCGCACCGATGGCCGTTCCCGAATTGAAGATACCCACAGCGAGCGCCCGCTCGCGCATCGGGAACCATTCGGCGACCGCCTTCACCCCAGCTGGAAAATTTGCGGCTTCAGCGGCCCCAAGAAGAAAGCGACAGAATGAGAACTGTAGAAGAGTCCGGGCTAGGGCGTGCAGGGCGTCGGCCACTGACCAAAGGGAGACGAAGAGCGCCAGGCCGCGGCGCGTGCCAAGAAAATCGATCAGCCGGCCGCTCACGATGTTCATGATCGTATAGCTGATGAGCCACGCCGCCGTAATGTAAGAATACTGGATCGTCGTGATCCCCCAGTCCTTTTCGAGGGTTCCAGCCAATAGCGCGAGCGTCTGTCGGTCGAGGTAGTTAAACGCTGTGACTAGGCAGAGAAGGCCGACGATGTACCAGCGCAGACCCTTGATTTTCATCCGAGAATGCAAAGGCAGCCTAAGGATGCGGGACCGGACCATGGCGACCGTCGGCAACCAGCCCTGAAACGGGACCTTGTATCCGCGCTTCGAAGGTCGTGTTGAAGGCAAATAATGGGAGGGCGCGTCACGAAACGGCCGTCACGGCATCATCGCCCTCCACCTTAGGTAAACTTCCTTGATGCCGGTTGATTCCAACGCGTTCCGCACCATGTCCTTCGTGCCGCCGTAAACGGCCACGTCGGCAATCGGATGGCAGTCTAGGTATTCGGCCTGAAAGACAGCCTGCTTCATCTCCTTCGTCCAATCGAGTGACCTGAACGGATACTCCGTCGAGCGGGCCATGTGATAATAGAGCCTCACGGTTGCATCGGCATAACGGAATAGCGCCTCGTCCTCGAGAATGCACGCGCGGGCACGGGCGTTCACCGGCACCGCGAGCGCCTGGTCCATAAGCTTCTCCGTCTTGGAGAGTTCGTGAATGGAGTCCTCGATCGACGGACCGTCGTCGGGAGGTGGATGGTCTCCGCTCATGCGGAGGTGACGGTAGGGGAAAATATCCTTCGTCTTCCCCTCGGCAAATGCCCGTAGCCGGCCCCCGAGGTTTTCGTCCTCCCCAGGCGTGGCCAGATATTCGGGGACGTTGATCATGGCGCGCTCAAGCGACGCATAGAAGTCGCGCATCTGCG
>CAZHPC010000182.1:0-4885 GCA_964534685.1 uncultured Opitutaceae bacterium
AGACAAACCCCTGGAAAGTGCAGAGGGGCAATAAATCCACATCGAGCTGCGCTAAGGTAACAACACCGCGCCAGGAACCCCCGTGTCTAGCGTTGCGAGTTGCGCGTGGTGTTCCCGGGCAAGCTCGAGCAGGTGGCCATCCGTAAGCTTTGCGGGCGTCTTCGCAAAGGCAGGGAGCCTGTCAGTCCCGAGGGAATCCCCAAGAAGTTCAAACGGAACTGCGCTCGTTGACTTGAGCGCAGCAAGGGCTTTCTTTGCCGACGCCACGTCCAACTGTAGCCCCGCTTGCACTGATACCCGAACAAAGCCAAGTTCCGTTATGGCACAGGTGCAGAGTGTCGTGTCGGCCCCCGGCACCGAGCGATACCACGCAGAGGCTTGTGCGTGGCGGACGTGGCAGGCGTGGGCGAGCGCAATCAGCGCATTGATGTCCAAAAGAAACTTCATGGGAAATCCGCCAATAGGTTTCGTACATCAGCGCTGGTGACCTTCGGGCTGTTGGCAGGCCCCACTGTGATCGTGAGGCCGGTGGACGGGTCGCGGACCAGTTTGGGTTTCCCGATGGGGGCACTCCGCGGCGTAAGGACGATTGTTCCATTCGCAATTTGGCACGCGAACTTTGTCCCAGGCCGAAGCGCGAGTCGCTGCCTGACCCGCTGGGGTAACACGATTTGCCCTTTACTTGATAGTGTGGTTTCCATGTCTTACTGTCTTACCGGATTGATGGGAGCGCGAGCGTTAAGGTGCGCCAACAGTTCTCATTACTCTCTTACTGATGGCACGAACTCGCCTAATTTGCCGAGGCCCAGACATTACAGTCGCGTGTACCATGACCGCCTTGTTCATGGTGCGGGAAGGTCCCCCGGCCCCCGGCGCGGTACCTCGGGATGGACATATCAACCCTGGCGACCGAACTGGGAAAGCTGCCCGAAGAGCCCAAAATCAACCTTTAAAATCGAAACCCCGAAAACCCGGGTCTTCGATTTAACGGGTAGATTTCGGGGTATTCGAGATGCCGGGAGACGCCTCGGGGCGAAGATACCGGGCCACGTCGATCAGGCGCAGACCTGGAACCTGCCGGAATTCAGCCACGTTTAGCGTAGCGACGGGATGATCGTAATGGAGCGCGGTGGCCGCGATCAGAAGGTCGTAGGGGCCAATCGCCTTCCCTGCTGCTTCCAGTGTTGCCCAAATCCCCGCGTGCTGGCGGGCCAGGGCGACGTCGAAGTCGATGGTCTCGACCTGGGCCAAGATCCATTCGACGAACCGAGCACGGGCCTGCTTCCGTGCCGCCGGTTTGGCGCGTTCGACGCCGTGTAGGAGTTCAGCAGCGGTGATGGCGGCGATGCAAAAAGTCTCCTGCTCGTGCGCAGCGAACAGGGCGTGGAGGTCCAATCGCTGCTTCTCTGCGGCAATCAGAACGGAGGTATCGAGGATCACTCCCATGTAGAAACCAGGGGGCCAAGACGGCTGCGGGAATCGGCCATGTCGCGCTCGAAGCTCGCGGCCTCATCTGGGCTCAGTATCGGACGCTTCGGCCAGAGCGCGGCCAATTCCCGCCCGGTCTTGGGGCGACTGGCAGGGCTGAGTTTGACCATCGGCTTGCCTCCTTTGACGAGGATCGTTGCCCCCCCTTGGTAGTGGACCCGACTGACCAACTCGGAAAAATTCCGGGCGGCCTCGGTGACGGTAATTTGTTTGGGCGCCATAGCAGCGAATACATAAAATCAGATAATAAGATTAGTCAACGGGATTCCGGATAAGTGCCATCGTACGGGCTTCCCGTGAGGCGGATGACAGCATCCGTCATGCCCCAGCCGCGGGACCTGGGCGTCGATCTAACAACCTTGGCGGCCGAACTCGGGAAGCTGTCCGAATAGCACTGAATCAACCTTTTAAATCGAAAACCCGAAAAACCCTTGTTTCCCTTGGAACGATCGATTGGCTTACCCCTTCTCCCTTAAATGATTTATCTCTTAGGAGGCTCGGGATATGTCGGCCACGCCTACGAGGCGCTGTTCAAGCGCAAAGGCATGGCTTTCCGCAACCTGAGACGGGCGGACGTCGACTACACCAATCCGGGCACGCTTCGCGAGGTGCTCCTGAAGGACCGTCCCGAATTCCTCGTCAATGCGGCCGGCTACACCGGCAAGCCCAATGTGGACGCCTGCGAACTCCACAAGGCGGAGTGCCTGCTCGGCAACGCTGTTCTGCCGGGAATTGTCGCCCAGGCATGCGAGGACGCGGGGGTCCCGTGGGGCCACGTGTCATCGGGCTGCATCTATAGCGGGGGCGGCCCCGGGGAAAATGGTTTCACCGAGCATGACACGCCCAACTTCACGTTCCGCGCGAACCCCTGCTCGTTCTACAGCGGCTCGAAGGGACTCGGCGAGGAGGTGCTGGCCGGACACCCGAACCTCTTCGTATGGCGCCTGCGGATCCCGTTCGACAGCGTGGACAACCCGCGCAACTACCTGACGAAGCTCATGCGCTACCAGAGGCTCCTCGATGTGACCAATTCGATCTCCGAGCTCGATGAGTTCGCGGAGGCGACGCTCGCGTGCTGGTCGAAGCGCGTGCCCTTCGGAACCTACAATGTCACGAACCCGGGCAAGGTCACGACACGCGAGGTGGTCGAGCTGATCCGCCGCTCGGGCGTCTGCAACAAGGAGTTCTCATTCTTCGCGAGCGAGGAGGAGTTCATGCGCACGGCGGCGAAGACGCCCCGTTCAAACTGCGTCCTCGACCCCTCCAAGCTGGCGGGCGTGGGCATCCGGCTAACCCCGGTTCACGAAGCCATAGACCGCGACCTGAGGGCATGGAACAAGGCCGCCTGACCGACCATGAATGTCCTGGTAACCGGAGGCTGCGGGTTCATCGGAAGCAACTACATCCGGCATGTCCTCGGGGATCGGCAGTCGGGTGCCGCCCGCGTGGTGAACTTGGACAAGCTGACCTACGCCGGCAACCCGGCGAACCTCGCGGGGGTTTCGGGCGACAGCCGGTATGTCTTCGTTAAAGGGGACATCGGGGACGGGCAGCTCGTCTCCCGCCTCCTCGCCGAGCACAAGGTGGGTTCGATCGTCAACTTTGCGGCCGAGAGCCATGTCGACCGCTCGATAGACTCTCCCGAGCCCTTCGTGCAGACGAACGTCGTCGGCACCCTGCGCCTGCTGGAAGCCGCGAGGCGCCACTGGGCCGCCCTCTCCGGGGACGCAAGAGACTCGTTCCGGTTCCTGCACATCTCGACCGACGAGGTGTACGGGACGCTTTCCCCGACGGATCCCGCATTCACGGAGGAGACCGCGTTCGCCCCGAATTCCCCCTACGCGGCGTCAAAGGCGGCGAGCGACCACCTCGTTCGGGCCTACCGCCACACCTTCGGGCTGCCGACCCTCACCACCAACTGCTCCAACAACTACGGACCGTTCCATTTTCCCGAGAAGCTGTTCCCGCTGGTGATCCTGAACGCGCTCGATGGCAGGCCGCTCCCGATCTACGGCGACGGCCAGCAGGTCCGCGACTGGCTTTACGTGGAGGACCACTGCCGGGCGATAGCGCTCGTCCTGCGCCGCGGACGGCCCGGCGAGATCTACAACGTCGGGGGCCTGAACCAGACGGCCAACCTGGATGCCGTCCGGCTGATCTGCTCCCTCCTCGATGCGCGCTCGCCGCGCAAGGACGGCACGTCCTATTCGAGCCAGATTGAGTTCGTCGCCGACCGGCCGGGTCACGACCGCAGGTACGCGATCGACTGCGCGAAGATCGAGCGCGAGCTCGGGTGGCGCCCCGCGGAGTCGTTTGAGTCCGGGCTCGCGAGGACCGTCGACTGGTACATCGCGAACCGCGCCTGGTGCGACGAGATCACGGCCAAGCGCTATGCGCGCGAAAGGCTCGGCAAGACGCCCTGAACCCGGTCATTGTCCCCATTTATGAATCGCAAAGGGATCATCCTTGCAGGCGGCTCGGGAACGCGGCTCTACCCGCTGACGATCGCGGTGAGCAAGCAGCTCATGCCGGTGTACGACAAGCCGATGGTGTACTATCCCTTGTCGGCCCTGATGCTCGCCGGCATCCGGGAGGTGCTCGTCATCTCGACCCCGCAGGATCTTCCCCTGTTCCGGCGCCTCCTTGGCGACGGCTCCCACCTCGGCATGCGCATTGACTATGCCGAGCAGCCCCATCCCGAGGGACTGGCGCAGGCGTTCATCATCGGCGCCGACTTCATCGGCGACTCCCCGAGCACCCTCATCCTGGGTGACAACCTGTTCTACGGGCACGACCTGCCCGCCTCGTTCGCCGCGGCCGACGCGCGCAAGAAGGGGGCGACGATCTTCGGCTACCACGTCTCAAATCCCTCCGACTACGGCGTCGTCGAGTTTGCGCCGGACGGCCGCGTCATCTCGGTCGAGGAGAAGCCCATCAAGGCAAAGTCGAACCTCGCGGTGCCGGGCCTTTATTTCTACGACCGGGAGGTCGTGTCGCTCGCTCGCCGGCTCAAGCCCTCGAAACGCGGGGAGCTTGAGATCACCGACCTGAACCTCCTCTACCTCGAGGCCGGCAGCCTGCACGTGGAGGTTCTCGGCCGCGGGACGGCGTGGCTCGACACCGGGACGCACGACTCGCTCCTCGAGGCCGCAGAGTTCGTCCACGTGATCGAGAACCGCCAGGGCCTCAAGATCGCCTGCATCGAGGAGATTGCCTGGCGGCAGGGCTGGATCGACACCGCCCGGCTCGAGGCGAACATCGCGAGGCTCGGCAAGTCGAGCTACGCCCACTACCTGCGCGGGCTCCTCTCCGGGCAATAGGGGGCCGGAATCCGCGTCCATGAGGAGTTCCGGCACGCCGCGCCTGAGCGTCATCACGCCGCTGTTCAACTGCCTTG
>CAZHPC010000183.1:0-4866 GCA_964534685.1 uncultured Opitutaceae bacterium
AGCTTAAGGACATCGAGAGGATCCCCGCCGACCTGAAGCAGAAATACCTCACGGCATTCGACATCGACCACAAGTGGGTGGTCGATGCCGCCGCCCGGCGTCAAAAGTGGATTGACCAGTCCCAGTCCGTGAATCTCTGGATCAAGACTCCGGACCTCAAGACGCTCTCCCATATGTACCGACATGCGTGGCATGCCGGACTGAAGACGACGTACTACTTGCGCGGCCTGGGGGCGTCCAACATTGAGAAGGCGACGGTCCAGGTTAAGAAGGAGATGCGCGGTGCGGCGGGGGAGACCAAGGCAGAGACGGCAACGCGCGACGCGGCTGCCCTCCTCTCGACCCCGCCATTTCCGAGTGTTGAAGCGGCGTCGAAACACTACACGGCGGAGGAAAAGCTCGCATGTTCGATTGAGGCCATGCGCAACGGCGGCACGTGCGAGGCCTGCCAGTGATCAGCACTAATCCTCGACGTAACCTATTGGTAGTCAGAATAAAGCGGAGACACCAGGGGTGCTTCTCCGTCTTGTTCCCGTGCCAGGATGGGCTGGTAGCGACGATTGTTTTATTTGGCGCATGCCGCCGTGAACCTGTGGGCTTCGGTTGCGGATCTATTGACCGCGATTTTCAAACAGTCAGGGCCGATTTCTGCCTCGTTCCCTTGCACCCTCGCCCATTCATAGAGGCGGCGATGTCAACCAGCGAGAGGCAGGCCCAGTTGCGATGCCGCCCGCAGCATGCGGGCATCCTTGGTGAACAGCGGGCCAACGTCGGCGCTCAGAAAGGTGGCGAGATGGAGCGCATCAAGCGTGCGCAGTGGAACCTTCAAATGCAATTCGCTCAAAAGGTCCGCTGCATCCTGAACCAGCATATCATCTAGGGCGACGAACTGCATCCTGTGGGCTGCGATGTCGTTCATGAAGTCCTGCCAAACCTCGGCGCCAACTTCGGCGGAAACATTCCCGCGCGACACCTTGCTACGAAGCGCGGAACGAAATTCACAGTAGAGCAGCCGAGACGACACAAGTGTCGAACCCGTCGCGACTGCTTCGCATTCCTCCGAATCGGGCTCCTTGAAATAGAGCTTAACAACGACCGAGGTGTCGACGTACATCGGCTCAATACCCACTGTCTCTCTCTGCGCGGAGGATTGGCGCTGAGTCTTCGCATATTGAGGTTTTCTCGCGAAGTGCCCTATGCGACGTCCATTTGGCGCCCTGGATCATCGGCCGATAGCGCACGATCATTGCCTTAGGACGGCCATCGCTTGTGACTACGATTCGTTCTCCTCTCTCAGCGCGGTCTAGAAGGCTCGACAGCTGATCCTTTGCCTCGCGCACATTGACAACGCCGCATTCTACCCCGTAAGCCGCTGCCGCCTCCTTGATCGCTAGCGCCTCCACGTGCGCCTCCGGATAGGTTGAGCGAATTCGTCGTTTTTGCTTCATGTGGCCATATGTGGCCACACGTCCGGGAAAGTCAAAACCAAACAACCGGCGATTCTTTTGGGGGTTTCGACGAGGATGGCTCAGCAGTCGACATCAATTCTTCCGCGCGAAAATCACGGCCCCTCGTTTATGTACGTCAAGAGGGTCGTCGCCGATTGATGCGAACGGTCTGTAGTTAGCGGTAACCCAGGCGAGAATCTGTCCTCCTTGTTCGCGGCTTTCTCCATAACGGGAAACTCCGTATTCGCGAAGATCACGGCTCACCAACACAACCCAGTCAGGCGGCTGCCTTTCGAGATTGTCGACGATGGCCTGTTCCCGACCGCCCTGGGTGGCCGCGGAAAAGAAGAAGAACGGCGCTACTGGGCTCGGAAGGCGAGCAAGGTAGTTGATCATCTCGCCCTCCGGGATGACCAAGAGCGTCTGGTCGCGGGGCATCTTCCTCAGTTCGTCGCTCGCGAAATTCACGAGCGCCCCCGAGGCCTCGATCTGCGGAGGGGTGGAATAGAACATGTCGATCCCCTTTCCGACCGAATACGTCTTCGGCTCAAGGAGGCTCTGCGACCGAATGACCAGGTGGACGACGCCGGTCCCCAAGAGAAGGAGGGACAGCGCGACAAAAGTCGCCCGGCCCCATCTGCCGAGCGCCAGCTTTTCAGGCATCTCGCCGATCATCACCGCCGGCACCATGATTCCGGCGAGGGCGGCCTGGTAGAAACCGAACTGGTAGATGCGACCGTTCAGAATCATCCGGGTCATGAGGCCCGCAGCCAGCGCCGCGATCAGCCACCGAAGCGCCAGGCGCGAGGCATCCTCTCCGGCCCTCGATCTTCTGGCGATGGACACCAAGACGCTGACCAGGTAGAGGAGTGCCAGGCCGAGCAAACAGCGGCCAACGCTGAGCCAGCTGATCCTGGCCCAGGCCACCAGGAAGAGCGTCGCCGCCGGCAGGGCAAACGCGAGGATGCGAACCGGCGCCCGAGTCGCTCGGTCCGCCACCTTTGCGGCAGCCACGATGACGGCCATCAAGACAATCGCGAGGAGCGTGGCAGCTCCGTGCTCGAGCAGGTGAGCCCACGGCCGGTCGAAGCCGAGGAACGTTATCTGGACGGGATCGCTCGCGAATCGGGTCGTCGTCACCACGTTCAGCCAGGCCCGGCTTGCGAAGAAGAAGGCCTCCTTGACCGGAACACTTGCCGAAAAATAGCCCCAAAAGACAAGGGTCGGGAGCGGTGCGGCCGCGGCCCAAGCAACGGCCGATGAGGTGGGGAGCGATTTCCCCTGCATGTACCTCATCAAAAGTGCAGCGCCGGTCACAAGGCCCGCCGCCAGCATGATCTCGGGCTTCAGGACAACCGTTAACCCCAGCAGGCCCCCGGCCGTAGCCGCGCGTGCCGCTGACGGTCCGTCCAGCCACCGGGACAACGCGACAACCAGCAGAAGGCACAAAAGAAAACCGTGCGTGGCCTCGTGGGCATAGGGGGCGACAAAATTGTGATTTCCTCCGTAGAACTGGGAGAATGAGAACACCGCCACAAAGACGGCGCTTGAAGCGATCGCGGCGCCACAACCCCACGCACGCCGGAAAAGCAAATAGATGAGCGCAAGCACTGCTGCGTAGATGACCAGATTTGCGGCCACCAGGACCATCAAACCGGGGCCGAAGACCTTGAAGAGGCCGGCATTCAGGTACTGCGAAAGCGGGCCGTAGAAATCGTCGACATCGCGGTAGAGCATCGCCCCGTTCGAGATCCGCCAGGGAAGGTAGAGTTCGCGGCCGAAGTCGATCAGGGGGTCCAGCCATCTTCGCCACGAGGTCGCCAGGAAGAACACGGTCAACCCGGCCAAGGCGGCTAGCCCGAACCACTCTCCGAGCGCGGAGAGCCGTTCCTTCGAACCGAAGGTGATGGATTGGACTTTGGAATCGCTCATCTCGCGCTGCTCGTGGATTGTGGCAACGTGCCGGCAACAAATAGGTGGCGGGAAGCTTGTCCCAACGGCTCAGGCGAATGCCACCCCAAAGATTGCGCGCTGTCGGGACGAATCAACGCGTGTTGCATTGCTGCCAATAAGCCCAACATATTCCACGTTATGAAGCTCCGCCTCATCGCCCCGATGCTAGCCGTCCTAGGAGCGGCGGGTGTCCTTGCCCAAACGCCTATGCCGACAAAGGCCCCTGAGCAGGGGAAGGCGCGCCCTCCATGGGAGCTCGAATGGGCCTACCTTTCGAAATACCACGACGCCGACATGCTATTGGGTCCCCCTGCCCGAGGGGAGAAGCGCGTCGTATTCCTCGGTGACTCGATCACGGAGGGGTGGGGACAGGTCGACGGGAGGTTCTTCGCCGGAAAGCCGTACGTGAACCGGGGCATCGGCGGGCAGACAACATCCCAGATGCTGGTTCGCTTCCGTCAGGACGTCATCGGCCTGAAGCCGTCGGCGGTCGTGATCCTCGGCGGGACCAACGACATAGCGGAGAACGGGGGCATCACGACGCTTGAGGCGATCGAGCAGAACCTGCAGTCGATGGTGGAACTCGCCCGGATAAACGGAATCCGCGTGGTGTTGTCGTCGGTGTTGCCCGCGTCCAACTATCCCTGGCGGCCGGCAATCGAGCCCGCGGAGAAGATTCATGAGCTGAACAGGTGGATCGCGGCGTTTTGCGCAAAGAACGGCGTCGTGTACCTCGATTACTACACTCCCATGGCCGACGGGAGGCGGGCCATGCGGCCGGAGCTGTCGAAGGACGGTGTGCACCCAAACAGCGCGGGTTTCGCCGTGATGGAGCCTTTGGCTGAGAAGGCGATCCGCGAAGCGCTGAGACGTTAGGACCGGATGCCGGAGCAGCTGACAACCGGGGCCGTGCGGGTCTGGCACTGGGTCGCTTCGAAAATGGCGCTGTGCTCAGCGGCTTCAAGAGTGTAGGCTGGAGGGAAAGCGATCCGGCCGTTGGCCGGCGCAGACCCGATTCGATGTTGCCCATGAAAACCCTGACCCTTACCTGCTTCGTGGCGACCTGCGGGGTTGCCGCTATGGCACAGACAAATCAAAGCGATGCGGAGCGTTGGCTGGCGAAGGCGGAGCTGGCCCCGGCGTTTGCCGCGCCGGCGACACGCGAGGCTTGGGACGCAAAGCGACAGGACGTGCGGGCCCAGCTCTGGAAGCTCCTGGGCCGATTGCCGCCGCGTCCGAGGGTGCCCACCGTTGAGACGCTTTCGCGCGAGGACCGCGGCGACTTCGTGGTGGAGAAATTCCAGTTCGATAACGAGGCGGGATCGACCGTTCCCGGCTACCTGTTTCTGCCGAAGAAGGCGCCTGGAAAGCTTCCTGCCATCCTGTACTGCCACTGGCACGGCGGAGAATACGACATCGGCAAGGAGGAGCTTTTTCAGGCGAAGCACACCCCGGAGGCGCCCGG
>CAZHPC010000184.1:0-4811 GCA_964534685.1 uncultured Opitutaceae bacterium
TCGACTACGGGACCTGGTTCCTCATGCTGTACCTCTTCGGCTGCGCGGCGTTCGGCCACGCCGACACGCCCGACGCGGTGAAGGGGCACCTGGAAAAGCTCTTCCACAGCGCGTGGTTCGTCGAGTCGATCGTCACCCAGACGCTCATCGTCCACATCATCCGCACGCGGCGCATTCCCTTCCTCCAGAGCCGGGCGAGCCCGGCCATGCTCCTCACCACGATGGGCATCATGGCCATCGGGATCGCCCTGCCCTTCACCGCCGTCGGGCGCTACCTGGGCTTTGTGGCGCTGCCGGGGTCCTTCTTCCTCTGGCTCCTCCTTTTCGTGGTGACGTACAGCGTCCTCACGCACATCGTGAAGACTTGGTTCTACCGGCGCTTCGGCACGGACTGAACCCAATAACCCATGCGCAGCATCCTCACGGCTCTCCAGGACGGGCGCCTCTTCGAACTTCCCGAGGGGGCCTCGAAGGAGCGCGTCCTCGGATTCCTCGCCCGGATCCTCGACGCAAACCCGAACATCGAGGCCGGCATCGAGGTGATCGAGGAGATCACGCTCCGGGAGAAGGAGTGCAACACGGGCATCGGCATGGGCGTCGCCGTCCCTCACGTGCGTGCGCGGCGGGAGGAGGGAGACCTGTTCTGCGCCATCGGATGGTCGTCGCAGGGGATCGCCTACGACGCGGCGGACGGGATGCCCGTCCACCTGGTGGTGATGTACTACATCCCGGGCTCGCAGAAGAACGTCTACCTGAAGGAGGTCTCCACCCTGGTGAAGGCCATGCGCAAGAGCGGCGGCATGGAGCCGATCGCCAAGGCCCCGGACCTGAACGCGGTTCGCAACCTCCTTCTCGACTGGGTGAGCTCGGTGCTCGGGGACGCGGGTCCGGAGTCCGTCGCCCGGATGATCAAGCTCGATGTGAGGCAGTCCCAGACGGCTGAGCCCGCGGCGGCGCACCCGCCGGTCGCAATGCCCGCCGCCCCGTGCCCCCCCCTTCCCGCGGCGCTCGCGATCGACGGACACGTGGCCATCTTCTCGGTCCTCATCGCTCCCCCAAACAGCCCGTTTGTGCTGGCTTCGGACGCCGGCCTGATGGCTGCGATCGAGAAAGACACGGCCCTCGCGCAGAGCCTGGCCGCCGCGGCGCCGTTCACCTACGGCCGTCAGCGGGTCTTTGTCACCGGCTCGACCGTGTATTCGGGGGGGCGCATCCTCTACCAGTGCGTGGCCGTCCCGGATAACGCACCAAGTTCGGACTTGTCCAAAACGTAACACGTTAGACACACGATCGGCACGCGCTTCGTGCACACTGGAATGCGTAAACCACGCATTCCGTGAAACTCGCGATCGTATCTGAGACATTCCCCCCGGAGATCAACGGGGTGGCTATGACGTTTGGTGTCATTGCCAGCGAGCTGGGCCGGCGCGGACATTCAGTTGCGGTATACAGGCCCTGGCGGCGCGACCTGAAGGGGACGACGGGCGCGCGCGGCTACGCCCAGGTCCCGATGCCCGGCCTTCCGATCCCGGGATATCCCCTCCTCCGCATGGGCCTGCCCGCCGCCGGCGCCCTAAGGCGCGCATGGACCGCCGACAGGCCCGACCTCGTGCACGTCGCCACCGAGGGCCCCCTCGGCCTTTCGGCCGTGAAGGCAGCCCGGTCGCTCGGGATTCCGGTCACGTCGAGCTTCCACACGAACTTTCACGCGTACACCCAGCACTACAGGATCTCGCTCTTTAGGGATGTCGCGCTCGCCTGGCTGCGCTACGTTCACAACCTGACGAATCGGACGTTCGCCCCGACGGCGGACCTTTGCGACGAGCTGGCGAAGATGGGGTTCCGCAACCTCGCGGTCCTTTCCCGGGGCGTCGACACCCGCCAGTTCCGCCCCGAGAGGCGGTCGAGCGCCCTGCGCAGCGACTGGAAGGCTGGCCCGACCGACCCTGTCGTGATCCACGTGGGCCGGATGGCGGCCGAGAAGAACTATCCCCTTCTGTTCCGGGCCTACGCCGCGATGAGGGACGCGAATCCCGCGTGCCGCTTCGTCCTCGCGGGCGAGGGCCCCCTGAAGCGCTCGCTCATCAGGGCGCATCCCGACTGCGTCTTCGCCGGGTTCTTCTCGCGCGACGAGATAGGCCGCTATTACGCCTCCGCGGACATCTACATCCACGCGAGCCTCACCGAGACCTTCGGGAACGTGCTGACCGAGGCGATGGCGAGCGGCTTGGCCTCGGTCGGCTTCGACTACGCCGCGGCCCGCGTGTTCATGAGAAATGGCGAGAGCGGCCTGACCGCGCCCTGCGACCAGCCCAACAGGCTCGTCGCGGCGGCGGTCAGGCTCGCCACCGACCCCGCGCTCCGGAACCGGCTGCGGACGGCCGGCCGCGCCGCGGTCGAGGCGCAGTCCTGGGAGAAGGTGATCACGAGGTTCGAGGCCGAGCTCGAGGAGGTGGCGGGCGTCGCGCACCCGGCCGCCGGGCCCGCCCCGGTGCTCGTCTGACCATGCAGGCGCGAATCCTCATCATGACAGCGGCGTACGGCGAGGGTCACAACGCCGCGGCCAACGCCCTGGCCGCAGCGTTCAACGAGGACGCCCCGGGCTCCGCGCTTGTGGTCGACGTCTTTGCGCTGTCCTGCCCCCGCCTCAATGCGCTCATCCGCAGGGCGTACCTGGCCGCGATAAACGGCACGCCGCGCCTCTGGAGGCACGCCTATGCATGGATGGACCGGCCGGGCTTCATGACCAGCGGCGTCAGGATGCTGCGGGCCCAGTCGGCGATGCTGGAAGCCATCATCGCGCGCGAGCGGCCGGTCGCCATCTGCAGCACCTTCCCGGCCTACGCCGCGCTTTTCAAGAAGCTCGGCCGCGAGGGGCGCTTCGACACGCCGCACTTCAACATCGTGACCGATTCCATCAGCATAAACTCGGTGTGGTGGCGCCCGGGCTGCGACGGGTGGTTCGTCCCTAACGAGGATTCGGCGGAGGTGATGCGGGCGGCGGGCGTCGACCCGGCGCGCCTCCACGTCACGGGATTCCCCGTGACACCGTATTTCAGGAGGAACGAGGGCATCGTGACCCGGCCCCAGCTCTCGCTCGGCGCCGCACCGCGGGTGCTCTACATCGTCAACTCGGGGACGAGAAGCGCGGAGGCGACGGCCCGTCTGCTGCTCGCCGAGGAGGACTGGGAAATCACCTGCACCGTGGGCCGGGACGAGTCGCTGCGCAGGAAGCTGCTCACCCTCGCGGGCCGGCGGCGCCGCCGGGCCGAGATACTCGGCTGGACGGACCAGATTCCGAACCTGCTCATGACCCATCACGTCGTGGTGAGCAAGGCGGGCGGCGCGACGACCCAGGAGGCCATCGCCGCCCGCTGCCCGATGATCGTGAACCAGGTGGTGCCCGGGCAGGAGGAGGGAAACTGCGAGCTGCTGCTTCGCCACGGCGCCGGGGCGCTGGCCACCACCCCGCAAGCCGTCGCCGCCGCGCTTCGCTCGGCATTCTCCGGCCGCGGGGAGGGGTGGACCGCGTGGCGCTCCGCGCTCGAACCCATGGCGCGCCCCGACGCCGCGCGCACCATCGCGGCCCACGTCCTTGCGCACGTGAACCGGGGCGCCGGCGAGCCACACGCGGGACTGTCGGCCGTCCTGCGATGAAACTGAGGTTCGTCTTCAACCCGCGCTCCGGGAGGCCCCGCCGAAACGCCCCGATCCTGCCCATGCTCCGGGACTTCATATCGGCCAGGGCGCTCGACGCCGACCTCGTGTGCACGGAGGGGCCAGGGCACGCAACGGAGATCGCGCGCGACGCGGTGACGGCCGGCTGCCTGCGGGTCGTCGCCGTGGGCGGCGACGGCACGGTGAACGAGGTCGCCCAGGCGCTCATTCACACGCCCGCGGCCATGGGGCTGGTTCCCTGCGGCTCGGGCAACGGCCTCGCCCTCCATCTCGGCCTCCCGAGATCGTTCTCCGAGGCCCTTGAGCTTGCGGCCGGAGTATCGGGCAGAATGGCCGCGCTCGACACGGGCACTGCCAACGGCCTGCCGTTCGTCAACGCCATGGGCCTCGGCCTCGACGCGGACGTCGCCCGGCGCTTCAACCGCCTCGCGCGGCGCGGGCTTCCGGCCTACACGTTGACCGCCCTTTCCGCGTTCCTCAGCCGCTCGACCGAGCGCTGCCACGTCTCCGTGGCGGGCCACCGCGAGACCCTGGACGCCATGCTGATCGCGGTCGCAAACTCCGACCAGTACGGCAACAACGCCCGGATCGCCCCGCGCGCCCGCGTGGACGACGGGGTCCTCGACCTGGTGGCGGTGCGTCCCGTCGGGATCCTCTCGGCGTGCGTCCTCGGCGCGCAGCTCTTCCTCGGGGGGATCGACCGAAACCCCCGCGTGCGCCGCCTCAGGGGGTCGCGCTTCCTGATCGAGAGGCCCGCCGCGGGCATCATCCACACCGACGGGGAGACGCACATGGCCGCGGCCCACGTCGAGGTCCTCGTGCGCCCTTGCAGCCTCAGGCTCATCGTTCCCGCCGACTGCGCCGCGGTGGCGCACGGCGAGGAGCGCGCGGCCTCCGCCTTCGCCCTCCAGCTGCCATGAAGAGGCTCCGCGCACGCACCGTCATCCTATCGGACGTCCATCTGGGCACCGTCGACTCCAAGGTCGCCGAGGTGAACCACTTCCTGCGGCACGTGCGCTGCGAGAAGCTCATCCTGAACGGCGACATCATCGACGGCTGGCAGCTGAAGCGGAACGGCCAGTGGACCAAGGCGCACACCCACTTCATCCGCATCGTCCTCAAGATGCTGGAGA
>CAZHPC010000185.1:0-4792 GCA_964534685.1 uncultured Opitutaceae bacterium
ATCCTGACGAACCTCGCGCTCGTCAAGGGACTGCGGGTCGTGTCGCGCACGTCGGTGATGCAGTACCGCTCGACGACCAAGCCGATACGGGAGATCGCGAAGGAGCTTGGCGTGGCCTACATCCTTGAGGGCAGCGTCCGCCGCGCCGGAAACAAGGTCCGCGTCACGGGCCAGCTCATCCGGGCGGCGACGGACGAGCACATCTGGGCCAAGGCCTACGACCGGGACATCACGGATGTCTTCGCGATCCAGGGCGAGCTCGCCCAAGCCATAGCGGGCGCGCTCAGCGCGGCCATATCCCCCGAGGAAAAGGCGCTCCTCGAGCGCCGCCCGACCGAAAATGCCGCGGCGTACGACCTTTACCTCAAGGCCCGCAAGCTGCGCGAGGACTACGCATCGCTCGCGGTCACGGAGCCGCTCCTTCGCGCGGCCGTGGAGCTCGACCCGAAGTTCGCGGTTGCCTGGGCGGAGCTCGGCAGGCTTCAGGCAAACGCCTATTTCGCCGACGAGGACCACACCGACGCGCGCCTCGCCAAGGCGAAGGATGCGATTGAGACGGCGACCCGCCTGGCGCCCGACGACCCGTCCGTGATCGAGGACACCGGGGACTACTACTACTACGGCTACCGCGACTACTCCCGCGCGGCGGAGCAGTACCTGCGCCTCGCGCAGCTGAGGCCCAACGACCCGGTGATGTACTATTCGCTGGCGCTGATCCACCGCCGACAGGGGCACTGGGGCGACGCGCTCCTGAACTTCCGCCGGGCGATCGAGCTTGACCCGGCCGACCTGCCGCACGCCGACCAGTTCCTGCAGTTTCTTTTCGGCACGCGTCACTACGACGAGGCCGAGGCCCTCGGCCGGCGGCTGTCGCAGGCGTTCCCCGACCGGGTCCTTCCCGCGGGATTCCTCGCCATCACGGAATTCCTTCACACGGGCGCCACCAAGGATGTCGAAACGTTCCTAAGGCAGAAGTTCACCCCCTCGGACTCCGAGCTCTTCGCCTGGACGGCGAAGATCAGCGCGAGGATGACGGGCGATCTGACCGAGGCGGTCCGGCTCGACCGCGAGCGCCCCTATGTCGAGGGGGTGGGCTATTCCCATTGGCAGCAGGACGTGGACACGGCGCAGGTCCTCATGGAGGCGGGCGAGCGGGATGCGGCCTGGGCCAAGATCGATTCGGCGATGCCCGTGATGACGGCCGAGCTGGCGAGCCAGCCCTCGAATGCGTCGCTCTGGGAGAGCCTCGCCGAGGCGCACGCGATCAAGGGCGAGAAGGACGAGGCGATCCGCTGCTGTGAGAAGGCCATGGAGCTGATTCCCGAGTCGCGTGACGCCGTGGAGGGACCAATCATCAGCCTTGTCCGGGCCTCGATCCTGGCGCAGGTGGGGGATAAGGACCGGGCCCTGGCGGAGTTCGCCCGGCTGATCAGGGTCCCCTATGCAGGGGCGTACGTGCATGTCGCGCGAAACGGGATCTGGTTCGGGACCTCATTCAGGGCGCTTCGCGGCGATCCGCGGTTCGAGGCGCTGCTCAATGACCCGGCGAACAACGCGCCGGCATTCTAGAGAAGGACCAGGCTGAAAGTGTCCGTTGTGACTATCGTTGGACGGCCTGGTCGCATAAGGATTCGCTCGAGGCGCGGATCAACCTCGAACCCGAACCTTTAGTCTTGTAACGGCGTCCTTTCAACGAAGGGGAAGCTCGCTTGCGCGGGCCCGATTCGCTTGGATGTGCTGCGCAGCGAGAGGTCTGTTCAAGCACCCCTGAATATGGAACTACCCCACGAAGCCCTCCTCCTTCGAATCTTCATCGGCGAATCCACGCGCTGGCACCACCAGCCTCTCTATGAGGCCATCGTCCTCAAGGCGCGCGAGGTGCATCTCGCAGGCGCGACCGTGCTTCGAGCGAGCATGGGGTTCGGAAAGTCCAGCCGCCTTCATACGACGAAGATCATCCGCCTGTCCGACGACCTGCCAGTCGTGGTGGAGATCGTTGACAGTGAGGAGAAGATCAACGCGTTCCTGCCGGTGCTGGAGGAAATGATGCACAGCGGCCTCATGACCCTGGAAAGGGTCCGGGTCATCTTTTATCGCGGCGCAAGTACCGAGGCCCCCGCTGGAAGCTGACCGATCCCCGGTCTTTGGGCATGATCCTGGACAACATCTGGTATGTGGCGGCGATCTGGATGGGCCTGGCATTTGCCGCGAGCCTGATCTCCATCCGGACCGGGATCTCCGTCGCCCTGATCGAGATCATGGTCGGCGTCATCGTGGGCAACATCAATTTCGGCGGCGGCCATCACATCCTCAGGACAACCGAATGGACCAACTTCCTGGCGCTCCTCGGCAGCGGGGTCCTCACGTTCCTTGCCGGAGCGGAGATCGATCCGGCGTCGCTGCGAGCCAACCTCCGGGCGAGCCTGTCGATCGGCATCCTCTCGTTCCTCCTGCCGTTTGTGGCGGTGTGGCTCTTCGCCCAGTATGTCCTCGGGTGGCCGCTGCACCAGGCGCAGATCGCGGGGATAGCGCTGTCGACGACGTCTGTCGCCGTGGTCTACGCCGTGATGATCGAGGGCAGGCTGAGCGAGACTGCCCTGGGCAAGACGATCCTCGCCGCCTGCTTCATCACCGATTTCGGGACCGTGCTCGCCCTCGGCACCCTGTTTGCCGATTTCAACGTGTGGATGGTGGTCTTCGTCACTGTGATGTGCGTCACGCTCTGGTACATGCCGAGATGGACGAAGTTCATCATCACCCACCTGGGGGCGACGCGGGTCAGCGAACCCGAGGTGAAGTTCATCTTCTTCATCCTCTTCTTCCTGGGCGGATTGGCGTCCACGGCGAAGAGCGAGGCCGTGCTGCCGGCGTATCTCGTGGGCCTGGTCGTGGCCGGTGTGTTCCTGCGCGACAAGACGCTCGTTCACCGGATGAGGACGATCGCATTCACGATCTTCACGCCGTTCTATTTCATCAAGGCTGGGCTTTTCGTCTCTCTCCCCGCGTTGTGGGCGGCGCTGGGCATCATCGCCGTCCTGCTGCTGCTCAAGCTGGGGACAAAGTGCATCGGCGTCTGGCCGCTCACGAAGCTGTTCTACATGCGCACCCGGGAGGCGAACTACACGACGCTGCTCATGGCCACGGGGCTCACCTTCGGCACCATCTCCGCGCTGTTCGGCCTCCAGAACAAGATCATCGACGAGAGGCAGTACACGATCCTGGTCACCGTCGTGATCCTCAGCGCCTTTGTGCCGACCTTCATCGCGCAGCGCTTCTTCCAGCCCACGCTCGAGGCGATGCACGAGTGGGGGCGCATCTACGCCGAAAGAATCAACTCGAAACCCCAGCGCCGATAGGCGCCAACAGAGAGGACTCCAATGTACACGAAAATCCTCGTAGGTTATGATGGTTCAAAGGGTGGCAGCGCCGCCCTCGCTTCCGCAGCCGCGCTCGCAATCAAGTTCGGCGGGCATGTGACGGCGCTCTGGGTGCGCGAGCCCCTGCCGCGCCATTCGGACCTGCCGGGCGAAATCGAGGAGGAGTCCGAGGCGGCGGACGAGTATTTCGCCGCGCGCCAGGGTGAGGTCGCCGAGGTTGCCAAACAACTGGGCATCGCGATCACCTGTGAAGTCGCCCGCGGCCATCCCGCAAAGGCCATCATCAAGTTTGCCGGCGAGGGCGGCTATGACCTGATCGTCGTCGGCCATAGCGACCATTCGGCCTTGTGGGGACGGTTGCTCGGCGACACGGCCGACCGCATCGCCGACCATTCACAGTGCAGCGTGCTGGTCGTGAAGACCGGTCTCTCCGCAAAGCAAACCTAGGGCACATCCCAACACGCCGTTCCGATACGTCCGGTCTGGGACGGAAGCCTGGCGCGAATCCCACGCCCTCCGGCGTAGCGCTTCCCGAAAAGCTCGGCCTGGCCGGCCTCAGCCCCGGGCTCCCGGCGCGGCCCAAGGCCGTGCCAGGATCGCAAGGTACCAGTCTGCGGAATTCAATTTGTCATTGATGCTGTGCGCTTTAGGTCGGGTTGACCTGTCTGAACTGTTGGCACCTTCTTTAGGCGCGTGTCGTTGCGGTCGAAACGCCCCTCCGAATGTCGTAAAATATTTAAGGAAGGCATCTAGCATCATTTCGATGTGCAATTTCTCCCTCCCTGGCACCCCGGGACGGACAACCTGTCTCCCTTGGTTGCCAAGACCCGGCCCTCCAGTATTACATATGGGTTAAATCTGCATCCGCTGGCGGCCTTGGACCGCTAGCCGCTTGCGACCACAGGCTTAAAGTACTTCGTTCCCGTTCGCCCACACTCCCTTTCCAATGTCTTCGGATTCCACAGACCAGAATAACGGCGAAAGCCAGCTGATAAGGCGCGTCCACCGCGAGCTCATCGACGACTACGATGAGGAGCTCGAGATGGAGCGCGACGACTGGGAGAAGCTGGGACCCGACGCCCCCCTTCGCCCGCTGGCACACGATTCGGACCAGGAGCAGCGGAACCGTTATTTCAAGGAGCTCTTCCGGCTGCAGGGGGAGCTGGTCAAGATGCACGACTGGATCGTCGAGACCGGCCACCGCCTCGTGATCGTCTGCGAGGGGCGCGATGCGGCCGGCAAGGGCGGTGTCATCAAGCGCGTGACCCAGCGCCTCAATCCCCGGGTGGCCCGGGTGGCGGCCCTTCCGGCGCCGTCAAGCCGCGAGAAGACCCAGTGGTATTTCCAGCGCTACATCGCGCACCTGCCCGCGGCGGGCGAGATGGTGCTCTTCGACCGCAGCTGGTACAACCGCG
>CAZHPC010000186.1:0-4772 GCA_964534685.1 uncultured Opitutaceae bacterium
TTCCGCCAGCGCTACAGGAACGCGGACGTCATGCTCCTGGACGACGTGCAGTTCCTCGCCGGCAAGGAGCGCATCCAGGAGGAGTTCTTCCACACCTTCAACGACCTCTTCGAGTCCGGCAAGCAGATCGTCCTTTCAAGCGACCGCCGGGCGAGCGAGATACAGAAGCTCGAGGCCCGTCTTGTCTCGCGGTTTGAGTGGGGCCTGCCCGCCGACATCCAGGCGCCAGACCTCGAGACGCGGGTTGCGATCCTGCGGACCAAGGCGGCCACCCTGAAATGCGGCCTGCCGGAGCCGGTCATCACCTTCATCGCGCAGAACATCACGAAGAACATTCGGCGGCTCGAGGGGGCGCTGATCAAGGTGGCCAGCTACAGCGCCTTGAGCAACAAGCCGCTGGACCTCGCAACCACGGAGCGGCTGCTCCACGACATGCTGGTTGAGCAGGCGCAGAGCATCCTCACAATCGAGACGATCCAGAAGCGCGTCGCCGATCACTTCCAGATACGCCACAGCGACATGACGAGCAAGCGGCGGCCGAACAACATCGCGATCCCGCGGCAGGCTGCCATGTACCTCGCGCGCACGCTGACCAAGCACTCCCTTCAGGAAATCGGCGATGCATTCGGAGGCCGCGACCACGGCACCGTCATCCACGCGTGCAAGGCCGTGGACAACATGATGGAGCAAGATGCGTCGATGCGCGGCAGCATAGAGTTCCTCAAGAACCAACTCTCGCGCTGAATCCAAACCGGCGCGTCCGGCTTGAGTTGTTGGGGGAATTGGACTTGGGTAACACATCTTTCCATGAATCTCACTCCTGAGCAGAAGAAGGCGGTGTCCGAATGGATCGCCGCTGGCGACAATCTCTACACCGTTCAGAAGAAGCTGGTTGACCTGTTCAAGGTCTCGATGACGTACATGGACGTGAGGTTCATGGTCGACGACCTGAACCTACAGCTGAAGGACCCGGAGCCCAAGGCGGACGCGAGCGACGTCGGCAAGGGGCCGCCGCCGAAGCAGGCCCCCGAGAAGAAGGGCTTCCTGGACAAGGCGAAGGAAAAGCTCGGCCTTGCAGGTGACGGGGGCGACCAGGTCCCCGATGAGGAGGACTCGGTTCCCCCGACCGGTGTCACGGTCGCCGTGGACAAGGTGAGCATTAATCCGAATGCGATGGCCAGCGGCACGGTCACCTTCCCCGACGGCGTCACCGGCAGGTGGATCGTGGACCTCCAGGGCAGGCCCGGCCTCGTCAATGTGAGCAAGCCGGGCTACCGACCCTCGCCCGCGGACGCCCAGGCGTTCATGCAGGAGCTTTCGCTCGCGCTCCAGAATATTTGAGAGGGGCCTTTGGCCCAGCGGGCGCTCAGGCGCCCTTCAGCATCGAGACGAGGCCGTCCTCGCCAATGACTGCCACGCCGAGGGCCCTCGCCTTCTCGAGCTTCGAGCCCGCATCCGAGCCAGCGAGCACGTAGGTCGTCTTCTTGCTCACGCTGGAAGCCACCTTTCCGCCCGCGGCCTCGATTCTTGCCGAAGCCTCGTCGCGGGTCATCGAGGGGAGCGTGCCGGTGAGGACAAAGGTCATGCCGACGAACGGCCCCTTGCCGGGTGCGGCAACGGCCGGCGCCTTGGGCGAAACTCCTGCCCTGATGAGGTCCCTGACAAGGGTGCGGTTCATCGGCTGGTTGAAGTGATCGATGATCGCATCGGCCATCGTCCTTCCGATCCCCGCGATCAGGCTTTCCTTTCCCGTCCCGATATAGTCCTCAAGCTTGGATTCCGACAGGGCCTCGAGGCTCATGAACCTCGAGGCGAGGTCTTTTGCGGCTGCGGCGCCCACGTGGGGAATCCCGAGCCCGTGTATGAAACGCCACAGCTCCGCGCCCTTGCTGGCCTCAACTGCTGCGAGGAGGTTGTCCGTCGATTTCTCGACGCTCTTTCCCAGGCTCAAAAGGTCGTCGCGCCTCAACCGGTAGATGTCCGAGACGCTTCGCACCCATCCCTTCTCCACCAGGATGTCGACCATGGCTTCGCCGAGCCCGTCTATGTCGACGCACGCCTTTGATGCGAAATGGCGCACCCTTCTCCTCACCTGGACCGGGCAGTCGTAATTCGGGCAGCGCAGCGCCACCTCGCCCTCGGCCTGGACGACCGTGCTCCCGCACGAGGGACATTTGCTTGGGAACCTGAACTCGACGCATTCCGGGGTTCGCCGGGCCGTGTTGACCGCGACCACGGCCGGGATCACCTCGCCCGCCTTTTCCACGAACACGAAGTCCCCCACCCTGATGTCCTTTCGGATGATCTCATCGCGGTTGTGCAGGGTCGCGCGCGACACGGTTGACCCCGCCAGCAGGACCGGCTCAAGCTCGGCAACGGGCGTCAGGACGCCCGTGCGTCCCACCTGGACCGAGATTGACAGAAGCTTCGTTTCCGCGCGCTCGGCCGCGAACTTGTAGGCCATCGCCCATCTCGGGGCCTTGCTGGTGCTCCCCGCCTCCCTCTGGAGCGCCAGCGAGTCCAGCTTCACAACGGCCCCGTCGGTCGCGTAGGCGAAACCCTGGCGGATCCGGTCAAGCTCGCCGATCGCCGCCCATGCCTCGTCGATCCCGCGGGCCTTCCAGAACTTCTCGACCGTCGGAAGGCCCCAAGCGCGCACCCGCGAATGGTAGCCGGACTGGGTGTCGCCCCCCGCCTGCGCGGGCTCGCACGCGCCTATCCCGTAGAGCACCAGCTCGAGCCGGCGCTCCGCCACCTCGCGCGGGTCAAGGAGCTTGACCGTGCCGGCGGCCAGATTGCGGGGATTGGCATACCTCTCCTCCCCCTCCTCGTCCCGCGCCGCGTTGATCCGCTGGAATTCCGCGAGCGTCATGTAGATCTCGCCCCGGATCTCGATCAGCTGGGGCACGGGCGCCTGCGCCGTCGCCTTCAGCTCCCTGGGAAGGGACCGGATCGTCAGCGCATTGGCGGTCACGTCGTCGCCCTCGACGCCATTCCCGCGTGTGACCGCACGCACGAACTTGCCCTTTTCGTACGTCAGGCTGACCGCGAGCCCGTCAATCTTCGGCTCGACCACGTACGAAAGGTCCTCGCGTCCCAGGAGCCGGACAAGCCTCGCGTGGAACTCGCGCAGCTCCGCCTCGGAATACGTGTTGTCAAGGCTCTGCATCGGCTGCCGATGGCGCACCGTTGCGAAGCCCTCGGCACGGTCATCGCCTATGCGCTTTGTGGGGGTCTCCTGGCCCGCCGCCCTCGCCGCGGCCGGGAACCTGGCCTCGAGGTCCGCGAGCTCGCGCTTCAGCCTGTCGTATTCGACGTCTCCGATCTCGGGGCGCGCCTGGCGATAATACCGAGTGTCGTGGTAGGCGACTTCCGATCGAAGGGTCGTGATTCTTTGCTGTGCTTCAGACGAGGTCATCGGGGTTGACGGCGGACGGGCACGGTCGGGTGCGCCGTTGAAAATCCCCAGAAGTCGCTCCCGACGCAATTATCTTAAGTGGGAGGGCAACCCGGATTCCGGAGGAGCATCGGGGACGTCAACCGGGTCGGGCTCGGGAGCGGAAGCAGGAGCGGGAGCCTCCTCGCCGCCGGTCCGGCCGCTTCGCCGCACGGCCTCCCGGAGTATGAACTCGATCTGCCCATTCACGCTGCGCAGCTCGTCGGCCGCCCACTTCTCGATGTCCCTCCAGAGAAGAGGGTCGGTCCGCAGCAGGAACGCCTTCCGTTCGTCAGCCATTCAAAGAGTGCCTGGCCGCTGGGTCGCTCATGTCAGGCCGGCCGCGGAACGGACCGAGTAGATGAAGAAGTCCGGGTCCGCGGGGGAGACCGCCACCACCTTGTCCGGCCAGCGAAGGACCACCGCGTTCTCGGTGCCCGTCAGGAACGCATAGAAATTGCCGACCCGCTTGCTCCAGAAACGCCCCCGGATCGATCCCAGGCCGCCATTGCCGAATTTCTTGACGGCCCACCGCATGATGTCGGGATCTCGGCCAGCGTCGACAAGTCCCTCGAGCGGGTAGCGTTTCCGCCCGAGGACGAGGCAGTTCATCTCGATCCTGAACTGCGAGGTCCTGGAGCGCTCGAATAGGAAAATCGGCACCACGATCACAAGTCCCACGAGGGGCGCAAGCGACACGGCAGTCCTGGTGGCCAGAGGCGTATCTCCCGGCATGTGCCTGACGACGACCAGGGCGTTGAAGGCGACCGCCACAAACAAGACCGTCGCCACGACGATGAAGGGCGCGACGACCCGCCGCCCCAACGGCGCGGACGGGAAGACCAGGTTCACCATATTAGCCATGGCAGAGGACTGCGTCTTCAGGCCTTGGTTCAGCTGTAGAGCGTGCCCGCATTCAGCACGGGCTGCGCCTGAGACTCGCTGCAGAGCACGACCAGAAGGTTGGATACCATCGCGGCCTTGCGTTCCTCATCGAGCTTGACGACGCCCTTCTCGGACAACTCCCGAAGGGCCATTTCCACCATCCCCACCGCCCCGAAGACGATCTTCTGGCGGGCGGCGATCACCGCCTCGGCCTGCTGGCGGCGAAGCATGGTCTGAGCGATCTCCGGGGAGTATGCGAGATGCGTGAGGCGCGCCTCCTCGATGCCTATGCCGGCCCGCTCTAGGCGTTCCTGGAGCTCCTTCGCAAGGGCCGCTGCGACCTCGACCCCGCCTCCGCGAAGCGTCAACTCGCCGGCTTCGCCGTCGTCATAGTAGTAGCTGCTGGCGATGTGCCGGACGCACGACTCGCTCTGGATCCGGATGAAGTTGT
>CAZHPC010000187.1:0-4713 GCA_964534685.1 uncultured Opitutaceae bacterium
CTCTGCTCGCGCCGGGCGGCGGAGGCGCTGATCGCGCAGGGCGAGGTCTGGGTGAACGGGAGGATGGCGGTCGCGGGGCTTAAGGTGACTCCCGGCGTCGACAAGGTGACCGTCGGCGGCAAGCACGTGCGCACGTTGCCGCAGCCGCGGATAACCCTCGCGGTCAACAAGCCCCGGGGGCTCGTCTGCTCGAACGACGACCCGCACAACGCCGACACGGTGTTCATGCTGCTGCCGCGGCAGTACACCCGGTTCCGGTTCTTCTGCGCGGGCCGCCTGGACAAGGACAGCGAGGGCCTCGTCATCCTCACGACCGACGGCGACCTGGCGAATCGCCTCATGCACCCCTCAAACGAGGTGATGAAGCGCTACCACGTGACCCTCAAGCAGCCCTACCCCGCCTCCCGGCTTGCGAGGCTGGTGAAGGGCCTCACGTTCGACGGGGAGCGGCTCAAGGTGGAGCGGGCGGCCATCATCAATCCGAAGGTTGACGGAACGGGCACCGACCTGGACGTCCACATGCACCACGGGAAGAAGCGCGAGATCCGGCTCCTGTTCTCGGCGCTCGGCTACACCGTCCAGCGCCTGCGCCGCTACCAGATAGGGGCCATCCGCCTAAAGGGAATCCCGTTGCGCGGGGCGAAACAACTTGCTTCAAAGGAGGTCGAACTTCTTTTCAAGTCGCCCCGGACTCCGGACGCCGAGTTCCAGGCGACCGCTCCAAGGACTCCAACCCTCCATGAAGATTAACACCACCCTAGCGGCCGCAGGCTTCGCCTGGTGCGCCGCGCTCCACGCCGCGACGCTGGGCGTCGCGACAGCCGTGCAGAGCCAGCCAGATCCCTCCTCGGCCGTCATCATGGTGCTGAAGGCCGGCACCGAGCAGCCGACCGCGTCGGACAAGGTCGGCCCGCCGCCCGCCGGCTGGATGGCGGTCGACGTCCCGGGCCCCTTCGAGGCCTATGTCAAAAACAAGGACCTGACGAAGCAGCTCGACGTCCTGCCCGGCGCCACGGTCTACATGTCCCCTAAGGAGGGCGCCGCAGTCCTCACCGTGTTCGAGAAGGGCGACAAGGCCGAGATCACGGGTCTGCGCGGCGGCTGGACGCAGGTGCGCCTCGATAAGACCCTTGTGGGCTATATCCAGGGAAGCCAGGCAGCCCCCGCCACGGCTGCGGCAGTTGCGCCATCGGCCGCTGCCCCGTCCGCCGCCGCCCCGGCGGCGCCTGCGGCTGCGCCGGCCGGTGTGGCGCCGGCCGCCCCCGCCGCGGCTCCCGCGGACCAGAACGTGTCGTTCACCAGGCTCTTCGAGGGCACGCTCGCCACGACGCGCACGCTCCTTTCACCGAAGCGCCCCTACGACTGGCAGCTTGCCGATGCGGACGGCAAGCGCATCGCCTACGTGGACCTCACGAAGCTCCTTCTCACCGACCAGATCGAGAATTACGCCGGGCACGCGGTGGTCGTTCTCGGCTCGCTCAAGCCCGTCACGGACACCGGCGACCTCGTGATCGTGGTCGACGCCCTGCGTCTCAAATAGATGGAGGTCATCGATGGCAATAGGATCGCCTCCGAGATCGTTGCCGAGCTGAAGGCGGAGGTGTCCGGGTTCAGGGGCCGCAAGCCCTGCATAGCCCTGGTGCGGGTCGGCGACGATCCCGCCTCCGTCTCGTACGTGAAGAAGAAGGGACAGACGGCGGCGGAGATAGGCATCGAGAGCAGGATCCTCCTTCCGCCTGTGACGATCTCGCAGGACGAGCTGGAGGGCCTGATCGACAACCTCAACACCGACAAGGGCGTCGACGGGATCCTTGTCCAGTCACCACTTCCCGGCGGCCTTGATGAGCGCGCCGTGTTCCGGAGGATCGCCCCGGAGAAGGATGTCGACGGCCTTAGCCCGATAAACCTGGGCAAGCTTGCGCAGGAGGATGAAACGGGCTTCTCCGCCTGCACGCCCGCGGGAATCATGGAGCTCATCGCCCGGAGCTCGGTCAAGCTGGAGGGCAAGCACGTGGTCGTCCTCGGGCGCTCGCTCCTCGTGGGCAAGCCGGCCGCCCTCCTGGCCGTGCAGAAGAAGCCTTGGGCGAACGCCACGGTCACCCTCTGCCACTCGAAGACGGCGGACCTCCCCTCGATCACCCGCCAGGCGGATGTGCTCATAGCGGCGATCGGCCGCCCCGAATTCGTGACGGCACCGATGGTGAAGCCGGGCGTGGTCGTGGTCGACGTCGGGATCAACCGGGTCGCCGATCCGTCGAGGAAGTCGGGCTACCGCCTCGTGGGAGACGTGCATTTCGCTTCGGTCGCCCCCCTAGCGTCCAAGATAACGCCGGTGCCCGGGGGCGTCGGCCCCATGACGGTCGCGATGCTTATGAAGAACACGGTCAAGGCCTTCCGACTCCGGGAGGCCGAACTCTCGGGCGCGCGTTAGCTTGCGCCCGCGCCCGTTCGCCCCATTCTCAACCCCCGAGTAAAGCCCCATGCCCAGCGAACGAATACTGGTGGTCGACGACCAGGCGATCAATGTCCAGCTCCTGAAGCGCAAGCTCGAACGGTGCGGGCTTCAGGTGTCCACGGCGAACAACGGCCTCGAGGCCCTGGAGCAGGTCAAGCTCCACAAGCCCGACCTTATCCTCCTGGACCTCATGATGCCCGACATGGACGGGATCGAGGTGTGCCAGCGCCTGCAGGCTAGCAGCGACACGCGCTCCATCCCGGTCATATTCGTGACGGCGCGAACGACGAAGGAAAGCAAGCTCGAGGGGCTCGCCGTCGGCGCGGTCGACTACATCACGAAGCCGATCGACCTAGACGAGACGGTGGCCCGGGTCCTGACGCAGCTAAGGTTCGCGACCATCAACCGCGAGAACCTCGAGCTCCAGCGCCGCCTCGAGGAATCGCGGCGCGCCGCGACGATAGGCGCGGTCGCCCAGGGCATCGCCCACAATCTCAACAACCTGCTGGGCGTGGTCATCGGCTACCTGGACCTCATCAAGAGCGGCTTCGACAAGCCCGCGAATGTTAAGAAGAACGCGCAGAACGTGGACGACGCGATCCAGAGGATCGTCGCCATCGTCCGCCAGCTGAGCACGCTGGTCGTCAAGAACCGGCCCGAACTTACCCGCGTCGCGCTTCCCCGCCTCCTTGACGGCGGCATCCGGCGGTTCCATTCCGACTACAAGCTTTCGGCGGGGGTCGTGGTGGAGAACACCGTCGCGGACCTCGAGATTGACACGAACATAGAGACCTTTGAGGAGGTCCTCTCGAAGATCCTCATCAACGCCTGGGAGGCCTATCCGGAGGGAACCGAGCCCGACAAGCGGCCGATCACGATCCACACGCGGGTGATCGACAGGCCCCGCGGCGAGAAGATGCTCGAGCTGCGCGTCGACGACAGCGGGGCCGGGATCAACGAGGAGATCCGCGACCGGATGTTCGAACCCTTTGTGAGCTCGAAGCGCACGGTCGGCGTCGGCATGGGCCTCACGGTCGCCCGTCACTCCCTGCGGAGCCTGGGGGGCGAGGTCACGCTCTCCTCGAGGCCCGGGGGCGGCGCAAGCGCCGTCCTCTTGCATCCGGTGCGCGACCCGAGGAACAGGGACAAGTCGCTGGACGACGAATAGGCCGTTCCGCGCCGACCCATGGACGAGATCGCCTTTCTGGGAGCCGGCTCGATGGCGGCCGCCATGGTGGACGGCCTCCTTGCAAAGGGGACCTACGCTCCCGGGAAGATCATCTGCATGGGAGGATTGGGCGCCAGCGGGCCCGCGCTTTCGAAGCGCACGGGAATCCGGCTCGCGCGCTCCCAAGAGGAGCTTCTTTCCGGGGCGGATACGCTCGTTGTCGCCTTCAAGCCGCAGAACCTCGCTGGGGTCGACGTGCGCCTGGGCGCCCTCGCCGCGGGCCGCCTCGTCGTGTCGGTGCTTGCCGGGAAGAGGCTCGAGGCCCTCACCCAGGCGTTCCCGAAGGCGCGCAACGTCGTCCGGAGCATGCCGAACACCCCCGGGCAGATTGGGGCCGGCCTGACCGGCTGGTGCGCGAGCAGGCCCCTGGCCCCGGCCGACCGGCGCACCTTGGAGCAGATCTTCGGCGCCCTCGGGCGCGCGATCGAGCTTCCCGAGTCGCAGATGGACGCCTTCACGGCGATAAGCGGCTGCGGCCCGGCCTACGTCTTCGAGTTTGTCGCGGCCTTGCGCGACGCGGGGCTTGCCGTCGGCTTCGAGCCCGCGGCGGCAAAGCTCCTCGCGGTGGAGACGCTGATCGGCGCCTCGAAGCTCCTTGACGCGCGAAACGTGGACCCTGAGGTCCTGCGCAGCGAGGTCACGTCGCCGAACGGCGTCACGGCGGCGGGCCTTCGGCGGATGGCCGACCGCGACTTAAGGG
Organism: uncultured Opitutaceae bacterium; assembly: GCA_964534685.1. Classification (GTDB taxonomy): domain Bacteria; phylum Verrucomicrobiota; class Verrucomicrobiia; order Opitutales; family Opitutaceae; genus Palsa-1447. The sequence goes on from CAZHPC010000187.1 coordinate 4,384, forward strand.
GCATCATCCGCGAGGCCATCATCGCCGCCGAGGCGCGCTCGGAGGAGCTTTCAGCCTGATGCCCTCAAACGCGCTAAACGGGCGGATCCTCGTGACCGGCGGGGCCGGCTTCATCGGCAGCGCGCTCGTCTGGGCTCTCAACGGCCGCGGCCACCACGACATCGTCGTCTCGGATGTCCTCGGGTCCGACGAGAAATGGCGGAACCTGGTGCCGCTTCGGTACGCGGACTATGTCGAGGGCCCCGTCCTGCGCGCGAGGCTGGCGCAGAACCCGACGGCCTTCGGGAAGTTCTCGGCCGTCTTCCACCTCGGGGCGTGCTCGTCGACCAC
>CAZHPC010000188.1:0-4709 GCA_964534685.1 uncultured Opitutaceae bacterium
ATCACTTCTTGGCTTCCTTCGGGCGCTTGACGCCGTACTTGGAGCGGCTGCGGCGCCGTTTCTCCACGCCCGTCGCGTCCAGCGTCCCGCGGACGATGTGGTAGCGGACGCCGGGAAGGTCCTTAACGCGCCCGCCGCGCACGAGGACGATCGAGTGCTCCTGGAGGTTGTGGCCCTCGTCCGGGATGTACGAGATCACCTCGTTGCCGTTCGTCAGCCTGACCTTCGCCACCTTCCGGATGGCCGAGTTCGGCTTCTTCGGGGTTCGGGTCATGACCTGGACGCACACGCCGCGGCGGAAGGGGTTCCCCTGCAAAGCCGGGGACTTCGACTTGATGCGCACCTTGCGGCGGCCATTGCGAACCAGCTGGTTGATTGTCGGCATACGAGGCGGTTAAGAGTGTGAAATTGGTAAAGGAAAAGAGGTTAAAACTACGCTGCGCCAAAACGTCGGCAAGAACTTTTTGGCGAAATGAACTCTGGTTCGCGAAATCCGCGATTCGGGCGCGGCTCGCGAGGAGAGGCACAGGACGGCCGGAGCCGCTTGTGCGTATGGACTGAAGAAAAGGGTGATCAAAATCCCGCTTGGCACCCCCAAACACAAGAAAAAACGCCCGCCAAAAGGGCCCGCGAGCCGGGCCAATTCCGGGAGGGTCCCACACGGGCGCGTGATGCGGGCGTGCAGGGGGCCTTATGGGGCCTCCCTGCCCGTCCCAAATGGCCCGGCCGGGGTCAGCTCGCGCTGGCCTCGACGGGCTTCGTCTCGTCGATCAGCTCGGTGCCGAAGGGAAGGCTGATCTTCAGGTGCCTGTACTGGGGCAGGCCCGTGCCCGCCGGTATCAGATGGCCCATGATCACGTTCTCCTTGAAGCCCTTGAGCATGTCAACCTTGCCGAGCGTGGAGGCGTCGGTGAGCACGCGCGTCGTCTCCTGGAACGAGGCCGCCGAGATGAAGCTCTCCGTCTCGAGCGAGGCCTTGGTGATGCCAAGGAGGATCGGCTCGGCTTCGGCCGGCTTTCCGCCCGCCTCCTCGATCCGACGGTTGTCGGACAGGAAAGCCGCGCGGTCCACCTGCTCTCCCCAGAAGTATTCGCTGTCGCCCGGGTCGGTGATCCGGATCTTGCGCAGCATCTGGCGGATGATGATCTCGATGTGCTTGTCGTTGATGGTCACGCCCTGGAGGCGGTACACCTCCTGGACCTGGCCGATCAGGAACTCGTAGAGCGCCGCCGGCCCGAGGATCTCGAGGATCTCGTGCGGGTCCGCCGCGCCCTCGGTGAGGTGCTGGCCCTTGTGGACGACGTCGCCGGGCTGCACGATGATGTGCTTGCCGGCCGCGATCAGGTGCTCCTCCTCCTGCTGGGTCTCCTCGTTCTTCACGACGAGCTTGCGCTTTCCGCGGATCGTCCCCTCGAAGGAGACGATGCCGTCGATGCGCGCCATCTCGGCGGCTTCCTTCGGGCGGCGGGCCTCGAAGAGCTCGGCGACGCGGGGAAGACCGCCGGTGATGTCCTTGGTCTTGGAGGCCTGGCGCGGCGTTTTGGCGAGGAGGGCGCCGGGTGCGATCGTATCCCCCTCGTTGACTGCGATTTGCGCGCCAACCGGGATGGAATAGGCCGCGAGGGGCTTGTTCTTCGCGTCGCGGACCTCGACCTGGGGATTCAGGTCCTCCTTGTGCTCGATCACGACGGTGGCAATGCGGCCCGACGACTCGTCGAGCTCGCGCTTCACGGTGACGCCGGGGATCATGTCCTTGAAGACGAGGGTGCCCCCCTTCTCGGAAAGGACAGGGACGTTGTACGGGTCCCAGACCGCGAGCACGGCGCCCTTGGCGATCTTCGCCCCGTCGCCGACATGCAGGAAGGAGCCGACAACGATGTTGTACGTCTCAAGCTCCTTGCCCTCGTCGTCGAGGATCTGGATCGAGCCTGTCTTGTTGAGGACGATGTTCCCGCCCTCGGCCGCCTGCACGAGGCGCAGGCCGCGGTACTTGACCGTGCCCGCCGCCTTGATGCGGATTTCGGGGGTCTTGAAGCCGCCGGACGCGACGCCGCCGATGTGGAACGTCCGCATCGTCAGCTGGGTGCCGGGCTCGCCGATGGACTGGGCAGCAATGATGCCCACCGAGTCGCCGATCTTCGCGATCCGGTTCGTGGCCGGGTTGATTCCGTAGGACCTCGCGTCGATGCCGTTCTTCGAAGACGACGTGAGCGGCGACATGATCTTCACGCGCTCGATGCCCACGTCCTCGATCTTGGCGGCGATCTCCTCGGTGATGAGGTCGCCGGACCCGACGATGATCTCGCTCGGCTTGAGCGGGTTCTTGATGTTGTCGCTCGAACAGCGGCCGATGATGCGCTCCTTGAGGCCGACAATCTCGTCGTCGCCCTCGTAGATCGCCTTCTTCCAGACGCCGTCGCGCGCACCGCAGTCCTCCTCGGCGATGATGACGTCCATGGCCACGTCGCAGAGCTTGCGGGTCAGGTAGCCGGCGTCGGCCGTCTTGAGGGCGGTGTCGGCGAGGCCCTTGCGGGCTCCGTGCGTGGAGATGAAGTACTCGAGCACCGTCAGGCCCTCGCGGAACGAGGACAGGATGGGGCGTTCGATGATCTCGCCGGAAGGCTTGGCCATGAGGCCGCGCGCTCCGCAGAGCTGGCGCACCTGCTGTTTGTTGCCGCGCGCGCCCGAGTCCATCATGATGTAGACGGGGTTGACCTCGGTCTTGCCCTCGTTGGCCTCGAGCTTCGCGAAGACCTCCTTGGCGATCCGGTCCGTGGCGTTGGTCCAGATGTCGACCACCTTGTTGTAGCGCTCGCCGTCGGTGATGATGCCCTTGTTGAATTGGCTCTCGACTTCGGCGATCTTTCGGCGCGAGTCGGAGACGATCTCCTTCTTGGACTCCGGAATGATCATGTCATCGATGCCGATCGATATGCCGGCCTGGAACGCGGTCGTGAAGCCGAGCTCCTTCAGCTGGTCGAGCACATAGACGGTGACGGTGTCGCCGGAGGTCTTGTAGGTGTTGAGGATCAGGTCGCCGAGCTTTGACTTTGGAACCGGGAAGTTCACGAACCCGATCGGGGCGGGCCAGATCTGGTTGAAGATCACGCGGCCGACCGTCGTGCGCAGGATCTTCTTTTCCTTGTTGCCGAACACGGTGTCGCGGCCGTAGTCGGGGTTCGGGATGTCGACCCAGTCGTGCATCTTCGCGGCGCCGTCGGCCTTTACGAAGAGGACTTCCTGGAGGCCGGAGAGCAGCGGCACGTGTACGTCCTTCGCCGCCTTCTTGCGGGGCTCGATCGTCAGGTAGTACGCGCCGAGGACGATGTCCTGCGACGGCGTGAGGATCGGCTTGCCCGAGGAGGGCGAGAAGATGTTCGAGGTCGCCATCATGAGGAGCTTGCACTCCATGATCGCCTCGAGGGACAGGGGGACGTGGACGGCCATCTGGTCGCCGTCGAAGTCGGCGTTGTAGGCCGTGCAGACGAGCGGATGGATGCGGATCGCCTCGCCCTCGATGAGGACGGGCTCGAAGGCCTGGATGGAGAGGCGGTGGAGCGTCGGCGCGCGGTTGAGCAGCACCGGGTGGCCCTTGGTGACCTCCTCGAGGATGTCCCAGACCTCAGGCGAGCGCTTCTCGATCATCTTCCGGGCGCCGCGCACCGTGTGCACGAAGCCGAGCTCCTTCAGCCGCCTTATGATGAACGGCTCAAAGAGGACGAGGGCCATCTTCTTGGGAAGGCCGCACTGGTGGAGCTTGAGCTCCGGGCCGATGACGATCACCGAGCGGCCGGAGTAGTCCACGCGCTTGCCGAGCAGGTTCTGGCGGAAGCGGCCCTGCTTGCCCTTCAACATGTCGGAGAGGGACTTGAGCGGGCGGTTGCCGGCCCCGGTCACGGGGCGCCCATGGCGGCCGTTGTCGAACAGCGCGTCGACGGCCTCCTGGAGCATCCGCTTCTCGTTGTGGATGATGACGTCGGGCGTCTTCAGCTGCATCAGGTTCCGCAGGCGGTTGTTGCGGTTGATGACGCGGCGATAGAGGTCATTCAGATCGCTGGTCGCGAAGCGGCCGCCCTCAAGCGGGACCAGCGGGCGCAGGTCCGGCGGGATCACGGGCAGCACCTCGAGGACCATCCACTCCGGACGGGACCTCGAATGGATGAAGCCCTGGATCACCTTCAGGCGCTTCGAGAGCTTCTTCTTGATCTGCTTCGAGCGGGTCGCGCGCATCTGCTCGTGCAGCTCGGCGACCGTGGCCTCGAGGTCCATCTTGATGAGCGCGTCGCGCACGGCCTCGCCGCCCATCTTCGCGACGAACGAGTCGTCACCGTACTCGTCGAGCGCCTGACGGTACTCGGTGTCGGTGAGCAGCTGCTTCATCTCGAGCGGGGTCTTGCCCGGGTCGACGACCATGTAGTTCTCGTAGTAGATCACGCGCTCGAGCGAGCGGGCGGTCATGTCGAGGAGGAGGCCGAGGCGGCTCGGCATGCTCTTCAGGAACCAGATGTGGGCCACGGGGACGGCCAGCTCGATGTGGCCCATCCGCTCGCGGCGGACCCGCGCGATCGTCACCTCGACGCCGCAGCGGTCGCACACCACGTCCTTGTACTTGATGCGCTTGTACTTTCCGCAGGCGCACTCGTAGTCGCGGACGGGCCCGAAGATCTTCTGGCAGAAGAGGCCGCCCGGCTCGGGCTTGAAGGTGCGGT
>CAZHPC010000189.1:0-4682 GCA_964534685.1 uncultured Opitutaceae bacterium
TCACCGGGCTCGAACTCGTCACCGTCTACCTGCCCTTCATGAAGTGGCTCCTCGTCTCGGCCCTCGTGATCCTCTCCACGGTGAAGTTCATGTTCGTCATCTTCTACTTCATGCATCTGCGCTGGGACAAGGCGTTCTGCACGATCCTCTTTTTCATCGGGCTGATCCTGGCAGGAGGGACGATGTGGGCGCTCCTGAAGCTCTTCGGGGCCGAGGCGAGCAAGCCGCTCCCGGTGACGATGCTCGACCCGCCGGCGGCGGTCATGCGGGTTGCCTGAGCCGGCCGCCCGGGCGCCATCCGGGTTCCCAAAATGATCGACTGGAGGCACTGGCACAATGAGCCGTTCCTAACCGGCGGACTCATCCTCGCGGGCTGGCTCTATGCGGTACTGGCCGGGCCTCTCAGGCCGGCGCTGGCGCCGGGCAGGCCCTACCCCCGCGGCAAGGCGGCCATGTTCTACGCGGCGCTCGTCCTCTTCTACCTGGCGGTCGGCTCGCCGCTCGACCAGGTGGCCGAGCGCTTCCTCCTGTCGGCGCACATGGCGCAGCACCTCCTGATCATGTACCCGGTGCCGCTCCTGATCCTGCTGGGGACGCCCTCCTGGATGGTGGACCCTGTCCTTTCAAGGCCGGGCCTCGCGCGCCCGCTGCGCCTTCTCCTGAACCCCGTGACCTGCGCCCTCGCCTCGACGGCGGTCATCAGCCTCTGGCACGCGCCGTTCCTCTACGAATGGACCCTCCAGGACAAGCTGGTCCACGTCGCGGAGCACCTCATGTTCCTCGCGGTGTCATTCCTCTACTGGTGGCCGCTCGCGAGTCCGTCCGAGGCCTTCCCGGCCCCAAGCTACGGCATCCGGATGCTCTACGTCTTCGCGACGGAGATCGCCATGATACCGGTCTCGGCCTACGTGGTCTTCTCGAGCGACATCCTCTACCCCACCTATGAGTACGCGCCGCGGCTCATCGCAGGGTTCAGCCCCGCGGACGACCAGCTTTTCGCCGGGATCATCATGAAGGTGGCCGGCATGGCCGTGTCGCTGACCGCGCTGGGCATCTGCTTCTTCAAATGGTCGAGGGCGTCGCAAGCCGCGGAGAACTGACGGCGCGCCAGAGATTCGCGCGCATGGCGGCCGCCCCCCCCCGGGTCGCCGTCCTGGCGCTCTGCGCGGTCATTCTTGCGCTGAGGCGCTCGCACGCGGTCACCCTCCCCCAGTTCTGGGCCGAGGACGGGTATTTCTTTGAGCGCGCCTACGAGCTGGGCTGGCGCGCGTTCGGGGAGCCGTTCGCCGGCTACCTGCACACGATCCTCAGGGCGATTGGGGAGCTCGCGGTGCTCGCCGATCCGGCGCGCGCCCCGGCCATTTTTGTCGCATGCTCGGCCGCGGTCACGCTCTACGTCGCGGGGCGGACGCTGTCCGCCCGCTGTCCGCTGCCCCGGCTTGCGGGCGCATGCGCGCTCGCGGTCGTCCTCGTGCCGGACACCTACGAGGTCTTCCTGACCGTCGTGAACCTCCAGTGGGTGATCGGGGCGGGGATGGTGCTGCTGCTCATATCAGGCGACCCGAAGGACGGCCGGCAGTGGGCCCACGACCTCGTCGCCGCCTTGGCGATGGGCCTCACCGGCCCTTTCTGCATCGTGCTCCTCCCCCTGTTCGCCTGGCGCGCCTGGACCCGCAGGACGAAGGCGAGCCTCGCGCTGGCCGCCGTGGTCGCCGCCTGCGCGCTGGTCCAGGGGTACCTCGTGCGCACGGGCCCCTCGATAGGCTCTGGCGCCGCCGACTCGGTCATCGCGTTCCGGCTTCTCCTTCCCGCCGTGGGGCGCAGGATAGGGGCCTCGATTCTCATGGGATCCCTCGCGTCCCCGGTGACAGACCAGATCCTCGGCACGGCGGCCGGGATTGCGACCCTCGCCGGCGTGGGGTACCTCGCGTTCCGGCCCGGCGCGGACCGGCAGGCCAGGACCCTGCTCGGGCTCGCGTTCTACGTGCTCCTCACCGGAGCGCTCTACAGGACGCGGCACTCGCTCGACGATTTCTTTCGCCCGCTCGCCCATGCGCGCTACGTCTTCATCCCGCAGCTGATCGCGATGTGGCTGCTCCTCTCTGCCGTGGGGCGCAAGGGGATCGAGGGAAGGATCGCCCCGGCCCTCTGCGTCCTGGCCCTCCTGAGCAACATTCCCCGGTACCGGGAGCCCGCGTATGCGGACATGCGCTGGGATCTCTACGAGGCGAGAATCCGCGCGGGCGAGCCCGTGGTCGTGCCGATCAACCCGCCGGGCTGGGTGGTGCCGCTGCCCGCCCGCAGGAAATGAGAACGCCCCGCCCCGGGCCCGCAAGGGCCCGGAACGGGGCGCGAACGGATCAGGCCTTTGCCGGCGGCAGGAGGTCGTCGATCGAGTCACTCTCCACGCTCAGGTCGGCGAAGAGCCACGACGAGAGGTAGCGCTCCGCGGACGACGGGATGATCACGACGATCTGCTTCCCCTTGTTCTCGGGCCTCTTCGCGACCTGGATCGCGGCCCAGACCGCCGCGCCCGAGGAGATCCCGATCGGGATGCCGTCGAGCTTCGCCACCTGCTTGCTCAGCGGCGCGGCGTCGTCCTCCTTGACCGTGATCACCTCGTCGTAGATCTTCGTGTTCAGGACGGCGGGCACGAAGCCGGCGCCGAGGCCCTGGAGCTTGTGCGGCCCCGGCTGCCCGCCGGAGAGGATCGGGGAGCCGGCCGGCTCGAGGGCGATCAGCCTGAAGGAGGCCTTGCGCGGCTTGATCACCTCGCCGATGCCCGTGATGGTGCCTCCGGTGCCGATCCCGGAGATCACGATGTCGACCTTGCCGTCGGTGTCCCTCCATATCTCCTCGGCGGTGGTCCGCCGGTGGACGGCGGGATTGGACGGATTGGCGAACTGCTGGAGGATGACGCTGTTCGGGATCTTGGTCGCCAGCTCCTCGGCCTTGGCGATCGCGCCCTTCATGCCCTTCGCGCCTTCGGTCAGCACCAGGCGGGCGCCGAGCACCTTGAGGATCTTCTTGCGCTCGTTCGTCATGGTCTCGGGCATCGTCAGGACGAGCTTCAGTCCCTTGGCCGCCGCCACGAACGCGAGCGCGATGCCCGTGTTGCCGCTCGTCGGCTCGATGAGCACCGTGTCCTTGTTGATGCGGCCGCTCTTCAGGGCGTCGTCGATCATCGCGAAGCCGATCCGGTCCTTGACGCTCGACAGGGGGTTGAAGAATTCCAGCTTGAGCAGGATCTCCGCCTGCGCGCCATGGGCGGCTGCGGTCCGGTTGAGGCGAACGAGCGGGGTGTTCCCGATCGTTTCCGTGATGTCATTGTATATCTTGGCCATATTGGGTTGTGGGTTGTTTGTCTGGTTTGGGAAGAGGGGGCGGCAAGATGCTATATGGCATAGTCCTCGTCAAATGAGTGGGACTGCCTGAGGCGCAGCCGGACAAGGTCGTTCACGCCGAGCTCAAGCTCGGCGAGCTCCGACCGGGAGATCTCGACCTCGACCTGCTCGCGCGTCTGCACCTGCTCGAGAAGCAGCCGAGCGTGCGGGCCCGCCGCGTGGATGTGGCGCACGATGGCCGAGAGGCCCGCCCCGCCCGCGTCGTGGGGCGTCACCTCGATGTCGTGCGGGCGGACGTAGATCTGGCCGTCCTGGGCCTCGGCGTCCGGGGGTCCGCCCCGGCGCTGGGCGCCGGCGAGCGCGGGCGCGCGCAGCACGTTCACGTTGCCGAGGAACTGGTAGACGAAGGGCGAGGCCGGCTTGTCGTAGACCTGCTGCGGCGTGCCCACCTGCTCCACGTGGGCCTTGTTCATGATCACCACCTCGTCGGCGATCTCGAGCGCCTCCTCCTGGTCGTGGGTCACGAAGATCGTCGTCAGCTGGATCTCGTCGTGGAAGCGCCGCAGCCAGCGGCGGAGGTCCTTTCGAACGCGCGCGTCCAGGGCCCCGAAGGGCTCGTCGAGAAGGAGCACCTTGGGCTCGACCGCCAGCGCGCGCGCGAGGGCGACGCGCTGGCGCTCGCCGCCCGAAAGCTGCGAGGGGAACCGGCCCGCGAGCCCGTCGAGCTGCACGAGCTCGAGGAGCCTGTGCGTGCGCTCGGCGATGGCCTCGGACGACGGCCGGTCTCGGCGCCGGCGCACCCTGAGCCCGAACGCCACGTTCTCGAAGACGGACATGTGGCGGAAGAGGGCGTAGTGCTGGAACACGAACCCGACCCTGCGCTTGCCCGCCGGCAGGTCCGTCACATCGTCGCCGTGGAAGAGGACCCGCCCGCTTCCGGGATCGGGGAACTCCAGGCCGGCGATGATCCTCAGGAGCGTCGTCTTCCCGGAGCCGGAGGGGCCGAGCACCGCCACCAGCTTCCCCTGCGGGACGTTCAGGTCGACGCCGTCGAGCGCCGTGTAGGCCCCGAACTTCTTGTGGAGCGAGTGCGCCTCGATGCTCATGGCGATCCGGTCTGCCTCCACTCGACGGCCGACTTGACGACAAGCGTCGCCAGGGCGAGGAGCGCCAGGAGCGAGGCGACCGCGAAGGCGCCCGCGATGTTGTACTCGTTGTAGAGGATCTCGACGTGCAGGGGCATCGTGTTGGTCTCCCCGCGGATGTGCCCGCTGACGACGGAGACCGCGCCGAATTCGCCCATCGCGCGGGCGTTGCAGAGGATGACGCCGTAGAAGA
>CAZHPC010000190.1:0-4650 GCA_964534685.1 uncultured Opitutaceae bacterium
CCTCGACCAGTTCAGCAAGCAGCCGCTCGTCCAGCGGGAGCTGGCGAAGATGGGGATCAGGGACTTCGACCTGCAGATGCGCACGAAGGCGGAGGAGGACCCCGTCGTCGCCGCCGCCTCGGTGATCGCGCGCGCCGAGTACGTCCGCCAGATCCATTCGCTCTCGAGGCAGTTCGGGGCCCCCCTTCAAAAGGGCGCCGGCGCCCTCGTGAAGGAGCAGGCGGCGCTGATCATCGAGAGGTTCGGCGCACGCTTGCTCGGCAACTTCGCCAAGCTGCATTTCCGGACCTCCTACGAGGTCGTGGCCGCCGCGGGCAAGCTGGACGAGCTGCCGCTTCCAAAGCCCAGGGAGAAGATGGAGTGGGGCGGGTGAGGAGGCCCCCGGACGCCCGATGCCCAAGCGCCGCCAGCTTCGCAGCTTTGACCTGAAGAAGATAGAGGGCTTCGAGAGCCTCATCGGCGTGGACGAGGTCGGCCGGGGCGCGCTCGCGGGCCCGGTCGTCGCGGGTGCGGTCCTCGTCACCCGCGCCTTCCTCGAGGGCCGCTGGGCCGCCGCCAAGTCGGGCCGCGTGAACGACTCGAAGCAGCTCTCGGCCGCCGAGCGGGAGGCGCTCTGGGCCGAGTTCGAGGCGCTCGCGGCCCAGGGCCAGATCCACGCCAACTTCGGCTCGGCGAGCGTGGAGGAGATAGAGCTGCACAACATCCTCGGCGCCACGAAGCTGGCGATGCGCCGGGCCCTCGAGGGCATCTATCCGGCGGCCGCCTTCCGCCGGAGCGAGGAGCCCGACCTCTTCTCCTCGCTGCAGGAGCGGGAGGCGTTCGTCCCGACCGTCTCCTGCCGCGTCCTCGTCGACGGGCTTCCGCTCAGGGGCTTCCCTTACCCGCACACGGCCGTCGTGAGCGGCGACGCGAAGTCGCTCTGCATCGCCATGGGCTCGATCATCGCCAAGGTGGCCAGGGACAGGATGATGGCCGAGCTCGACCAGGCCTTCCCCGGCTACGGGTTTTCGAAGCACAAGGGCTACGGGACCGACGACCACCGGGAGGCCGTCGTCCGGCTCGGGCGCAGCCCCATCCACAGGGAGATGTTCCTGCGCAAGCTGCTTGCGCAGCGGGAGGACCCGAACCAGATGGATTTTCTTCCCGGCCGTTGACCCTTGGGCTCGGCACGGGCACAAGGGGCGCAGATGCCTGCCAATAAACACAGCTCGCTTGAACGGGTGATGGGGCGGCTCGACACGCTCGATTCCGTCAACATGACGAACCTGGTCCAGCGCCTGGCCAGGGAACGGGCCCTCTTCGAGCAGATCTTCAAGACGCTCCAGGAGGGCGTGCTGGTCATAGACTCGAGCGGGACCATCGAGTACGCGAACGAGGCGGCGCACCGGCTGATCGGCCTCTCCGGCGACATGCTCGCGGGCAAGATGCTCTGGCGCCTCATCCCGGGGCTGCGGCCGACGCTGGACGAGGACTCGGGGGCCGCCGCCCACGTCGTCTCGAGGGAGTTCGAGCTCTCGTACCCCGAGCCCCGCACGGTGCGCCTCTACATGGTGCCGTTCCGGGACGATGAGGGCGGCGCAGGGCGCCGCCACGCGGTGATCCTCGCCGACGTCACCCAGGAGAGGCGCACGACCGAGCAGCGCATCGAGGACGAGAGAACCTCGTCCATCCTGCTGCTCGCCGCCGGCGTGGCCCACGAGCTCGGCAACCCGATAAATTCGCTGACGATCCACCTGCAGCTGATCGCCAGGAAGCTGAAGAAGCTCGGCGCCTCGGCCGAGGCCGAGTCGGTCGCGGAGTCGATCGGGGTGTGCCGCGAGGAGGTCTCCCGCCTGGACGGGATCATCACGCACTTCCTTGAGGCGATCCGGCCGAGCCCGCCGGACCTTGCCGAGACGAACCTGGCGGAGGTGCTCGCCGAGGTCCTCAAGTTCCAGAAGCGCGAGTTCGCGGACCGCGGGGTGGCGGTCGAGGCGGAGACGCCCGCGGCCCTGCCGACCGTCATGGCGGACCGCAACCAGCTCAAGCAGGTGTTCTTCAACATAACGAAGAACGCGATGGAGGCGATGCAGCCCGGCGGCATGCTCAGGATCAAGTCGCGCGCCGACGACGACTCGGTCTACCTCCTCTTCGGCGACAGCGGCTCCGGGATCAGGCAGGAGGACCTTGTCAGGCTCTTCCAGCCGTACCACACGACGAAACCCGGCGGCCACGGCCTCGGGCTCATGATCGTCCAGCGGATCATGCGGGCGCACGGGGGCCAGGTCGGCGTCGAGAGCCGGGAGGGGCTGGGGACCGTGGTGACGCTCCAGTTCCCCCGCAAGGACCGCCGGGTGCGGATGCTTGGCAGCGGCTGAGGCCCGGGACTACTTGCCAACGGGCTCCGTGTGGAGGACCTTCACCAGGAACGTGCGCGTCTCCTTCGCCTTGCCGAGGCGCAGCGTCACCTTGAACGGCATCTCGTCGGAGCTCACGCCGAGCTGCGACACCATCGGCGTCGGCTCACCCGACTGCCCGGGCGGGAGCGTGAGGGTGTCGGGATCCACCGCAAAATTGCCGAGGTCGGAGGCAAAGTCGGCCACCGTGACCGTTATGGGATCGGTCCCCGGGTTGGTGAGGACAAGGTGGAGCGTCACCGGGGGAAGCGGGCTGCCGAGCAGCATCTTGCCGCCGGTATTCGTATAGTCCTGGTAGGTGCTGTCCTTGTCCCCCTTGCCCCTCCTCAGTCCGCGCCCGATCCCGCGGCCGAGGGTGACCTTAACGGCCACCTTGCCGCCGAAGAACGCGTCGCTCCCCTCCATCGCCACGGACTTCTCCCCGGTGACGACGGCGTTGGTCAGCTCGTCGTTCGCCTTTTCCATGCACCCGCCCGAGCCGAGCGCAAGGGCCGCTCCCGCGGCGAGGGACATGGTTAAGCGGCTAAGGGAGGATGTTTTATGGGGCATTTTGTGACACGCGGGCCTGGCGCGCCGGAACCGACGAAAGGGGGTCGACACCGGGGCCGCAAGAAGGTTGCATGCGCCGTGGCCTTGCGCCAATTGAAAAAGCGCATCTTTCCAACCCGACGTGCGTCTGGTCGGACATAGTGCGATGTCAAATGCATGGATGAAAGTTCAACGAGCACGCTGGGCGAGCAGGTTCGGCGGGCGCAACGCGGCGACGAGGCCGCAATGCGGGAGCTCATTGTCGCGTACCAGCGCCGTGTCGCCGGGTTTGCGTACGCCGTCACCGGCCGCAGCGACTCGGTCGAGGACCTTGCGCAGATGGTGTTTGTCAAGATGGTCCGCTCGATCGGGGGGCTCAAGGCTCCCGAGCAGTTCGAGTCCTGGCTCTTCCGGCTCGCCCGCAACACGTGCATCGACCACCTGCGGCGCCAGAAGCTGCGCCGGATCTTCACGCCCTTCGCACCCGAGCACGAGAACGTCCCCGAGCCGGACGGGGCCGTGGACTCCGAGGAGCTCGACGCCCTCCGGCACGCGCTTGCCCAGCTTCGGCCCAAGGACCGTGCGCTCCTCGCCCTCGTCCAGGAGGGCCGCAGCCACGCGGAGATCGCCGCGACATTCAGGACGAGCGTCGCGGCCGTGAAGGCTAGGCTCCACCGGGCGCGCGAACAATTGAGACAACACTACCACAGCGATGAAACCTGAAGAAATGGCATGGAACCGCCTGCGCGAGCACGCGGCTTCCCAAATCACGCCCGGCTTCGCGGACCGCGTCCTGCGGGCCGCCCGCCCGAGGCCCTCGCCCATTCTGGTCGCCCACTTTGCCATGTGCGCCGCGACGGCCGCGCTGTGCCTCGCCGCCGTGGTCCTCTACCGCGCGCAGGCCTCGGGCGACGATGACGCCAGCAACCTTGCCGGCTGGAACGAGATTGTCGCGCAGTCGGGGGAGCTGGAGTAGGCCCATGAGGGACCGCGTCCTTGCCGCGCTGCTGACCCTCGCCGTCTTCGCGAGCGGATTCGGCGCGGGTATGTGGACCGAGCGGCACCGGCCGATCCCGCGCCCGCCGGGTGCTTTCATGGGGGAGTTTGGCGGAAAGCAGGGCAGGCCCGGCCGCGGGGCGGAGCCGATCAACAGGGCACAGCTTCTGGAGCAGATCGAACGGCTGCGCCCCGAGATAGACTCCTTCAGGGAGCGCGTCATGGAGATCTATGCGCAGTTCGACCGCGACATCGACACGGTCCTGACCCCCGGGCAGCGGGCGACGTACGAGACGAAGTTCCGGTCCCGGCGCGGGTTCGGGCCGCCTCCGGAGATCGCCGCCGACGACAAGCCGCTTTCGGACGACCAGATAGAGGTGCTCCTGCAGCGGCCCTTCCGCACGCTGGCGTTCTTCGTCGTCCTGCCGATGACGCTCGAGCGCATGGCGACCGACTTGAAACTCGACGACGCGCAGCGCGAAAAGGTGAAGGACCTGCTGCGCGTGCGCAGGGAGAAGTTCATAGAGCTGGTGGACAGCGCCCCGCCGCCGAGCCTGATGCTGAGCCGCCTGGCGCCCGTCGCGCAGCGCCTCGGCGAGCCGGCGAAGGCGCAGCCCGCGCCCTCGCGTTAGTCGCCCCCGGGGGCGCGGCAGGGCTTGACCGCCCCCGTCAGGTGCTTGGAATGGCCCCATGGCGCCCAGCGTTCTCATCGTCGACGATGAAAAGCATT
>CAZHPC010000191.1:0-1417 GCA_964534685.1 uncultured Opitutaceae bacterium
AGACCTTGCCGGAGGCAGCTGAATCACTCAAGCACTACTTAACGGAGTAGTGCTATGGGCCGTACTCATTATCAATCACTTATCCCCGGGAAATGGCTGTTTCAATGCCGATTGTTTGACGAATTCTATGCTCAGGATCGGCCGGTTGCATCCCTACTCAAATCCTAGCCGAGGACATTGCCGATAAATGAGACGACGGGTTTTCCCGCGGTTGACCGAGGACAGGTGCAACGAGGCGGCCAAGGCATTGGTGTTTATAGCTAGACGCAGGGGATATTCTCTTCGCGATGGAAGTTTCGTGGGCGAGAAGATACTCTAACCATTTCCGTTGAAATGGCACGGTCGTCCGGACCTTGCCGTGGTTGGCTCGGCGGTGGCGGGGGAGGGGTGATCTGGAGTCGGAACTGAAAAGAGTTCGCGCTGGTGATCGGAATTGGTACCGATTAGGGTGATGACTCCCAACGAAAAGCTTACCGAGTTTGAGCGCCTGCATGCGCGGCTTCGGAGTCCTGAGTTTAGCCAATCGAGGGATGCGCGCAGGTATGTTTTGGGCGCTCTCGCAGTTCTGTCATTTAGCCTGATCACGGCCCAAGCGTGGCCAGTTCCGAAGCTGGTGCCGACGGAGCCCACCTCGAATTTAGTGCAAGCGAGTTTCGGACGGGATGTCTCGCGCATTGTCACGGCGTTTTCGGATAGGAGCGCGCGAGTCTGGGACCGCATGACCGACCAGCCGCTCACACTGCCATTGAAGCATGACGGCATGGTCTGGTCGGCAGCCTTCAGCCCGGACGGTTTGCACGTCGTCACCGCTTCTTGGGACAAGACCGCTCGGATCTGGGACGCCAAGACCGGCCAGCCGATCACATCGCCATTGACGCATGACGGCGTAGTTTGGTCGGCGGTCTTCAGCCCGGACGGTTCGTGCATCGCCACGGCGTCTGCCGACAAGACGGCTCGGATCTGGGACGCCAAGACCGGCCAGCCGATCACATCGCCATTGACGCATGACGGCGTAGTTTGGTCGGCGGTCTTCAGCCCGGACGGTTCGCGCGTCGTAACGGCGTCGTGGGATGAGACCGCGCGGGTTTGGGACGCCAGGACTGGCCAGCCGCTCACACCGCCATTGAAACATGAAAACCTAGTCAATTCGGCCGTCTTCAGTCCGGACGGCTCCCGGATCGTCACCGCGTCCGACGTGACCGCGCGGGTCTGGGACGCCAGAACCGGCCAGCCGCTCACGCCGCTATTGAAACATAAGAACCTAGTCAATTCGGCCGTCTTCAGTCCCGACGGCTCTCGTATCGTCACTGCGTCTTGGGATGGGACCGCGCGGGTCTGGGACGCGAGGACCGGCCAGCCGATCACACCTCCATTGCAGCATGGCGGTTGGGTCACCTCTGCAGTCTTCAGTCCGGAC
>CAZHPC010000191.1:1517-4538 GCA_964534685.1 uncultured Opitutaceae bacterium
GGCTCGCGCATCCTTACAGCGTCTTTGGACGGGACGGCGCGGGTCTGGGACGCTACGGCCGGCCAGCCGCTCATGCCGCCATTGCACCATGAAGGGGGAGTCACTTCCGCAGTTTTCAGTCCGGACGGCTCGCGCATCCTTACAGCGTCTTTGGACGGGACGGCGCGGGTCTGGGACGCTAGGGACGGCCAGCCGCTTGTGCCGCCATTGCACAATAGCAGCCCTGTCTTGTCGGCCGCCTTCAGTCCAGACAGCTCGCGCATCGTCACGGCGACATGGGATGGAACCACTCGGATCTGGGACGCCGGGACCGGTCCACGCACTCGGGCCGAATAAGGTCTGTAAGGGCCGTGATATCTCGCCTCGCTCCGTGTGGCGCCTACGCGCATAGCCGAGAGGCGGCATATGGCTTCAGGCCGGTCATTTGCCCCCAGACATCACGTGGAGGTTCTATCGGACGGTTCCCTTGGTTTAGGGTTCCCCTTCTGTCTTTGAAAGTTGGCTGCCCGGGCTGGGATCGAACCTAGGGGCTGTATTTCAGGGCACTCCTGTTGCGCCAGGAGCCTTTCGCCTTTCTCTTTCACCTTACACAAACGCTATGGAATTCAGACAACTTGGCAGATCCGGATTCAAGGTCCCCGTCCTCACCTTGGGTACCGGAACATTTGGAACGGCAGGCGTGATGAAGGCTTGGGGTGACAGTGACGCAAAGGATGCCTCCCGCCTGGTGGACATATGCCTCGAGGCGGGCCTTAATATGTTCGACTCCGCAGATATCTATTCCGAGGGCCGCTCGGAGCAGATTCTGGGCGAAGCGATTAAGGGTCGCCGAGACAAGGTCCTCATCTCGACAAAGGGCACCTTCCGCAACGGGCCGGGCCCAAACGACGTCGGGTCGTCACGCCAGCACCTCCTCGCGAGCGTCGAGGCGAGTCTGCGTCGGATCGGCACAGACTACATCGACCTCTACCAGCTGCACGCGTTCGACGCCTTGACGCCAGTCGATGAGACGCTTGGCGTCCTCGACCAGTTGGTCCGCTCAGGGAAGATCCGCTACATCGGTTGCTCCAATTTTTCCGGCTGGCATCTCATGAAGTCGCTCGCGACCTCCGATGCCAACGGCTTTGTGCGCTATATCGCGCACCAGGCTTACTATTCGCTCATCGGCCGGCATTATGAATGGGAATTAATGCCTCTAGGACTCGACCAAGGGGTCGGCGCGGTGGTGTGGAGTCCGCTCGGGTGGGGGCGCCTGACAGGGAAGGTCCGTAGAGGCCATCCGCTGCCTTCGGTGTCCCGCCTCAACGACGCGACCAACACGAGCATGGGCCCCCAGGTGGACAACGAGTATCTCTACGGCGTTGTGGATGCTCTCGATGCAGTCTCGAAGGAGACAGGCAAGAGTGTTCCCCAGGTGGCCCTAAACTGGCTCCTGCAAAGGCCGAGCGTTGCCACGGTCATTATAGGAGCGCGCAACGAGGAGCAGCTGCGCCAGAACATCGGCGCCGTCGGCTGGAACCTCACAGAGGCGCAGGTCGCGAAGCTCGACGGCGCAAGCGCCGTGCCCCGCACTTATCCCTATTGGCACCAAGCATTCTTCAAGGAGCGCAATCCTTTCCCAACCTCGTAGGCCAATTCAGCCAATGGTGGGCGATCCATCCTCCGAAGTTAGAGGAACCGCTACCGAGAAACTTGCCGCAGCGCACAACGCACTTGGCACATTGGTGAGTGCCCTGCTCTGGTTGGCTCGTTGAGCTCCAACTAGCGCGGCGTTGCGGCTGAAGGGACCTGGCGAACCCAGGCTTCGCCGTCCGGAGTTCGGCGCCAGGCGTAGTAGGCGTCGAGCACTTCGAGCTTCTGCCGGTTGGGAAGGTCCCCAACGCGGGGGCCGTCGGTGAAGTACATGACCCGTGTAGAGGCATCGTTGAAGGCGGGCCAGTCGGGCAGACCGTTGCCGTTAGGGGTGCCGTATTTTGCGAAGTTGGTCCAGTAGTTCGAGACCTCCTGGCCAAGCCTGAGGTCTTCAGGCGTCCAATGCAGCGTCTGGTCGAAATTCCCGAACACGTACGGCTCCTCCTCGGAATGCGCCGTCCCGATCGCGCGGGCCCACGGCAACGCCGGCGAGCGGGGAGGAATATGATCGAAGTAGTACATGTAGGCGTGGCCCTTGCCCTTGCTGGCTTGCAGGCGCGCCCACGACCACGTGTTCCAACCGAAGCCGGCATCCCGCATGAGATCCATACCGGACTGGCGCCAGGAGTCGGGTCCGGCAGGATACTGCCCGAAGATCTTTTCGGCGAATGGGCCGAAACGGCTTTTGACCATAGCGATATAGGCCTCCCGGCTGGGAGGACCACCGAAGAGCGCACCTTCGTCCGAATTGATCCCGACCAAAATGTTCGTGTCGTTTTGCCGACCCTCCTCGTACACACGATAAAGGTCGCTGGGCACCACCCACCCATCGACCACAGGCCAAAAGCGTCCCAACCCCGGCGACGCGTCCAGTATTTGCTGCGCGGAGAGTTGGCGCAGCTGCGACAAGGACGTGGCTCCAAGGCCGCGCGCGAAACCCAGGCCGTCCTGTTCGCCGGCGGATAGAAGCTGCATGTTCTCTCCGAAGGCGGGCGGGGTACGGGTGGGGCCGAGGGACCCGCCGCTCTCGGATATGGCGCCTTGAAAGAGCCCACGGGCAAGGGGCGAAACCGCAAGAAGGTTGACTGCGATTCCTCCGGCGGATTCGCCGAAGATCGTGACCCGGTGGGGATCGCCACCAAAGGCGGCAATGTTGCGCTGCACCCAGCGAAGGCCAGCGATCTGGTCAAGCAGGCCGTAATTGCCGGAGACGTGATGGGGGGATTCGGAGCTGAGTTCAGGCAGCGCCAGGAAGCCAAGCGCGCCGACCCGGTAGCCGATGCTCACCACCACGACGCCACGGCGGGCCAAGGGCTCGCCATGGTATTGGCCGATTGCTGTCGAGCCGCCCGAGAATCCTCCGCCGTAGATCCAGACCATCACCGGCAG
>CAZHPC010000192.1:0-4451 GCA_964534685.1 uncultured Opitutaceae bacterium
ATCGCTCGGTCGGGTCCGCTCGCGAGAAGCAGTTCCAGGCCTTGGACGTAGGTGGTGGTCTTTTGTTGGATTAGGTTGAGTTGTTCTTGTGTAAAGCGTGCGAGCACGAAGTCCTTGAGGTCCATCTCGGGGGGCATCTTTGGGCCGACGCCGAGGCGCAGGCGGGCGAACCCGGTTCCCAGGTGCTCGAGGAGGCTGGCCACGCCGTTGTGGCCCGCGTCGCTGCCGGACACCGAGACCTTCACAAGCCCGAGGTCGATCGTGAGGTCGTCGTAGACCGCGGCGACCTCCTCCGGGGCAATCCTGTGGTAACGCGCGAAGGCCGCAATGGCGCGGCCGCTTTCGTTCATGTAGGTCTGCGGCTTCACGAACCATAGGGTCCGGCCGGCGACAAGCTCCTCGCGGGCGACCACCGACTCGAAGTCCGGAGCGCCCTTCCAGGCGAGGCCGTGCTTCGAAGCGTAAGCATCGATAGCGACCCAGCCCAGGTTGTGGCGGGAGAGCTCGTAGTCGCGACCCGGGTTACCCAGACCGGCGACGAGCGAAATGGACATGACTCAAAGAACGGCCAGCGAAGCGTTCGCCGGCTGGAAAGACTACTTCTTGGCGGGAAAGGAGGGCTTGGCACCCGGCGCAGGCGCAGCGCCCTTCTTGTCGGCCGCGGCCGCGGCAACGCCCTTCTTGTCGCCTGCTGCGGGGGCCGCCTTTTTGTCGCCCGGAGCGGCGGCCGCCTTCGCGTCTCCCGTGGGAGCGGCCTTGGCATCGCCTGCCGGGGCGGCGGCTCCCTCTCCGGCTGCTGCTGCTGCGGCGGCGGCCGCTGCCGCCTCGGGGGTACCCTCGGCGGGCACCTCGGCTGCGACCACTTCCTGCACGATTTCGGCGACAGGTTCGACGCACGAGACAACCGGCTGGCCCTTGTCGTCGAGGAAGACGACGCCCGGGACGGGCTTTAGCTCGCCGACCTTGATCGTCTGGCCGACGTTCAGGGGCGTGACATCAACCTCGATAATCTCGGGAAGGTCGGTCGGCAGGCAGCGGACGCGAAGCATGTGGGTCGCGATCTCGAGCACGCCGCTCTGGTTCTTGACGCCGAAGGATTCTCCCGTGACGCGCACGGGCACCCGGATCTCGAATTTCTCGTCGGGCTTGACCTCGTGAAGGTCAACGTGGAGGTACCGGTCCGTTATCGGGTCCCTCTGGATCTCCTGCAGGAACGAAAGGGCCTTGTCGGGTTTGTCGTCGCGGTTGAGCTCGATCAGGAGCGAGCGGCCTGCGACCGATTTGAGAAGTTTGGTGAACTCCGGGCCCTCGATCGAAAGCTTTTCCGGGTCGGAGTGCTTCCCGTAAAGAATGGCGGGAATGCGGTTTACCTTACGCAGGCGGCGCGAGGCGCTGCGGCCCGTCTGGGTGCGCGTCGCGACTTTTAGTGTAAGCGGAGTTTTCATGGATTCGTTCCCCCTGGGCCCCCGAGAATCGGCGGCAGGCGTAGTTGAAAGGGAAGATTAGAAAGGCCGCCCAACGGGAAATCAACCAAAACTTCACCGGGCCCACTGGACGGCCACGATGTCGAGGGCATCGTTGGTGAAGGTGACGATGTCGTCCACGTCGCCACGCGGCGGGACGAACTCGCGGCGCTTGATGGCGGGCGGGAAGACGTCCGTTATCATGTTTCGCCCGCCGAGGCGGGCCCCCGTCGCCGTCACGCAGACGAAGTCGCCGGGCCGCAGCTCCACGGTCGCGTCAGTGTCATTGTGAATAACCACCTCGGCGCACCCCTGCAAAGTTTGGAACACCTTCGCCTGGAAACTGATAATTGAGCATCCCTTGTAGACTGGGTTATGGCCGGGCGCCGGAGCCTGGCTCGGTCTCTGGACTGGTTTCGGGACGGGCTTGGGGGCCTGTTCGCGCGGCGCCTCCACGACCTGATTCGGATCAAAACGCTGCATGATGAGTTCCGGACCCCGAGGTTCCGCCGCCTTCTCCGGGGAGGTGCCGGCGACCGCCAGCGGCAGGTCCGATCTTGGGATCTTCACCAGTCCCTCGTCGGCGCGGACCACGACCCCGTCCGGCTCGTCCGACATGATCGTCACGTTGTGGAGAACGCGGCCGTCCTTAAGTTCGAGCGACGCCAAGACCGCCGGCTGGGTGGCGTCCGCGGCCCGCGCGGCCAAGGGTGCCCCCAGGCACCCGGCGAGGAGAAACGCGATGCATGGCCTCGGCCTCATCAGCGCCCACCGTCAACCCGCCGGAACACCGTGGCAAGTCGTTTGGATTCTGACTCGCAAGGCCTGCGGCACTCTACAAGCGTGGTCGCCCCATGCACCCCATTCCCACGGTCCTCGGCATCAGCGCACTCATGGTGGTGGCCGTGACCGCGCGCGCGGATTCGCCGTCGTGCTGGGTGTATTTTGGCACCTCCGCAACGGATTCCAGCCGGGGCCTTTACCTGTCGAGGCTCGACCAGGACACCGGTTCCCTCTCTCCCGCCGTTCGCGTGGCGGACAGGTCGGACTCCGTGTTTGTGGCCTTCTCGCCCGACAGGAGGCGCCTCTACTCGCTGGCAGAGGTTGCCCGCCCTGGGAGCGGGCCCGTGGAGGCGATCGAAACCTACGAGGTCGATGCCTCGACCGGGGCCCTGAGGAACATCGGCGAGCGCATTGTCGACGGATCCGAGTCGTGCCACATCAGCGTCGACCCGTCCGGCCGATGCGTGCTGACCGCCAACTACGACGCCCACTGTGTCGAGGTGTTTCCGATCCGGGGCGATTCGACGGTCGGCGAGCGGTCGTGCCTCATCCGCCACAGCGGCAACGGACCCGATGCATCCCGCCAGGGTTCCGCCCATCCCCACTCGGTCAACGTCGACCCGTCGGGAAGGTTCGCGATCGTCGCGGACCTGGGCCTTGACAGGGTCTATGTCTACCGGCTGGACGCGGCGAAGGCGACTCTTTCGGCAAATGATCCTCCGTTCGCGGTTGTCGCGCCCGGAGCGGGCCCTCGCCACTTTGCATTCCATCCGGATGGCAGGCACGCCTTCGCCATTAACGAGATGGGGGGAACCTTAACCGCTTTCAAATGGGACGGAGAGAAGGGAGTGCTTTTACCCTACGAGACAGTTCCAATCCTTAGGAAGGATTACAAGGGTCTGAACACGTCCGCCGAGGTGGTCGTGGCCGCGACCGGACGATTCGTCTACGCCTCGAACCGGGGTGACGACAGCATTGTGGTGCATGCGTTCGACCCGTCCACGGGAAAGCTAACCTTTGTCCAGCGGATGGCCGACGGGATAAGGGTTCCGCGAAACTTCGCCATTGATCCCTCGGGCAAGTGGCTTGTTTGCGGGAACCTCACGGCCAACACGGCCACCGTGTACCGGATCGACGCGCCATCGGGCCGTCTTTCTCTTGCGGGATCCATATCGGTGCCACAGCCGCTTTGTGTGCGGTTTCTCCAGATCTGACGGAATGCCCCTTCTCCAATTTATTCTTGCCCGCATTGGCGCCGTGTCCGTACTACAACCCTTCCGGCGCCCAAAGGGCTCGGTAGAGATTGCCCGGTAGCTCAGTGGCAGAGCAGGTGACTGTTAATCACTTGGTCGCTGGTTCGATCCCAGCCCGGGCAGCCATTTCAGGTCGATTTCAAACTAACGCCGCAGTGTTTGACGTTCTTGCCACTTTCGCTCTGTAGACGTTAAATCTCACGTCAAACACCGAGACCGACTATTCGAAATAAGGTTACCCGAGAATGACATCCGCAGCCCCTGACTGGCTGATTTTGTCAAACACTTGAGGCCGCCAAAACATGGTGTTCTCGTCGGATCCGCTTGTCGATCCCTTGAACCTTGGCCCATGCGGGGCTTCCAATATTCGGGAAAATGGGAAGCCTGCTTGCAGGTTTTGTTTCGGAGAACTACCCATCCGGGATTGGCGACGCAAATGGAATGGCCTCGGGGAGGGCGGTAGCGGTTTTAGCAAAATAATGATAATTATCATTTTTTTGCTATTTTGCCCCCCTTGGACGGTGCGTGGGTGGCTACGCTGCCGATGTGAGCATCAAGGGTATCGGCTCTGGGACATAGCCGCCAACTTTCGGCGGTTTAATCTTCGGCCGTCGGGTGAGGTCCGTTTTGAAGATTGCGGCTTGGACCGCGTCCTCGTCGATCTCCATGGAGCTCTGGGCTGCAGATGTCGGGGCTCTAGGCTGGACGGGTTCTATCCAAGGAGGCGTTCGGGGTCATAAGCGGTTTACCGCCCTGGCCTCACGGTTTTCGTTTATCAGGGTCCTGTGGCGCGTTTCCCGATGCACCAAAATGGTTAGGAGTGTATCGGTCATGGCCGAGACCTGAGACGCAGGAATACAGCCGAGCTGAGAGGCCATGATCGATACACTCCTAACCATTTTCCAAATATGGCGCTTTAAAACGCTGCGGATCGATAGCCATAGATTACGCT
>CAZHPC010000193.1:0-4438 GCA_964534685.1 uncultured Opitutaceae bacterium
ACGAAGTGCCTTGAACGGAAAACCCTCCGCCGCGGCGCCCCGGGTGACTGCCCGGGGCGCCGGGCAGAGTCATTTCACCAGGAGCTCCGACTCGTCCCATAGGCGAGCCGCGAAATCGCTGTCCAGGGCGTAGTGCGCGACGCCGTGCATGGGCGCGCTTTCCTCCGAGATGGGATTGGCTTCGTTGCAATCCTCGAAGTATCTTCCGCCGATGCCCTCGAGCAGCGGGGAGGTCGCGAGAAGCACGGAGGTGGCCGCCCCCTGCTCGGGCGTCTTGCGCAGCTCGGGCGGCGTCTTGATGCCCCCGTTGAAGCGCTGAAGGTTGGTGGCGATGGCTCCGGGCATCAGCGCGTTCGAGGCGATGCCGTCGCGGCCCCAACGCGCCGTGGCCTCTACCGCGAAGAGAATGTTGGCGGTCTTGGATTGTCCGTAGGCCACCAGCGGGTCGTAGGATCGCCTGACGAAGTGGAGGTCGTCGAAGACGACCTCGGAAAGCAGGTGCGCGCTCGAGCTGACGGAGACGATCCGCGCGGCGCCGTCAGCCGCCAGGGCACCGTGAAGGCGGCCCGCCAGGGTGAAATGCCCGAGGTGGTTGGTCGCAAACTGCATCTCCCAGCCTTCGGCCGTGCGCTGCTCGGGCAGCGCCATGACCCCGGCGTTGTTGACCAGCACATGAAGC
The DNA here is from genome assembly GCA_964534685.1 of uncultured Opitutaceae bacterium. Classification (GTDB taxonomy): domain Bacteria; phylum Verrucomicrobiota; class Verrucomicrobiia; order Opitutales; family Opitutaceae; genus Palsa-1447. Next base: position 680 of record CAZHPC010000193.1, read on the forward strand.
GGGCCTTTCCAGCCGCGCGCGAACGCGGCGACTGACTCCTGGTCGGACAGGTCGAGCCTCGCGACGCTAACATTCCGGTTTCCCGTGGTGGCCGTTATGTCGGCTGCGACCCTTGATCCGGCGTCGACGTTGCGCACAGCGAGCGTCACTTCGGCGCCGGTCGCCGCCAGCGCCCGCGCCGTCTCGACGCCTATCCCGGACGATGCACCCGTAACGATCACCCGTCTCCCCGCGAGATCGACTCCCCGCGCCACCTCGGCAGCGGTCGACTTGGATCCGAAGGCTGTCGTCAAGCGGGCCATGGTCGCCTATCCAAGCAAAGTCGCCGGGGAGCCGCAACCCAGTCTGCGGTCAGTCCGTGCGCAGGAACCAGGTGAGCCAGGTGAGCCTGCCGGTGAAGAATGCGATCGCCGCAATCGAGAGGACAAAGGGTATGGGGTCCGCGTGGCCTGAGAACCAGGCGAGCAGTCCGAGCGGCGTGTCGACGGCGGCAAGCGTAGACCAGTAGATCAGGTGCCGCCTCCTTCGCACTCTGTCGGGTAAGGCTTCGACGCGATACCATCCGCTCGCGTTGTCGTGCTGCGCGTTTTCGAGAAGAATCTCGTGGACGCTTTTCGGGGGCTGATCTTGGGTTGATCCCGGGCTTGGTTCGGCGCCGCCGGGCGGCACCGCCGGCGCGCCGTCCAGCATTTCCGCGGCGGTCGTAGGCCCCGCGGCCCCGGTCGGTGCATGCTGCGGCTCATTGAGCCGCTCGAATTCGCGCGGTTTGAACCGGAGGGGTTCCCGCGGCGGATCGGGCTCCGGACCCACGGGGGACGAGGGCGCGCCCCCAGTCTCTGGGTTCATGGGGGGCGGGACGGGAGTTCTGGGGCGCGGCCGCTGCGCCGCGAGGCCGGCGTTATCCGGATTTCGAGGTGTAGAGGGCCACCAGCGCTGCCCCGATGGCCTGGGAGAGTTCGCCAAGCTCCGAGGCCGCGAACTTAATGCTCGAGCGCTGGGCCGGCCACAGGTACGGCTGCGCCGCCTCGCGAAGGACCCGGATGTAGCGCTCGCGGAATTCGGGGGTGGTGGACTCGTGATCCATGAGTCCCCCTCCGACGACGACGAAGCCGGGATCGAGCGCGAGGCAAAGAGAGGCCGCGTGCAGGCCCAGGGCCCTGGCCTGGAAGTCAAAGATCTCTGTCGCAAGCGGGTCGCCCTTCTGCGCGAGGCCGCGGATCGAAAGGGCCCGCTCCTTCGGCGTAAGGGAGGAGCGACCGAGTTCATGGCCGGGATGCCTCTTCAGCATCTCCTCGACCAGGTGGGACATGCCGGAAAGGGTCGTGTACGCCTCGATGCAGCCCCATGTCCTCCCGCAGCCGCAGGGCAGCGGCTTCATTCCCAGGAGGTGAAGCGGCGCCGGCATGTGCGCCGCCTCCATGCCCGCCAGCGTCTCCCCGTCGAGGGGAAGGCCGTTTGGGTCGATGTAGGCGCACCCGAGGCCCGAGCCCGGGGCCAGCATGAGGACGGAGGCCTTTTTTCCCGCGCGAACGAGCTTGGCCTCCGCCACCCCGCCGAATTTCCCGTCGTTGCCGACCACGAGCGGAATCGCCCGGCCCGCAGCCGCCGCAAGGGCGCGGCTGTAATCGGCGTGGAAGTTCCACCCGTCAAAGCTCGCGGGGAGGTTGGCCGCGCGCCCGAGCACCCCGTAGCGCTGGTAGGGGCCGGGAATCGCAAGGCCGACGCCCCGCACCTGCCTCCATGTGAGGTTGTTCTCGGCGAGGAACCCCGAGACGCCTTGGACCCACCCCTTGATCACGGCCTCCGTTCCGGCCTGCGCGTTCGTCGAGCTTTGCAGGAGCTTCATGGAGACCATGGAACCGTCGGCCCACACGCCCCCGGTCTTCGATGTCGTGGCACCGCTGTCGGATCCTATGAAAACTTGCTTTTGGGAGGTCATTTGGGCGCAGGAAATCAGAACAACCCGGGGAACAACTGCAAGACCTCACGTATCAATGAAGCCGTGAGCGGGAAACCATTTGCTGGGGAGCCCTTCCGCATGTACGATCGGGAGATCATGGTCCCGAAAGCAGTCCCGCCGCAGCTTGACCTTACGGTCCGCGTGGGCTGCAGCCTCGCGTACGAGGTGACCGGGACCGCCTCGCTGCTTCTCAATGTCAGGCCCCGTCCCGACAGCCAGCACCACGTGATCGCCGAGGCTTTGACGCTCGGGGACAACCTTCCAGCCGAGGAGTTCGCGGACAGCCACGGCAATCGCTGCTACCGGGTGGCCCTTGCCAAGGGCAGCAATTTCTTCAGGCACGATGCGATTGTCGCCGTGTCGTCGAAACCGGACAACCATCACCTCGGCAACGCAACGGCGCTTGCGCCCGGCGAGCTGCCGCCGGCCGTCCTCCGCTACACGCTGCCGAGCAGGTACTGCGACTCGGACAAGCTGGTGAACTTCGCCTGGGAAAAGTTCGGCAAGGTCGAGCACGGCTGGCCCAGGGTCCAGGCGATCAGCCAGTGGGTGCACGACAACATCGAGTACCGCTACCTGTCTGGACGCGCGGACCTCTCCGCATGGGACGTCCTTCAGCGCGGCTACGGGGTCTGCCGCGACTTCGCCCACCTCGCGATCGCGCTCAACCGCACGTTCAACGTCCCGGCCCGTTATGTCACCGGCCACCTTCCCGACATCGGCTTCCCGGACCCTGAGGGCCACATGGACTTCCACGCCTACGCCGAGGTGTATCTGGGCGGAAGCTGGTTCACGACCGATGCCCGGTTTCACGTGCCGCGCATTGGCCGGATCATGGTCTCATGCGGCCTCGATGCCGTGGACGGCGCGTTCTCGACCATCTACGGGGGGGCGAATCTCACCTACTTCGAGGTCTGGGCGTATCAGGTCGCCCGAGGCTCGGTGGGGGTCGGCGATCCGCTGGATCTGTCGCTTCGCCTCGACAACCAGTGGGCCGTTCAGTTGGACCCCCATTGTTAAGGAAGTGCTGGTCTTTGTGCGGGCGGATCGCCAAGTGTGACGTCAGGTGCACCCATTTACATGAGGCCGCGAATTTTAACAAATCGATGAACATTGTCTATGGCGTCTCCGGCGAGGGGCTGGGGCACGTGTTCGAGGCGATTGAAATCATCACGCGGCTGCGGCAGGAGGGGCACAACGTGAAGGTGCTCACCTATGGGGAGCGGGCGTGCCGGTGCCTAAGCGCCTTCAATCCGACCGCGATCGAGGGAATCCACCTCTACTTCGACCCGAAGGGGATGTCGCTGACCGCCACGGTGTTCAAGAACCTGCGGATCTTTCCGTACTACCTGAGGAACTGGGGCCGGCTCAAGCGGGAGCTCGGGGACTTCAAACCGGACGTATTCGTCACGGCCTATGAGCCGTTCAGCATGGTGGCGTCCCACATCATCGGCAAGCCACTCATCAGCATGGACAACCAGAATGAGCTTCTCTACATCCGAGCGCCGGCCGGCACGAACATGTTTGCCTTCTGGCTGGCGCAGCTGGCGACCCGGGTCTGCACCTACGGCGCGACCCATTACATCGTGAAGTCGTTCAACAGGAGAAAGAGCGAGGGGGACCGTGTGCGGTTCGTTTCACCCATAATCCAGAATGAGATCCGCAGGGAGACACCTGTGGTTGGAAGCCACGTCCTCGTGTACCTGACAAAGCCGAACCCCGAGCTGATCAATGTCCTCAAGTCCATGGACGAGACCTTTGTCGTGTACTGCAACAACCGGGTGGGCGAGGACGGGAAC
>CAZHPC010000194.1:0-4307 GCA_964534685.1 uncultured Opitutaceae bacterium
CCGCGCTTGTCGAGGTGGCACTGGAAGCAGGCCTCGGGCGACTTGCGGGGATTGACGATCGTGCCGGCCTTGCCGCCGGACTGCACGTGCAGGCTTCCGGGGCCGTGGCAGGCTTCGCAGCCGGTGTCGCCCACCTTCGCATCGGCAATCCTCAGCCGGGCGTGGGTGGCGCTCGCAAAGTGGCCTGTCTGGTCCTCGTGGCATTGGACGCATTCCTTGCTGCCCACGTAGGTCGCCCCCGGTGTGCCGGTGCCCGGCGCGACCACGATACGGTCGACCGCCACGCAGGAGATCAGGAGCAGCAACCACAGCGCGCAGCCGCCAAAAATCAGGTGGGTCGCAAATCGGCGGGAGAATCTTTTCATGGTGTTAGCATTGGTGCTTCGGGGAAAGGCATAATCAGGATGAATTCATCCTGCCAGAAGGATCGCCGTCCATCTGCGCATCTCTTGCCAACATTCGCGCATAGATTGGTCAATTAATGCACGCTGCCATCCCGTTCTACAGTAGCGGCCTCCATTTTCCGCGAACCGGTGCCGCGCGGAATGGCGCCCGTGTGTACGTCATTGTTTCCCAAGGTCCGGCGTTCGGCTGTCCGGAGTCGCCCCGGGAAACCCCGAAGGCGGCTCGCGCGCCGGCGCGCTTCCAGCGCCTTTCGAAGAAGCGGACCCCAGGGCGCAGGTTGTCGACAGCAAGATCGGGTGAGCAAATGGCAAGAGATGCGCCGACAAATTACGCATGGTGCCCTATCTTCCGCTCAGCAAAGAAAGGAGCCTATCATGCCGGTCATCAAAATCCATCTAGAGCACGAGGAGCTTTCAGCTATCAAACGCCGGGCGAGCGAGCTCGGCATCAGCGTTGAGGATCTGGCCTACGGCGCGCTCAACTGTTCGATGAGTCACGTCAAGGAGTCGTTCTGCCGGACGCGCATTGACCAGGCTGTCGGCGAACGTGGACACGATCTGCCCCTGTGGAGCGACAGCGCCAGGTCCGTTGCCATCTACGAGAGCAAGCCCGACATCCAGCAGGCCCCGGGTCCAAAGGGCGGACCGCTCTAGGCAGTCGGAACGCACCGCGAGACGCTCGCGGGCGGCCGGAGCAGGACCGACGCAGCGGGTCGGCCGCGGACTGTCGTCGGCTTACCCTTCCCTCCGTTCCCCATGAAACCCCGTCCATTGCAGCTTGTGACCCTTCGCCCGCTCCTGCTTCTCGCGCTGTTCCCGCTCGGGTTAGCGGCGGCCGAGACAGCTGCGCCGGCCTCGCAGCCGGCCTCCCCTCCTCCCTGGGAGCCGGCCGACGGTCCGAACCACCCCATGGGAGTCGGACGAGGAATTTTTCCAGGCCGTGTCACGTGGATCAGAGACACGGCGGCCACCCCGTGGGACGGGAAGACGGGGAACTGGTGGGACGAGGGCATCGGAATCAGCCAGCCCGCCGTCGACAACATGCTGTCCCGGTCGCTTAGGGCGATCTCCGGCAAGGGTGAGGACGCGGGCGCATGGGGGGCCGTTTTCCTGTATTTCAACCAGCAGCAGCGCCAGATTGAGGCCGGGTACCGAAGCGGCGAGAAGGTGGCGATCAAGATCAACTGCAATAACGCCTACGGAGGCTACGGTGACGTCGATGGCCAGATCGACCAGTCTCCCCAGGTCCTGCTCGGCCTTGTGCGCCAGCTCGTGACAAGCGCGGGAGTCCCCCAGGAGATGATCACCGTCTACGAGGCGGTCCGCGTCGTTCCCGACCGCGTCTACGCGCCGACTCATTCCGCGTTTCCGCGCGTCCGTTTTGTCGATTCGCAGGGCAACGGCACGAACGGCCGCTACCCGGCGGACTACGTGGAGGAGATGCTCAACTACTCCGTTCCCGACCCGAAGGTCGGCAGGGACCTCCCGAAGTGCGTCGTGGAGGCGACGTACCTTTTCAACGTCACGCTTGTGAAGGGCCACCCCACGACCGGGGTTTCGCTCACCGCGAAGAACCACTACGGCACCGTCGACGTGCGCGACCACGAGGTCTACGTGAACGCGCACTCGCACCCGATGGGGACCTACCATCCCTTCGTCGACATGATTGGCTCGAGGGAGCTCGGCGGAAAGACCGTGCTCTTCATTCTCGACGGCCTGTACGGCATCCGCGACGTCAACGACAATGTCGCAGAGTATGCGCACTGGGACAAACTCTTCCGCGGCGAGTGGCTCTCCAGCATCTTCGTCTCCCAGGATCCCATCGCCATTGATTCGGTCGGACTCGACTTTCTTCGCGCCGAGTTCCCCTACGGCAGGTCCAAGGACAAAAACTTCCAGCCGATGAGGAATGCGGACAACTACCTTCATGAGGCCGCCCTCGCTGATCATCCCCCGTCCGGCACGCACTACGCTCCCGACGGAATTCCGCTGAAGAGCTTGGGAGTCCACGAGCATTGGAACAATGAGATCGATCGGCAGTACTCTCGGAACCTAGGGCGCAGCGACGGAATCGAGCTGCTCGTCGTGCCCCCGCACTGAATTTCCGGGGCGCCGATTCGGCGCTCCACGTGCGTCAAATTCAAAGCTGTGCAAATATTGGCATTATGGGTAGTGATAACCACTGACCGCCTACAGGTGGTGGATTGACGCCAAGGACACCACAACCTGTAGTGGCCAACGCCCCAGCTGCTGACACACCGATGAATTTTCACCCTGCACCAGTCTGCCCCCCCTTCAGCGGGCCGGACTGCACGACAGCCACCTTCCACCATATGCATCACCCGCAGGGGGATGCGCGCCTGGACTCACACTGCGTCCCGGCGCGCCGCATGGGGGTAGATCACCTTTCCGACGGTCTGCACCGTTCACCCGGGCGGGCGCCGATGCGCCATTAGTCGCCAGCCAATTGGGGTTTCAGGCTCCAATGGCGGCGGCGCCCGCATCAAATCCTTCAATGATCAAGCAATCCGAAACGCACATTTCCCCTCCCCGCGCGCCAAAACTCTTGACGCGCAATCCAATCCCCGCGGATGCCAGACAGGTCGTCAAACGCAACGGCGAGCTGGTCCGCTTCGATCTGAATAAGATCACCCGAGCGATCGCGCTGGCGGAGTTCGACACCAAGAATCCCGAAACCAAGAACCTCTACCGCGAGGATTTTCTCGCGTGCTTCGGCCTCGAGCCGGACGACTTCATCAAGGTTACGAAGACCGCGGAGCGCGTGCAGAGTGCGCTGGAGGGTTTGTACTATCGCTCCGGAAAGCACCCGACCATCGAGCAGATTCAGAACGCGATCGTCGTCCAGATCGCGGCCGACGGCCGGTGGGACGTCGCCGCCGCGTACATGACCTACAGGCTCAAGCAGGCCGACAGGCGCCTTGCAGTGTACCCGAGCAGCAGCATGTCCGACTACATCGCGCAATCGAAGTATGCGCGCTTCAACGAGCGGCTCGGCCGCCGCGAAATCTGGGTCGAGAGCGCGGCGCGCGTGGAGGCCGTGCATCGCGCGTACTTCGAGAAGAAGCTCGATCTGCGAATTCCCGCCGAGTTCAGCTCAGAGATCGTGCAGCTGGCCGGGCGCCATCTGAAGACGCTCGAGGGAATGCTGGGAGGAAAGACGCTGAGCGAAGTCATAGCGGACAGCTTCCGGGCCGTGGCCCGCAAGCAGGTTCTCCCCTCGATGCGCTCCCTGCAGTTCGCCGAGGCGTGCCTCAGCGCCCATGCGCGCATGTTCAACTGCAGCTTCTCGAATCTCGACCGGTTGGATTTCTTTAAGGAATTCTTCTACCTGCTGCTCTGCGGCTGCGGCTGCGGCTTCTCTGTGCAGCGGCAGCATGTCTCGCGGCTGCCGGCCCTGCCCAAGCGCGGGCTCGAAACCGAGCTGCCGGTTGCCCATTGCGTCGTAGGCGACACGATCGAGGGATGGGCTGACGCGCTCGATGCGCTCATCAAGAGCTATTTCGACGGGACGAAGGTCGAGTTCAGCTACCACCTCGTGCGGCCCCGCGGGGCGCACCTGAAGACGTCGGGCGGCAAGGCCCCGGGCCACCTGCCCCTGAAGAAGGCGCTCATCAACATCGAGTCCATCCTGGCAGGCGCCGTCGGTCGCAGCCTGAAGCCGATAGAGGTCTACGACATCTGCATGTTCACCGCGCGGGCCGTGCTTTCCGGCGGGATCAGGCGGTCCGCGTGCATCTGCCTGTTCTCGTATGATGACGAGGACATGATGACGGCCAAGACGGGCGACTGGTTCGACAAGCACCCTCAGCGCAGCGCCTCGAACAACAGCGCCATCATCCCGCGCTCGATGAAGGACGATTCCGTGTTCCGGAAGCTCTTCGC
>CAZHPC010000195.1:0-4293 GCA_964534685.1 uncultured Opitutaceae bacterium
CGTACCACGAGAGGCCCAGGGAGCGGGCCTGAGCGATGAAGAGCTGGTCGCCTCCGGTCGCGACGGAGGAGAGGGCGACCCACTCGCCCTTCGACTCCTTTTTAAGGGATTCGAGTGCTGCGGTCACCGCTTTGGCCACCGCGCCGGCATTGTCGAGCTGCCGATGCCCGGAGAATCCCACGACGTGGAAGAGGGGTAGTTCGGAACTGGCGGGCATTCCGGCAAAGCGTTGCGGGCCCCTTGGGCTTTGCCAAGCCTCTTGGCGGCGAGGCATGCGGGGGCGCCCCCGCTATTCGAAGCCCATCTGCCGCCGCCGCCAGCGCTTGAAGAGATTCCGAATCCACGTCCATCCGACGGCTCCCAAGATGATGACCGCGCCGAGCATCGCCTTCGGAACGCCGATCCACGTGAGCCAGATCCGCGACTCTGTGATGGGGCCGATCGTGCTGACCGCCGGGTTGCCGGGCAGGTAGGTCGCGAACTGCAGGGCCGGGTTGCGGCGCACCTCGTCCGCGGTGGAATTGAACAGGATCGCCGTTCCCTGAAACCAGCCCCGCGAAAGAAGGCCCCGCTGCTCGGCTTTAATATACGCCACGACTTCCTCGGGTTCCATGGATCTGAGGTCCTGGTCCTTTAGTGACCTGGCATCCACCTGCCTCTTGTCGGGCGCGAAGGAATACGACACGAAGGTGATGAAGACGCCGTTTGCCTGGCGTGAATACCCCCCTGCGGGAGCGATCCGCACCAAGTCCGCGCGCACGCCGTGGCTTCGAAGCTGCAGGAGCTGCCACGATTCGCGGCCGAAAAGAGGCGCCAGGGTAACGAGGGGCCAGCCGAGCAGCCCCGCGAAGAGGAGCAGCGGCAGCCAGAGCTTCATCTTGGCAAAGGTTCCCCCGAGGGTGATTTCCCTGAAGGCCTGCGCCGGGTTGGCGCGAAGGCGCTCGATTTCGGCGATCTGCCTGTCCAGCGCCTGCCGATCCCCATCCGAAAGCCTGGGGCGGACCCGGGAGAGGGGATCGAGAGCGCGGGCGGCCTCGTCCCACTGCCTGCGCCGCGCGAGGTAGCCCGACAGGCATAGGGCGACGTCCGGCCATCCGGCGGGGTTCCTCTCGAGGACCACGGCCGCAAGAGCCACGCCCCTCTTGTCGTCGGCCTTCAGCAGGCGGCTTGCGGCCAGCGCGCGGGCCTCGAGCTCGTCGGGGTGGCGGCTCAGCAGGTCGGCCAGCGTGTCGAGCGCGTCCTCAGTCTGGGTGTTCCAGAACTCGATCCTGATCTTGAGCCGCGCTGCCGGGCACTCGAGCTCGGCGCGGTTGGTGATGACCGTGGCGCAGTCCCGGATGGCGTCCCTTGGCTTTAACGCCGCGAACCTCAGCCTGGCGCGCTTGAGAAGGTCCTCATCGGGGAGAATTGCCGCCGTGACGGAGTCATCGAACCCCGCCGACGAGGCCATGAGCTCCTGCACGAGGGGCTCGCCCAGGCCCTGGGCCTGCGGCCGGGCCGCCCGGACCCAGCCGAGCGCTGCGGCGAACTGGCGCAGGCTCTTTGTGCCGGCCCCGGCCGCCACCGAGATCTTTCGCGGCTTAATGCCGCCGAAGCGGAAGTGCATCTTGAACTGCCAGCTGCCCTTGTACTTGACGGGCGTGTACTCGAGCCCCTCGAGGTCCGCCCAGACGTTTCGGTACGAGCGGAAAGGCCACGTGCGGATCCCCGTCGGATCAAGCGTGTACCCGCTGGACCAGAAGGTGATCTCCTCCCTCGTGGGGCTCGTGGAGGCCATGCTTCTTCGAACATCGAAAGGCCCCGGCTGCGTGTCAAAGGCATTGATCCCGCAGCAAAGGGAATGCGGCCTGCGGCAGAGAAATTCATCCCGACGGCCTTTGTAATGTGTCTCTGTGACTCTTGACATATCAGCAGTTTGTGTCTCTGTTACACCCATGCCGCCTTCCACAGTCATCACGATCAAACAGCTTCACGACGACACCGGTGTGTTGGTCCGCCGCGCGGGTGCCTCGAGGCACCCGGTTCCAATCACGGACCGCGGCCGGGAGGTTGCAGTGATCACCAATCGCTCCCTGTTGCGAGCGGCCGGCCGCAAGCGCACACTCCTGCCGGAATACGAGAAGATGATGGCTGAAACCCCGCGCGACGACATCCAGGCAGCCTTGGACGAGATTCGTGGCGAACGCTGACCCATGATCTTCTGCGACACCTCGGCCGTTGCGAAGCTTTATGTCGCTGAAAAAGAGTCGCCGGCTATGCGTGCGCGGCTCGAGGCGGAGGACAAAGTGTACGTTTCTGAGCTGGCCCGCATCGAACTCATGGGGGTATTCCATCGGCAGCTGCGGGAGAAAAGGTGGCCGAGGGCCAAGTTCCTCGCCGCCTCCCGCCAGTTTGCCAACGACGACATCGGGGGATTCTGGACGTGGCTGCCCATTGACGCCGCAATTGTGGAAGCAGCGTCGAAAACGTATGCGACGCTGTCGGAAACGGTGTTCCTGAGGGCCGCCGATAGCCTGCACCTCCTCACCGCCCTGCACAGCGGCTTTTCGGAGATCTACACGTACGACGTGCACCAAGCCAAAGCCGCCGCGGCGCTTGGTCTTAAACCAATTACGGCCTAGGGTCGTTGGGAGGTTTGGGTACCTGCCCACTTCACGCTTGCCCTCGCGGCCGCTAGCCTGCTTTTTCTTCCCTTCTCACGCGCACCCATAGCTCAATTGGATAGAGCATCTGACTACGGATCAGAAGGTTTGGGGTTCGACTCCCTATGGGTGCGCCACTTTCAGTGGGGCGTCGGCACTGCGGGCCCCAAGGCCGGAGCCGCCCATTGGGCGCCAGCTCCGGCATACCTAAGGAGCTGTGTGATTGGTGAAATCCACAACGGTCGCCTGACCATCCTTCCACTCCAGGGCGACGGTGAAGGCATTTGATCGCAGACGGCGCGCAAACCCGGCCAAAGCGAAGCTTAGGCCGGGTCTAGCGCCGCCGATAGGGGTGATGGGGTCGCCTTTGGTCCTGGATGTAGCGCTTGACGGTCTGCAAGCTGGCCCCTGCGCAGGAGCCGGCATAGTAGCTCGGGGTCCAGAAATGGTTTCCCCAAAGCTTTCTGCGGATTTCAGGGAAGTCGCGCTTGCGAAGCAGGCGGGCCGACACAAGTTTGAGCGAGTTGACCAGGCGCGATATCGACAGCTTGGGAGGATAGCCGACCAGGAGGTGGATATGGTCGTCCTCGCCATCCAGCTCCCTTAGTTCGGCCCCCATCTTCGCACAGACGCCCCGGCAGGTATTCCTGAGATGCTCAAGCACGCGGTCGGTAATGGCGCCCCTCCGGTATTTGGTCACAAAGACTAAATGAACTGTAAGCGCATAAACAACACTTCGCCCTCTGCGTATATTTTCTTGCATCGTTCCAGACTAAAACAATGTTTCTGGGTGGATCAAGCATGTCGAAGACGCTCACCGGCCTCCGCTATCGCCTTTGCCCCAATCCGGGCCATGAACGCCTGCTTACCCAGTCTGCGGACGCGTGCCGGTGGCTGTGGAACTGGGCCCTGGAGTACCGGGAGAGGGTTTGGCTCGCCGCCAAGTCGGCCGGGGCAATCGGGCTTCGCGGGTCCGTGGGCTACGTCCATCTGAGCTCCCTGCTTCCCGGGCTCAAGCGCCAGCGTCCCTGGCTTGCCAGGGCGCCCCACCACGCGCTCCAGGCAACGCTCCGGGACCTGGACCGGGCCTTTACGAACTTCTTTTCAGGCCGCTCCGGCTTCCCGAGATATCGGCGCTGGGGCGTGGATGATGCTTTTCGATTTCCGGACCCGAAGCAGTTCGCCGTCGATGGGGACTGGGTCAGGCTCCCAAAGCTTGGCTGGGTGGCGTTTCGCAGGTCCCGGCCCGTCCAGGGGAGGGTGCGCAACATCACCCTGTCCCGGCAGGGCCGCCACTGGTGCATAAGCTTCTGTGTCGAGGGAGCCTTTACGCTGCCAAACGCCGGTTTGCCCGGCATCGGGCTCGACCTCGGAGTCGCCCAGTCCGTCACGACCTCGTCCGGCGAGGTCATCGCCTTCCCGGTAGCGACACCAAAGGAAGAGCGCCGCATGCGGTTTCTCCAGCGCAGGGCGAGCCGACGGGTTAAAGGCAGCGCTCGCCGGCACCTTGCCAATGAAGCGGTTGCAAAACTGAGGCGCCACCTTGCAAACCGACGCCGCGACGCGGCGCACAAGCTCTCCACAAGGCTTGCAACCACCCACGCCACGATCGCGATCGAGGACCTGAAGCTTAAGGCTATGACGGCCTCGG
>CAZHPC010000196.1:0-4217 GCA_964534685.1 uncultured Opitutaceae bacterium
GCCAGCGCCCAGCTGTCGTCGATGTCGGTGCCGATGTCCGTGATGAGCACCACGGGCGTCCGAACAGCCGGCGCGGCAAGGGCGCCCCGTGGGGACGCCAGAAGCGCCATTAGTGCGATCAGAAGAAGCGGCAGTCCGGGCAGTTTCATGGGCGAAGCTTTGAGAGGATCTCCCTGCGCGAGGGGATCGACGGCTGGGCTCCCGCGCGCGTCACCGAGATGGCGGCCGCGGCGTGCGCGAAGCGAACGGCCTCGAGAAGCGGGCTTCCCTCGGCGAGGCGCACGGCGAGGGCTCCGCAGAAGACATCGCCTGCAGCCGTCGTGTCGACGGCCTTCACCTTGAACCCGCGCACCCAATGCTCCCCCTGCCCGTCGGCGACCAGGGCGCCCTTCGCCCCGAGAGTGATGATGACGGTGCCGACGCCCCGCCTCTTCAGGGACCTTGCGGCCCGGACTGCGGACGGGATGTCCTTAACGCCTATCCCCGTTAGCAGCGACGCCTCGGTCTCGTTGGGCGTAAGCACGGAGACGCGCCGCAGCAGCCTGTCCGAAAGGGGCTGGGCGGGAGCGGGATTCAGGACGACCTGGACCTTCGCCTTGCTTGCGAGTCTGGCGGCGGCCTCAACCGTCCGAAGGGGCGTCTCCAGCTGGAGAAGAAGGACACGCGCCTTCGAGATCACGCCGCGCGCGGCGGCGACGTCCCTCGGGGACAGCCGCTGGTTCGCACCGCCGGCCACCCCGATGCTATTCTCACCGTCGCGGCCGACAAAGATGAGCGCAACCCCCGACGGCCGGGCGGGATCGCGCACGACGTGGGACACCGCTATGCCCTCCCTTCGGAAGCCCGCAAGGGCCGCATCGCCCAGAGAGTCGCGTCCGAGGCGGGCGACGAAGGCAACGCAGCCTCCAGCCCTGGCGGCAGCGACGGCCTGGTTGGCGCCCTTTCCTCCCGGCGCCGTGCTGAATTCGCCTCCGAGCAGTGTCTCTCCCGGCCTCGGCACCCGGGCGACCCGCAGGATCATGTCCGTGTTGGAGCTTCCGACCACGGCGACGGCGGCCCCCTGCGGGCCTGTAATCTTCTTTTGCACCGGCCGGGCCATCACGACTTCGACAGGATCAGAAGGCCGAGGCCCGCGACGTAGCAGGCGAACATCGCGGCCAGCAGGGCCGAGGTCCCCTTGGGGGCGCCCTTGAACTCCCTCCAGACAAAGACACCCCAGAGGGCCCCCACGAGCGTGGCCCCCTGGCCGAGGCCATAGGAGAGGGCCGCTCCCGCCCGCGTGCTGGCGATGATGCTGAACGCCATGCCCGCGCTCCAGATCATGCCGCCCAGGATCCCCACGGTGTGCAGGCGCGCGCTTCCCTTCGTGAAGTAGTCGGAGAACGGCACGGGCTCGCCCGTGATGGGCCTGATCATGATCGCCGTGTTCCAGACGAAGTTCGAGAGCAGCACGCCCGCGCTAAAGAGGACGACCGCGGTGTAGGGGCTGAGCTTTCCGGGCTCGAGGAAAAGGATGACCCCGCGGGCCTCGATGTGCCCCATCGACTGCGCCACGAACTTGTAGAAGAATCCCATGAGCGCGCCGGCCGCCACGGAGAGGATGATACCCTTTGCGGATGCCTTGCTGTTGGGGCCCGCGAGGCGCTTGTAGGCGAGAGCGTCGAGCACGATCGCGGCCCCGACCAGTCCGACGCCCGCCGCCAGCATGGGAGCGTTGCCATCCCTCGTCGAAAGGTACGTGGTCAGCACACCCAGGACGAGCGCAAGGCCGACGCCGACCGGGAAGGCGACCGCCATCCCCGCGATGTCGATTGCGGCGACGAGCAGGATGTTCGAGAGGTTGAAGACGACGCCGCCGATGAAAGCCGAGACAAGCCAGCGCGACTGGGCCTGAGCCAGGTCAGCTGCGAACGGACGGCCCCCGACGCCCGAACTTCCCAGCGTGTACGCGAGCAGGAGCGCCAGCAGAAAGACGCCGATCGCATAGTCCCAGTAGAACAGCTGGAAGCGCCATCCCTCGCGCGTGAGCTTCTGGGTGTTGGCCCACGATCCCCAGCAGAGCATGGTGACCACGCAGAGGGCGACGGCGAGGGGGTATGACTGTACGATGAACATGCCGGCGAGGGCCGCTTATGGCGGCACGCTTGGGTTCCTGGGCAAATCCGAGGATGGTTGCTTCCAATCCCGGATCAAGCCTGCACTGCCCTGCCACGGCGCGCGACGAAGCCAGCCAGCCGCTCCCTGATCCCTTCTCGCCATTCATCGTCCGTGATGCTGTACATCACGGTGTCGCGGAGCGTGCCGTCGCGCCGCAGCGCCTGCCTTCGGATCACGCCGTCCTTCTTCGCCCCGAGGCGCTCAATCGCCGCCTGGGATCTCGCGTTGAGATTGTCCGTCCTCAGGCCCACGACCGCGCATCCGAGGGTGTCGAACGCATGCTCGAGGAGCCTCAGCTTGCAGGCGCTGTTCACGTGGGTGCGCTGCCAGCTTCTCGCGTACCACGTGAAGCCGATCTCAACCCGCCTCGCCGCCGGAATGATGTCATGGTAGCTCGTCGACCCGACGATCCGGCCGCCCGACAGCTCGCGCACGACCCAGGGCACCCGCACGCCCCTGGCGCAGTCGGCGAGGGCCGTCTCGATGTAGGCGAGCGTGTCCTCGGGCTCCGGGACCGACGTGAAGGTCAGCTTCCAGAGCTCCCCGTCCGCGGCCGCGGCCCTCAGGTCCGCCTCGTGCTCGCGGCGCATCGGCTCGAGGCGGATGCCGCGGCCCTCGAGGGTCACGCCCGGATCCACGCGGAATGTGCCGGCCACCATCAGACCTTCGGGAAGGGGGTCGCCCGGCGCACGAGCTGGAGCGGCACGCCCCAGGGGTCCCGCACCATGATGAGAAACGAGCCGTCCGGAAGCGCCTCCTCGTAGGCTGGCGTCGCGCCCGCGGCCTCGAGCTTTGAGCGCACGGCGGCCGGGTCGTCGGCCACGAATGCGACGTGGAAGCACAGGGGATGCGCAGCCTTGTAGTCGGGGTATGGGGCCGCCGGATTGCTGTAGACCTCCAAGATGACACGGCCCGTGTCGTCGGCCAGGAACGAGGTGAAGGGCGAATCCTCGCGGGAACGCGCGACGCGAAGGCCAAGGTGGGTGACGTACCAGCGCGCCGTTGCCTTGGCGTCGGGAACGTTGAGGGCGAAGTGCTCGAATTTCATGGTGAGGGGGATTTTGTCAGGAAGTCGCGTATCCTCGCCCGGGCATCGGCTCCGGCATCCTCCAGGACATAGTGTCCAGCCTGCTCGAAGCGTTCAACCCGCGCGTCGGGAAAGATCTCAAGCCAACGGGAAAGAAAGGTGTCGTCGAAGCAAAAATCGCGGCCGCCCCACAGGAGCATCTTCTCGTTGGAGGAGAGCCGCGGCAGACCCTCCGAGATCTCCTCAAGAAGCCGCCGGCTCGGGTGGCCCTTCTCCAGCGGGATATCCCGGATGAAGCGGTGGACGCCAACGCGGTTCGCCCAGCTGTTGTAGGGGAAGAGATAGCCCCTCCTCTCCTCCCAGGTGAGCCTCCTCGACGCCATCGCCATCCACGTGGCCGGCTCGGCGAACCCATTGAGCCCGCGCACGATGAACTCGCCGACCACGGGGACCCGGCAGAGCGCGATCCTCCTGGGGATCCGGTCGGACGGGAACGCGGCCGAGTTGAGGATCACGATCCGGCCCACCCTGCCGGGGCGCCTGGCCGCCAGGCCGAACCCGATCGCCCCTCCCCAGTCGTGGAGGACGAGGTGGACGCGCCGAAGCCCGAGGCCGTCGGCCAGCGCCTCGATGTCCGCGATCCTCGAGGCAAGGCGGTAGTCGTAGCTTCCGGGCTTCTCGGAAAGCCCCATCCCGACGTGGTCGGGCGCGACGCAGCGGATGGCGGCCGAGAGCTCGCGCACGAGGTCCCGGTAGTAGAACGACCACGTGGGGTTTCCATGGAGCATGAGCACCGCCTCGTCGCCGCGGGGCCCCTCGTCCACGTAGCTCATCCTCGGCCCCGAGGGGGTGCGGAAGGACCCGGTTGGGAACGGATAGAGGCGGGCCAGCCAGCCGGGAATCCCCGCCGGATGTGGGGTGGTCACCATTCGAGCGCCAGCATCAGGCAGTTGAGGCCGCTGCCAATTCCCATGAGGGCGACGCGGTCGCCGTCGCGCACGGCGCCCGCGTCCACGGCGGCCGAGAGCGTCGC
>CAZHPC010000197.1:0-4186 GCA_964534685.1 uncultured Opitutaceae bacterium
CGTCGACCGAGTCCGGGTCGACGATCGCTATCCGCCCGACGCCCGCGGCGGCCAGATAGAGGAGGGCGGGGCAGCCGAGGCCGCCCGCGCCGATCACCAGCACCGATCCCGCCTTGAGCCTCTCCTGCGCAGCCGGGCCGAAACCCTGAAGCGAAAGGTGGCGCTGGTAGCGCGCGACTTCCTCGCGGGAGAGCGTCATGGCGGCAAGGGCGTCACGAGGCGAGCGCCTGCGCGGCGCGGGCATGGCGCCGCCCCGCAAACCCATCGTAGGTCGAGTCCCAGTCCTTCCAGACGGGCTCGTAGCCCTGGGCGCGCAGGTACGCGGCGACCTCGGCCGGGCTTCGGTTGTCGTCGATCGCGAACTGCTCGAGCGAGTCGGGCGCGCTCGCGTAGCCGCCCGGATTCGTGCGCGAGCCCGCGCTCATCGACGTGAACCCGAGACGGAAGGCCCTGTTTCGGAACGCCTCGCTCTCGCGGGTCGAGAGCGAGAGCTCGGTCTCCGGGCTCAGGAGCCGGAATGCGCACGCTGCCTGGACCAGGTCGCGCTCGTTGAAGGGGGTGACCGGGATCTCCTCCCCCTCGTGGGGCCTGAGCCTGGGGAACGAGATCGACGTGCGCGTGCGCCAGTGGACGGTCTCGACATGGCGCAGGTGAAGCCCGGTGAACCACGCGTCCGCGCGCCAGTCGCTCAGGCCGAAGAGCGCTCCGAGCCCGATCTTCTTGATCCCCGCCCGGCCCACGCGGTCCGGCGTTTCGAGGCGCCAGGCCATGTCCGCCTTGGGCCCGCTCAGGTGGTGCCTTGCGTACGCGGCTGGGTCATAGGTCTCCTGGTAGACAAGGACCGCGCTCAGCCCGTCGGTCGCGAGCGCGGCGTAGTCCTCCTCCGGAAGCGGCTGGACCTCGATCCAGAGCCCCGAGAAATGGGGCCTCAGCAGGCGCAGCGCCCCGGCAAGGTAGTCGCGTCCGACCCTCCCGGTCTCGCCGGTGACCAGCAGGACGCTGTCGTAGCCGTGCGCGCGGAGCACGCGGGCGTCCGCGAGGATCTCGGCGTCCGAGAGCACCTTCCTGCGGATCTTGTTGTGCGCGCTGAACCCGCAGTACGTGCAGACGTTGGCGCACACGTTGGAGAGGTAGAGCGGCGCGTAGAGGCGCATCGTCCGGCCGAACCGCTCGACCGTGTACTGGTGGCACGCCTGGGCCATGTCCTCGAGGTAGGCGGACGCGGCGGGCGAGAGGAGGGCCGCGAGGTCCTCCAGATCCACGGAGCCCCGCGGCCTGCCGAGGGCCCTGCGCACGTCCGCGGGCGTCTTGGACGCGATCCTGCGGGCGACCGCCCCGAAGTCATGCCGCCGCCAGAGATCGGTGAAGGTCATGTCGCGTGCCCCCCAAGGAACGAGGTGAGGGGCGACGTCCCGCTTGCGCGTGCCGCCGGGCGGCCGGCCTCGGGGCCCGCAAGCCCCGCCTCGCGGGCGGCCCTCCCTGCCTCGACGCCAAGGCGGAAGGCGTCTGCCATCGCCACCGGATCGGCCGATGCGGCGATCGCCGTGTTCACAAGAACGGCGTCAGCCCCCATCTCGAGCGCCGCGGCCGCATGGGAAGGGGCGCCGAGGCCCGCGTCGACCACGACCGGCACCCGGCTCTGCGCGATAATGATTTCAAGGAAGGCCCGCGACTCGAGTCCGAGGTTGCTCCCGATCGGCGAGCCGAGCGGCATCACCGCGGCGGCGCCCGCCTCCTCGAGCCTCTTGCAGAGGACCGGGTCGGCGTGGACGTACGGGAGCACGACGAAGCCCCGCTTGACCAGGAGCTCGGTTGCCTCGAGCGTCTCGATCGGGTCGGGCATCAGGTACTTTGGGTCGGGGTGGATCTCGAGCTTGAGCCAGTTGGTCCCGAGCGCCTCGCGCGCGAGCTCGGCGGCCAGGACGGCCTCGCGCGCCGAGCGCGTTCCCGACGTGTTGGGGAGCAGGCGGTAGCGCTTCGGGTCAAGGTGCCCGAGGATGTCGTCGGGCTCGCCGCCCGTGTGGACGCGGCCGAGAGCCACCGTCACAAGCTGCGTGCCGGAGGCCTCGAGGCTCCTGCGCATGACCTCTCCGGAGCTGAACTTGCCGGTTCCGACAAACAGCCGGGACGAGAACTCGACTCCCGCGATGACTAGGGGGCTTGGGCTCATGGAATGGAAACGGGTGCCGGACCGGGCGCCGGCCGGCGGCGGGCCGGCCACGCGGCGAGGAGGGCGCGGAAGTTCTCCTCGAGCCGTCCCTCCCTGTGGAGCGCGGACGAGACCGCGACCCCGGCCGCTCCCGCCTCGGAGAGCGCCGGGAGGTCACCGGGCCTTACCCCGCCGATCACCCAGGCCGGGATTGCCCCCAGCTCCCCGACAATCCTGCGGACGCCCGCCAGCCCGAGAACAGGCGCCAGGTTCCCCTTGGTCGACGTGAAGCGCAGCGGGCCGACGCCCGCGTAGTCCAGGCATCCCGAAGCAACCGCGCGGCGGGCGTCCTCGGCGCCGTTCACGGTGCCCCCCAGGATCGCGCTTGGGCCAAGCGCGCGGCGGGCCTCGAGCCAATCCCCGTCAAGGCTGCCCAGGTGAACGCCGTCGGCGCCGGACTCAAGGGCGACGTCGACGCTGTCGTTCACGATGAGGACCGCGCCGTGCCGGCGGCAGACCTCGGCCGCCGAGCGGGCCTCGGCGAGCCAGGCGGGGCGGGCCGCCCCCTTCATCCGAAGCTGGATCCAGCGCGCTCCGGCGGCGCACAGGCGCGCCGCCTGCTCGGCGTGCGCGATTCTCAGGCCGTCCTGCGTCAGGCACATGACCGGGAAGCGCCTCGTGGGATCAAGCGGCATGGTGCGCGGCCTCCAGCCTTGCGGCCTCGTCCCGGATCCGGGCGAACGAGCCCACGGGATCGGTCTTGTTCCAGATGGCGCCCATCACCGCCGCCCCGTCGAATCCGAGCTCCCGACAGCGGGCGAGCCGGGCCGCCGTCACGCCGCCGATCGCGAGGACGCGGGCTCCGGACTCTGATTTCTTTCTCCCCAGGAGCGACCTGAGCTCCCCCCAGGGGAAGCCGGGCGGCGGCCCGTAGCCGGGCTTCGTGATCGACTCGAACACGGGCCCGAAGAGGATAGCCTTGTAGGCCGGCAGGTGCCTCCGGAGGGACGCCAGGTCGTGGCAGGAGCGGCTGTACCCCGACTGCGCGGGGCTGCCCATCCGGTCAGGGTCGTGCCGGCCGCCGAGGCCCAGCCTCGCGGCGATCTGCGGGTGCCCGTGGAGGATCATCCTTGGGCGCCAGTCCTGCGGCAGGCGCGCCAGCCAGGATTCAAGCTCCGCCGCCGTCCAGGCTGGCTTGCGGACATGATAATACTCAAGCCCCGCCGCGAGCAGCCCGTCCAGGGCCGCGACCTCGCGGGGGTCCGCCGATTCCGGGGAGATGACGACGATCCGCATGGTGCCCTCGGCGTCCGGGTTCAGCCGCCCTGGGTGGCCCGGATCACCAGGATCCGGTCCCTCTGCGCGAGTTCGCGCGTGGGCCACGCGGCGCGCGGAACGACTTCGCCGTTGACGGCGGCGGCGATGCCCCGGCGCTCCGCGAGGCCGGCCTGGGCGAGGAGCCCCAGGAGCGTCGCAGGTGCCGCGACCACGTGCGGCCGGTCGTTGAGCGTGATCCCTAGCGTCTCCCCGGTTGCGTTCATTTCGGCTCGGGCACGTAGATCTCGCCGCCCTTCTCGATGAACTCCTCGGACTTCGCCCGCATCCCCGCCTCGAGTGCGGCCTCGGTCGTCAGGCCCTGCTCCTCGGCATAGCGGCGCACGTCGTCCGTTATCTTCATCGAGCAGAACTGGGGGCCGCACATCGAGCAGAAGTGCGCCGTCTTCGCGCTTTCCTGCGGCAGCGTCGCGTCGTGGTACTCGCGGGCCCTTTCGGGGTCCAGGCAGAGGTTGAACTGGTCCTCCCACCGGAACTCGAATCGGGCCTTCGAGAGCGCGTTGTCGCGGTACTGCGCGGCCGGGTGGCCCTTGGCAAGGTCCGCGGCGTGCGCGGCAATCTTGTAGGCGATGACCCCAGCCCTGACGTCGTCCTTGTCGGGGAGGCCGAGGTGCTCCTTCGGGGTGACGTAGCAGAGCATCGCCGTGCCGTGCCAGCCGATCATCGCGGCGCCGATGGCGCTCGTGATGTGGTCGTAGCCCG
>CAZHPC010000198.1:0-4185 GCA_964534685.1 uncultured Opitutaceae bacterium
GCAGGCGAAGGTCAATCTGCTCTTGGCGATCGCGAACCTGCGCTTCCTCGAGGGCAGTTCGCTGCAGCTTTACCGAATCAACCTTCCTGAATGACGGATCGGGCCGCGAGGCTGGATTCAGCCTCGTCGAATTGTCGGTTGTCGTCCTGATCATCGGGATCCTGGCCGCAGCGGCGGTGCCGGCGCTAAAGAAGAACGCGATCAACGCGCGCTCGGCCGCGGTCATGAACGACCTGCGCGTGTACTCCGGGGCCTTCCAGGCCTACGCCCAGGAGCACGGGGACTGGCCTCCCGGGGGATCGGCGCCGGGCGTGTTCCCCGCCGGAATGGACGGCTATCTGAGCGCCACGAACTGGTCCCGCACGACGCCGATCGGGGGCAACTACCAGTTCGCGACGCAGAGCCCACAAGGGGGCGGCCGCTACGCTGCGGTCATCATCATCTCCTCCAACACCAACAACCCCGTCTCCTCGGACTTCAACCAGCTCTCCGACATCGACAAGAAGCTGGACGACGGCAACCTGAACACGGGGAATTTTTTCCTCGGATACCGCAACTATCCAGTGTTTGTGTTGGAGCACTAAATGTACCTGGTCACAACAATTCATCTCGGGCCCGATGCGCGCAGGACAAGCGCCGCCTCCGAGCCCAAGGACCGCGGCGACCTTACGTCGACCGAGCTCGCGGCGCTCCTGGATGCGTTTGCGGAGATCGACCCCGCCGACAACGAGGTTCACGATCCCCACGTGATCGTGACCGGGCGCGGCGCGAAACTGATCGTGCGGATGAGCCGCGGGCGGCTCCAGGTCTATGACGTCCGCAACCACGCGGCTCCCGCCGTGGAGATGACCGCGGCCGGCATCCTCCAGCGGCTTGACCGCGTCGAGATGTCAACCCCGTTCGGCCAGGAGGAAGAGCTGCCGGCCCCGACGGCCCCCCACCGCGGCATCGCCTTCGCGATGCTGGTGCTCGGCCTCATCCTGAACGGCTACATCCTCTACTCGGTCTTCTACGTCGAGAGCGTCAACAAGAAGGTGGAGGTCAAGCTCCTCACCGACGCCGACGAGATCAAGGCCAAGGAGGCGACCCTCGCCGGAACGTATGCGACCGGCGCGAAGACGGGGGACCGGGTGATCGAGATCGATACAGCCGGGCAGGTGCGCTTTTACGAGATCGGCGCAAAGGGGCCGATAAACGACTCGAAGGACACCTATCGCATCGGCCGCCACGACGGGCTTTTGTCCATCACGACGACCGACAGCGGCGTTGTCGACCTGGTCGGCGACACGCTGGTCTACTACAAGGACGTCTACCAGCGGCGGCGCCCCTCACCCTAGGAAGAGGGCCGCAGGGTCGCGGAGAAGGGAGGCGTCGTGGACGGCGTGCGGCGGCAGCTGGGTGCGGAACCAGGTCCGCTGCTTCTTGACGAGCGAGCGCGTGTCCTTGGCGATCGCCCCGGCCAGGCCGGCCACGGGCGCCCGCCCTTCAATCACGTCGATCGTCTCGCGGTAGCCGATCGCCCGCGTCGCGCTGGGGTTCGAGCGCAGGCCGGCGCCCAGGAGGCGCCTCACCTCGTCGACGAGGCCGAGCGCGAGCATCGAGTCGACCCGGCCGGAAATCCGTGCCTCCAGGTCGGCTCCCGACCGCTCAAGGCGTGCGAGCCTGACCTGCCATCCCGCGAACGCAGGCACGGCGCGGGCAAACTCGCCCGCGAGCTCCGCCAGCGTGCGGCCGGAGGCCATGCAGCGACCGAGCGCGCTCGCGACCCGGCGTGGATTCGCCGTGTCGATCCCAAGAGGTCCGCCCGGGTTGAGGCGCGCGAGCTCGGCGACAAGGGCCGGCAGGCCGTGCGACTCCAGCAGACCGGCAACCGTGGCACGAACCTCCTGCGGGACATCGAGACCGTCGGCCACAGGCGCGAAGAACGACCGCAGATAGAAGCCGCTTCCGCCCACCGCGAGCACGGAATGGCCCCGCGACAGGACCTCCTCGGCGGCCGCTCGGGCCATCGGGGCGTAGACGGCCGCGTTCATGGGCTCGGAGACCTCCCGGATGTCGATGAGGTGGTGGCGCACGCGGTCGCGCTCGGCGCGCGTGGGCTTGGCCGTCCCGATGTCCATCCCCCTGTAGAAGAGGAGCGAGTCGCAGGAAATGATCTCGGCGGAGTTGGCCTCCGCCCATTGAAGGGCCCACTCGGTCTTGCCGACCGCCGTGCACCCCGTGAGAACGTGCAGCACACGGGGACGCTCTCCCCCGCGGTTCACGGCGTGCCTCGCGCCTCCCATGCGGGCACGGCCCTGTCGCGCCCCCCCGCCTTCGCCGCATAGAGCGCCTTGTCGGCCGCGGCGAAAAGCTCCCCGGCGCTGCCCGCATCCGCGGGAAGCTCGGCGACGCCCGCGCTCGCGGTCACGGCCACGCTGAGCCCGCCTCCCGCCGGGATTGGCTTCGACGCCACAGCGGCGATCGCGCGGCGCGCGACCTCGAGCGCCGAGGCCCGGTCCGTCTGCACGAGGATGAGCGCAAACTCCTCGCCGCCGATGCGCGCGGCGCGGTCGACCGTCCGGATGGCTCCCGCTATTCGGTGCGCAGCCTCCTTGAGCACCGCGTCACCGGCGGGGTGGCCGTGCAGGTCGTTTATGGACTTGAACCGGTCGAGGTCGACGATCACGAGCGCGAGCGGGTTGCCGAAGCGCATGGAGCGCTCCTCCTCTTCGGCGAGTATCCTCTCGTACTCCCTGCGGTTGAGGAGGCCCGTCAGCTCGTCCCGGGTGGCGAGGCGGCGCAGCGCCTCGAGCGTGTCGCCGAGCTTGAGCGCGTACCGGAGCGACCGTTCGAGGGAATGGGGCGAGATCTCGCCCTTGACGAGGTAGTCGAGCGCCCCGGCCTCCATCGCCTGGATGTCGATGTTGTCCGACGACTCGGCGGTGAGGAAGACTATCGGCGTGCGGCACCCGCTGTGGGCGGCCTCCTGGATCAGCTGGAGGCCGTCCCTCTGCCCGAGGCGGTAGTCGAGGAGGCACACCGCGTAGGCGCCCGTCAGCAGCCTCGCGAGGCCGTCCTCGTAGGTCTCGGACCAGTCGAGCTCGTACGTGCCCCTGCGGAAGTTCCTGAAATGCTGCTGGAGCAGCCGGTACTGGAGCCGGTCGTCGTCTATGACAAGAACGCGGGTCATTTTCTTTTTGTTCCCGCGGAAAGGTCGGACACCTTCGCCGCCAGCGCCGGACCTATCCCCTGGCGGGAACCAAGGCCGTCCCGGATCACGTTGACGAGCGCGCTCCCGACCACGACGCCGTCCGCCAGCGCCGCGACCTGGGCCACCTGGGACCGGCTCGATATCCCGAAGCCCACGGCCACGGGAAGCTTTGAATGCGACCGGATCCGCGCAACGGCCTCCGCGATGCCGCCCGCCAGCCGGTCGCGGACGCCCGTGACGCCCTCGCGGGACACGTAATAGATGAACCCGGTCGCGGCGGCCGCTATCCTCGGGAGCCTCGCATCGGGCGTCGTCGGGGCGACGATGCAGACCGTGTCGACGCCGTGCCTGGCGCAGGCGGACGCAGCCTCCTGCGCCTCCTCGGGAGGTAGGTCGAGGAGCAGGAGTCCGTCGACGCCCGCCGCGCTCGCCTCCTTCACGTAGCGCTCGACTCCGTTCGAGAACACGAGGTTGTAGTACGTGTAGAACACGATCGGGATGTCGCTCGACTCGCGGATCCTCCTCACGAGATCGAACACCCGCGCCGAGGTCATCCCCGACTCTAGCGCGCGCTGAGCGGCGAGCTGGTTCGTGAGGCCGTCGGCCAGCGGATCCGAGAAAGGCACCCCGAGCTCCAAAATGTCGGCGCCGGCGGCCACCACGGCGCGGCACGCTTCGAGCGACGTTTCAAAATCAGGATCCCCCGCGCAGAGGTACGAGACGAAGGCCGCCCGGTTCTGGGCGGCGGCGCGTGCGAAGGCGTCTTTGATCCGTGACATGGAACGCTCTTTCAAAGGCAATTCGCCCCGTCACGCCACTGAAAACTCAACAAGGACGGGCCGGTGGTCCGACAGGAACGAGCGCACGACCTCGCTGCGCACGGCCCGGCAGCCCGGCGGCATGAAGACGAAGTCGAGGGCGCGGCGCGGGAGCGGCGACGGGAACGTCCGGCCGAGGAGCGGTTGGAGGCTGTAGTCGCCGTAGTCGTTCAG
>CAZHPC010000199.1:0-4182 GCA_964534685.1 uncultured Opitutaceae bacterium
ACCGCCTAAGAACCGTCCAAACCAGAAAGCCCTAGGGCCTTGACCCCCGCCAACCGGCGGGGGATTGCGGCCCGTCATGGTTCAACCCCGAGCAGTCTAACTGAGTGGAGCTCGGATCGGACCCGCCGCCTTTGGTCACGCGGTGTGCCTCAACTGCCCGCACGCGGCATTGATGTCCGGGCCTCGTGAACGCCGGAAATGCGCCACCACTCCGCTATCCTTGAGGCGCGAGAGGAAAGACTCCGTCGCTGCCTCGGACAAGGGCATATAGACCTCTCCGCTGAGGCTCAGTCCCGTCGGGTTGTACCGCAGCAGGTTGACGTGCATCCGCAGTCCCTTGAGGAGTCCGGCCAATTCGTCCGCCTGCTCCATCGAGTCGTTTACTCCCTTGAGGAGGCAATATTGGATGGACACGGGCCTTCCCGTGATCGCCTGGTACCGGTTGGCCGCCTCCAGAATCTCCCCCACTCCAAATCGGCGCCCGACCGGCAGCAGCCGCGCCCGGGTCTGGTCGTCTGGGGCGTGCAGCGAGACCGCGAGGTTGACGTTGAGCCCGGAGGCCGCGAGCGCCTCGATCCCGGAGACGATGCCCACCGTTGAAACGGTTATCTGCCTGAAGCCGAGGCCCCCCATTTCGTTCGAGGCCATTCGCGCGATTGCCGAGAGCACATTCTCAAGATTCAGCAAGGGCTCCCCCATACCCATGAAGACGACCGTCTGAATCCGTCGGCCGGAGGCCCGGGCATCCTGCCGCAGCGCCAGAAACTGTTCGACGATCTCTCCGGAGGTCAGATTGCGCTCGAACCCGGCCTTGGCGGTCGCGCAAAAATCGCAGCCCATGGCGCACCCGACCTGCGAGGACACGCATCCCGCCGCCCGGTCAGGCCTGTGGCCGGGCATGAGCACCGATTCGACCGTAAGCCCATCATTCAAGCGGATCAGCAGCTTGGCAGTCCCGTCGGATGCCACCTGCCGCACCGCAATGGAGCCAGCACGCCGCTCCACCGAATCCCTCAACAGCTTATCAAGCGCAGGCGGGAACCGCCGATCGTTGGAACCAGCCGTCGCATCGCCTCGATAATACGAACGCAATAGCGGGCCCGAATGAGAGGGCCTCAGGCCACAGGCCGAAAGCTCCGCCGAAAGCGTTCTTAAGGTGTGTTCTGACAGGTCAGTCACAGTCCCACCCACGCATCAAATCCCGCCAATGCCAAGCCGTCATCATGGCGCTACTTCTATTACGGTGCGGCGGTACGCAAATAGGTGCGGCTCACCGCTGTCCTCAGCCTGTAAAATTACGTGTACCGTGCCCGGTTCTGTGATGACGGGTAGCTTCACGACAGTCTGCAAACCCTCTGCGACGGTAAGGGTGGCATTTCTAATCGTGCCGGCCTCCGGATAGATCCACCAAGTCACGCGCACCGAGTCGCCGTCTGGATCTGTTGTGCCTTCCGCAGAAAGCGAAACACGGGTGCCGCTCTTCGCCTTAAGCGTCAGAACGTTCTTGGTAAGATCGTGATTCAGAGCGGGCCGGGGATTGTGATTAGCCTTCCCAAACGAGTCGGCGATGCACCAGTTCATGCGCGCTTCAAAATCATGCTGATAGTGTTCCCGCCACCGCCAGATCGTGGCCGGGTCCGAAGTGACGTTGCTTCCGTCGCCCACCACAACAGTGTCACGACTCTCCGCATTGTTCGTCCAAATCGCGCGGTTTTCTCCGGAAGGGCGGTAGAATACATAACGCCCTCCCCACCCTCCATACCCCGGGCTCACTTCCCAGCCCAAGCCGTTTTGAACCAGTCCGAGAAAGGAGGGCGTGTCGCCCTCCATAATATAGGAGAAGCGAGGATAAAGAGCTCCCAGCGGGCCGTGATTCTTGATCACGTGTTCCTCAAGCCACGGATTGTCCACAAGTTCGAACCAACGTCGGGGACCGTTCTTGTAGTATCTGTCGCCCGAGATTCCTGTCCAAGTGGCGCGCCAATATTCCAGGCTGTCTTGGGTACTCGGAGACACGATGTAAAAGAGATCGGGAAACTCTTTCCGGATCCATGGGCCCGCGTCGTCCTGGTCGGAAATTGCGTAGACACGGAGCTTTGCTACGGCTCCTTTCAGATCCGACTCGTTCCGGGATGCCCGGAGGTCCCACAACGCCTGAGCGAGTGTGTTGGCGCCGCTCCAAACCGTGACCCACAAAGGGCGTGGATCACTTGAATCGATGACATCTACGAGATGTTTTGAACCGGGCGATTGCTTGCCATCCCCGACTAACGCCATCCCGTAGCCGGGCTGGCCGGTAAAAGTTACCTTTTCCAATTGATCGGGCTCTGGAAACCCGGGGGCGTGTTTTAGCAGATTCGAGCGTACCTTAGCGTAGGCAGCAATGTCGCGGTGAATCAGGTCCTCACGTGTGCCACTTCGCAGCCACGTTGATGTCGTGGCGGTCAGGCCTTCGATGTCGAACTCATTTGAATAGACCAAAAGACGCACCAACGATTCTTCATCATCAGGTTCGTTAGAAATGTCGGTGAGGACGAGTAATCGCGGCTTCCCCTCCACCGCAGTGCAAAGGGCAGGAAAAGCCAGACATAATGCGCCAAGAACAATGACGAACGCGACGCGCCGGTATTGGGAAGGGTAAAGGTTCATTTGTCGCGATTCCGCGGGTCCCGACTGCGGGTAACTCGGCAAATCAGAAAGTGGGCTCTTCGTTAAAGATTAGGGACATGGGGCGATGGGAGCGCCACCATGTCCCCTGTGACCTTACAACTAACACTTCCCGGATATCGCATCATTCGGTGGGAAAGCAAAGAATTGATGGTGGAGAGCGGGGGATTCGACCCCTCGGTACCGTATTATGATCCGCCGCAGGCCGCACAGCGGACAAGTGGCAAGTCGCGCTGGGTCAGGTTCACCGTCTCCAGCCGTTCGCGCCGAGCGTCAAAGCAATGGGGACAAGTTGAAAACGGCTCCAGGGCCCACGTATCCGCGAAGACCCGGCCGCGGCTCAACGCGAGCGCACCCTGCTGTGCCGCTTCGAGCATCGCGATGGTCGGCTGAACGAACTCGCCCGACTCGCGCAGCCTTTCCATCGCGCCGTTGCCGGTACGGGTTGGAATCAGCGTCACTGCGCCCGCACCGCACCCAAATGCGAACTCGGCCGATTTCGCCGCCCATTCCAGGCCCGACGGCCCGTCAAGGAAAGGCGGATTCACCAGGATAAACGCGCGCAACGCGATCCGCTCGGCCGCGAGGAATTCGGCGGCCCGCGCGAACTGCGCCAGGTCGAACTTCTTATTCAGCTTTTCCAGAACCTCCGGGTGCGCCGTTTCGAGTCCCAGCGCGACTTCGAGCGATCCAGAAAGCAGGTCGCGCAGCTCTCGCGCGCGATCGCCGACGAGAAGCGGATGCGATTCCACCACCACATGCCGCGCGAAGGCGATCCGCCGTGCGACCGGCGCGTAGTCGGCCGGCGGGATCGCCGCGGGATCGAAGAAGCTGCCGCTGTTGTAGAGCTTCACCTGCACCGGAAGGGTTCCTGAGTCCGACCACGTCCGAACCGCAAACTCCACCTGCCGTGGAATCGCCCCCTGCGGGACGGAATCGCGGGTGGTGTTCTTCCACAGGTCGCACATCAGGCAGCGCCAGGGACACTCGCGGTTGGTCAACAACACGACGCCGGAATCGACGACGGCGCCGGACGCCAAGCGCTCCCGTTCGAGGAAGACGCCATGGGGCGTGTTCGGATCGGGTACGGCGGCCCGTGGCGGACGTTGCGCGAGAATCCAGGCAGTGCGGCCCCGCGTTGGGTACGCCGAGATCATCCCCTCACTGATAGGTCGCGAGATACTGCTGGCGGTAGTCGGACTCCAGCGCGCCCAGCCGGCGGCGAAGGTGCTCGACGGGAATCGCCCCGTGCTGGAACCGGCGCTTCGTGAAGACGGGCATGTCGACACCGAAATGCGCCATGATGCCGCGCC
Organism: uncultured Opitutaceae bacterium; assembly: GCA_964534685.1. Lineage (GTDB taxonomy): Bacteria > Verrucomicrobiota > Verrucomicrobiia > Opitutales > Opitutaceae > Palsa-1447. The sequence continues at coordinate 3,981 of CAZHPC010000199.1, forward strand.
GGGCGATCTCGCCCTTGAGCGAATAAAGCCGGTCGACCGACATGTTACTGAGAGTCGTGAAGGGGATGCCCTCGGCAACGGAGATGACGGCCGGCCGCGTGAAGGGACTGAAGCCCTCGAACCCAAAGTGGCGGGCGGGCGCGTAGGTGCGCGCGTAGCTTCGGCTGAGCCCGCCGCTGTAGGTGAGCGAATGCTTGATCCG
>CAZHPC010000200.1:0-4145 GCA_964534685.1 uncultured Opitutaceae bacterium
TGCCGAGAGCACGGCGCAGAGATCTCCGCCCGCCGAAAACCCGAGCACCCCCACGCGCGCCGGGTCGACGCCCCATTCCCCTGCATGCGACCTCACGACGCCGACCGCCCGCTGCGCGTCCTGCAAAGGAGCGGCGTACACAGGCTGCCCCTCCCGCCGGGGCACGCGGTACTTGAGGAGCACCCCGGTCACGCCGACGGAATTGAGCCACTGGCAGACCTCCGTGCCCTCAAGATCCATCGCGAGAATGTAGTAGCCGCCGCCGGGGCACACCACGACCGCAGCTCCCGTGTCCTTGTCCGCATCGGGCCGGTAGACCGTGATCGTCGGGTCGGAGACGTTGCCGATCCGGATGACCGGCCGGCCGGCGATCAGGTTGTCTTTGGAGGTCGTGGTGTCCTTCTCGGGGGCGAGGCCGCCCTTCTCTCCAGGGGCGGCTCCCGGCCAAAGCTTCAACGGGGGCGACTCCGATCCGAGGCACATGCCGGCGCCCAGCAACCCGAGCGCGTACCGAACAACATGGGGTTTCACGCAGCGAGGGAATGTCACCCGCGGGTGGGAGTCGAACCATTTTGCCCGGCAGACGCGCCCGAGATCAACCGCAGCAGCAGCCCGTCATCGCCGAATGCGCCGGACTTCGAGATGACCTGGACGCCGTCCCATCGCCCGCCAGCCATGAGGGACACGGGCACGCCCGGAATCACCTGGCCCACGACTCTGAGGTGATCGGCTCCCAGCGACAGGCAAAGCGTGCGCAGGGTCGCGCCTCCCGCGACAAGGAGACTGCGCGGCGCAGGGATTCGGCGCATCAGCTCGTCCGTCTCGCGCGCGATTCGCCGGGAAGCCTCGGGTCGGGCCAGGCCGGACGGCAGCTCAAAGCTCACGAGGCACACTCCGTCCTTTTCGAGGCGCTCCGACACGCTCCGCGCTTCCGCATCGCCGCAGGCTCGCAGCCTCAGCATGTTGCCGCACGCGGCGAGCTGCGCACCGGTCGCGGGGTGGTCGGAGCCAAAGATGCCGAGCATCGGCCGATCGAGGCGGGCGGCAGGGATCTCGTTTGACGCCGAGTCGGAAAGTGCCGCGGCAAGCCCGCCGCTGCCGCACCAGAGCACGGGGTCGTGAAGCTTCTTTCCGCACACGACGATGCGTCGCAGGTCTTCATCGGTTTCCGCGTCCCAGAGGCTGATGCCCTCGGGCACGGGTTCCCCCGGTTTCCTCAGCTGCGCGGAAATTCCAAATGATCGCAGCACCGCAAGCAGGTCCTCGCCCACCCGGCTCCACATTCCGTCGCTCAGCAGGAATTGAAGTCCGCCGCGTGTGGCGCGCCCGTGGAACGGGAATGCCGGCGCGATCAGGCAATGACGCGCCGTGACCGCCCTCATCGTGGCGGCAATCTCAAGCCCCGGATGGCCACGGAGAAGGCTGTCGAGCTTCTTGAACGAGAGAACGCCGGGTCCCAGCGCGAGGATCGGCGCAAGCCGCCCGGCTGTTGCCCCTGCCGACGGGCCGTCCTTCTCCCTTGTGGCGCCGTCGACGGCAAACTCCTCGGGGGGTGCCGCCGGAAGACGAGGGTCCATGAAGACGGGTATTGCGCGCTCCGGTCCGCTAAATTGCGCGGACGCGTCGAGCGCGCCCGTCAGGTCGTCGGCAACCAGGCGCAGGGGCTTCATGCGGCAGCCAGTCTCTACCGTGCGCGCTCACGCGCGCCACCTCTTTTAGCGGCGCCCGCGCCTCCCGGCCGGTATGGGCCCGGGAGCCTACTGCCAGAACGGAGCCTGCTCGAACTGCTTGTTCACCGGCAGTTCCGGAAGCACGAAATCGTCCAGCGCAATGCGCTTCTCGAATTTCCCCACGGGCTGCGCCGCCAGCACGACCACGTCCGCCTCTCGGAGCCACGCGCCGTCGAGCGTGTCCCCGGCAGGCGACCCGTCGTTGTGGAAGTGCTTTCCGAACCGAGAGAACCGCCGCACGACCGACAGCGGACCCGTTGCCGGTTCCCATGAGCCCCAGCCGCCGCCCATGGGGAAGGCGTATTCGTCCCGGGTCCGGTTCATCAAGACGAAGCCTCGCCGGTTGTTCCATGGAAGCCCGATACGGGCGGGTCCATCCGGGACGAGTATGGTCGTGGCGACAAGGAACCGCAGCTCTACAATCGCGAGCCCGTCGCTCTCTTCCAGGCCTTCCAGCTTCCAGACCTGGCCCATGCGGCTTGAACTTGCGCCTACCCGCACAGGCAGCCGGGTCTCCTCGTGGAAGGCCAATTCGTCGAACACCATGACGCCGGAATACCTCGCGGGCCTCATTTCAAAGGGCGCACCCTGCTCTGGCGTGATGGTGAACAGGTTAAGGCGCCTCGATTCGTCCTTCTCGTCGGGAAACGGCGGATGCGCGATTCCGAGCGCGCGGCAGATCGCGGCCCTTTCGACCACCGATGTCCAGTAGGGCCAGGGCGAGTTGCGGGTCACGGGCAGCTCCAGCGGACGGCCGTCGCTGAGCTGCAGCGTCGAGCGGAGGGATTCCAGCGCAATTGTCCTGCCGAGGGGAACACCGCCCAGCGACACCTCCATGGAGGCTATATATGCGAGGACGTCATGGTGCGTGGCGGGATCTCGAATATAGGTGGATCCCTGCACGTCCGCTGGGGCCCGGAGCATGATGCGGACGCCGGTGGAGTTCTCGAGCCTCGCGGGCTCGCCAGCCGATCCCTGCCCGGTCTGCAGGCTGAACGGCCAGCGCCCGGAGCAGACGAGCGCCACGGGGATTGAGATCGCGAAGAGGACCATCGTGCGGGCGGCCCTCAGTGTCATGACCTGATGCGCCAGAAGCGCCAGAAGGGCCACGCCGAAGTACAGCACGAAGGCCGCGATGCGGGGGCCGGGATAGGGCACGTCCGTCCCCCAGGGCATCGCCAGGTTCCAGTCCTTGGCCAGATCGGCGAAGAACGGGCCCGCAAAGACCAGGAACAGCGCGATGGCGAACGTCACCGCCACCGCCTGGACCATCGTGCGCGTGACGGATGCCAGGAGCGCCGCCAGAAGCGCCACATCAAGGATCTTCCCGGTCGACTCGATGACGATCCCCAGGCCCGTCGTCCATGGCGTCTGCATGAGCCCGGCCAGGCAGAGGTCCGCGGCAAGCGCCGGAAGCACCAGGACCGCGATGAAGAAGATCAGCTTCCCAAGGTAGAGGGAGGACGCCCCGATCGGGCGGGTTCGCCAGAAGGCCTTGTCCCCGACCGTGAGGTCGGCCTGCATGATCGCCACGGCCAGGATGAACTCGACCAGCAGGGGGCCGTTCTGAGCCAGCCCCGACACCAGCTGCCAGCTCGTTCCCCCGACGAGATTCAAGTAGGAGCCGAGGATCTCGATCCCGATGAACGCCACGACCAGCGCGGCGAGAACCCAGAACCTGCGCAGGTCCTTCAAAAAGATGTGCAGCGGAAGGTTCATGCGGCCTCCTCCGCGCATCCGGTCTGGTGCCTCCTGGCCAGCACGAGGAAGATCTCCCGCAGCGACATCGTCCGGGCCGTTATCCGGCACCCGGGAAATGACCGCCCGAGCTCCGCCTCGGTAGACGCGGACGAGAAGGCGCTGTGGACGAGGCGCATGACGTTTTCCGCGGGCCTCCCGACCTCAAGCCAGGCTGCGGGAGACCCGGCGGGAGCCGGCCCGGCGAGCCCGGGCCCCACGATCTCGACGGTCCGGAACCGGCCGCGAAGCGTGTCCGCCGGTTCGTGGACAAGCAGCCGGCCGTCCGCCAGGAAGCCAACATCGTCGGCAAGGCGCTCGACCTCGTCGATGTCGTGGGACGACACTACGACGGTGCGCGGACGGTCGTCGCCGGGCAATTCAAGGAGGCCCTGGATGAAGTCGTCGCGCACCAGGGGGTCCAGCCCGCTAAAGGGTTCGTCGAGGATCATGAGCTCCGGGCGAAAGGCGAGGTTCGTGAGCAGCGCTGCCTTCATCGCCATGCCGCGCGAGAGCTTCTTGAGCGGCCGATCGGCCGGCAGGTCGAACGCCGACATGAGGCGCCCCTCGAGATCCCTGTCCCACGTCGGGTACAACGGACGGCAATATGCGTTCAGCTGCCTGACGGTCATCCAGTCGGGCATGTCCTGGCCGTCGGCAACGTAGCCGATCCGGCGG
>CAZHPC010000201.1:0-4105 GCA_964534685.1 uncultured Opitutaceae bacterium
GAAGCGGCGGGCCTTCCAGATCGAGGAGTACAGCTTCACGGCGCTCCCGCAGAAGTCGGACGAACTGTTCGAGGCCGAGAAGTCCAAATAGGTCTGCCGTCCGCATGCCGGGCCTTGCCAGGCGAGGAAGACCCCAACGATGCCATGTCTTGGCGTCACGCAGCGCAATTCGACGCCTGTTCAATCCAGACATCTGGATTCGCATCGGCTTTGCTCACCGCCCTTGCTACTATGGCAACGGAAAGCTATGGTGAGATGTCGAGCGACCCTGAAGGTTGGATTTCAACAACACCACTATGAAAAACGAACCCGCTAAGGAGACGCACAAGGATCACTTCTTCGACCTGATCAATCGCCCTGCCCATCCCCTCACCGGGCCGCGCTCGCTGGCCAGCGTGAAGACATCGGTGTTCCCGATTTCCGGAGGTTATGGCGGAAAGCAGATCCGTTCACATAACGTCGGGGGCGCCTCTGGGAGGCATGGCGGAAAATCCCGTTGACCCGGCCGATCCCGAATTTTCTTTACACATATCAACCTTTATAGATGCGTTGATATGTGATATTGCCCGACCGACCGCTCTCCGAGCTCTTTTCGCAACGACGCCCGCTGCGGTCGATTGAGTTTTTCCCGCCGAAGGACGACGCCGGCGTGGAGGCGCTGAGGCAGACCGCCTCCGCGCTGAGGACGGTGTCCCCCGACTTTGTCTCGGTCACGTATGGCGCGGGCGGGAGCACCCGGCAGCGCACGGCCCAGGTGAGCGGGCTCCTGAAGGCTGACTTTGGCTACACGGTCATGCCCCACCTCACGTGCGTCGGGCACACCCGCGCCGAGTTGAACGAGATCGCGGACAGGATCCACGCGGACGGATTCCGCAACGTGATGACGCTTCGCGGCGATCCTCCGAAGGGTTCCGCCGAATTCACGGCTACCGCCGAGGGGCTTCGGCACGCAAGCGAGCTGGTCAGTCTCCTAAAGGGGCGGCATCCCGACTTCTGCCTGGGGGTCGCCGGGTATCCGGAGAAGCATCCCGAGGCCCCCTCGGCAGAGGTGGACCTGGAGAACCTGAGGCACAAAGTCGGGGCAGGCGCGGACTTCGTCACAACGCAGCTCTTCTTCGACAACGAGCTCTACTACAGGTTTGTCGAACGGTGCCGCAAGGCGGGGATAACGGTCCCCGTGATCCCCGGCATCATGCCCGTCCTCTCGCTCAAGCAGATCACGCGCTTCACGTCGATGTGCGGGACCTCCCTTCCACCCACTCTGATCCGGAGGCTCGAGGCCGCCGGCGAGATGCCCGAGATCGTCGAGGCCGTGGGCATCGACTGGGCCCTTGGGCAGATCCGCGACCTGCTCGGACGCGGCGCCCCTGGCTACCACCTCTACATCCTCAATCGGGCGAAGAGCGCGCTTGCGCTGGCGGCCGGGCTGGCCGCCTAGCCTCCCGCAAGGACCGGGCGGAAACCCGCTTCGGACAGGATCCTGGCGACGGTGTCGCGCTGGTCCCCCTGGATCTCGATTCGCCCGTCCTTCACCGTCCCGCCGCATCCGCAGGCGGCGCGCATGCTTTTCGCAAGCCTTTCCTTTTCCGGAAGCCCGATGCCAATGAACCCGTCGACCACCGTGACGGTCTTTCCACTCCGCCCGCCTTTCTCGCGCCTGATGTCCACCCGGCCCCGGTTCCCTCCCCGCGGGGCGGCGACAGGGGCGGGCTTGGGAACCATTCCGGAGGCGCTCCGAAGGCCCGCGCTGTCCAATCCGGCGAAGGGATTGTGCCCCAGGCCCTGCCCGCCGCCGGTCGATATCTTTCCCTCCACGGTCAGCGTCCTCCGCCGCAGGCGCCCGCCGGGATGTCGTGCTCCCCCCCGAGGAACATAAGCGCCTTGGGATAGCTCCGGTTCTCCAGGAAGTGGACAAGCTGGGGATGGAGGCTCGACCGGCCCTTCACGAGGTAATCGTCAAGGAGGGCCATGCGGCTCGCGATGGCGTCGCCATCCGCCCGCCTGATGCCGTCGAAGAGCTCGACAAGGGTTTCTTTGATCCGGTTCTCCATTTTGATTGAAATACGGAACGTAAAGTAATCGGAGCGCTTGTGAAGCGCGATTGCATCCAACCCCGGCAGGGGCCCTCGGGCTTGAGTTCGCATGGACCGCATGCAGAGTGTGGACGAAAGCCGCCTTTCTAGAGAATGGCCGCCGCGGGCACGCGCCGGCACCCTGATGAACTCGACGACACTCCCAACATCCGCCAACGCCGACGTCTTTGAGGCCATGTACCGCCAGTGGCTCGACAACCCCGACGGGGTTGACCCGACTTGGCGGGCGTTCTTCCAGGGTTTCTCGCTGGGGAGCAACGGAAGCCCCGCCATTGGCGCGTTCGAGGGCCAGAGCCAGCAGCCCCCGATAATCGACAGCCTCAAGCAGTCGCATGTCCACTACATCATCGGGGCCTACCGGGCCATAGGCCATCTCCAGGCGCATCTGGATCCGCTCAGCGGCCCCCCGGCTCCGACCCCGAAGCTGGCCCCGGCCCAGTACCAGCTCGGGGAGGGCGACCTCGAGACGTCATTCGACGTGGGCACCTATCTCGGCGGTGGCCAGATGAAGCTGCGCGAGATAATCGCCTCCCTCCAGAAGACGTACTGCGGCCACGTGGGCGTCGAGTACGCCCACATCCAGGACCAGGACTGCAGGCTATGGCTGCAGGAGCGGATCGAATCCACGCGGCTGCAGCCCTCGTTCACGCGGCCCCAGAAGGTCCGGATCCTGCGCAATGTGCACAAGGCGGAGCTCTTTGAGAAGTTTCTGCACACAAAATACATAGGCCAGAAGCGCTTCTCCCTGGAGGGAGGGGAGACGATTATCGCCGCGCTCGGCGCGCTGATCGAGCACTGCCCCGACGCGGGCGTCGAGGAGATCGTGATGGGGATGGCGCACCGGGGACGGCTCAACGTCCTGTGCAGCGTGATGCGCAAGTCGTTCGACCAGCTCTTCGAGCAGTTCTCGGAGAACTACATCCCCGACACAGTCGGCGGCGACGGCGACGTGAAATACCATCTTGGATACGAGTCCGTGCTCACGACGGGCTCAGGCAAGAAGGTCGAGGTCCGCCTCGCGGCGAACCCCTCTCACCTCGAGATCATTGACCCGGTCGTGGAGGGGAAGGCGCGCGCCCGCCAGCGGATCCGCGGCGACTCGGAGGAGCGAAGGCGCGTGCTCGCGCTCCTTGTGCACGGCGATGCGGCCCTGGCGGGACAGGGTGTCGTCGCGGAGACCCTGAATTTCTCGCAGCTGCCCGGCTACAGGACCGGGGGGACCGTGCACTTCGTCATCAACAACCAGATCGGCTTCACGACCGACCCGCAGGACGCCCGCTCAACCCGGTACTGCACGGACGTGGCGAAGATGATCGAGGCCCCGATCTTCCACGTGAACGGCGACGACCCGGAGGCCGTGTGCATGGTCTCCCAAGTCGCGCTCGACTTCCGCGTCCGGTGGAAGCGCGACGTGTTCATCGACATGTACTGCTTCCGCAGGCACGGCCACAACGAGACCGACGAGCCGTCCTTCACGCAGCCGATGCTTTACCGCACCATCGCGTCGCACCCCCTCATCTCGGCCATCTACACCGAGCGCCTGGTCGCGGACGGCTCGATCAGCGCCGGACAGGGCGACTCGATCAGGGCGGAGTACTCGGCCGCGCTCGAGGAGAACCTTGCGAAGGCCAAGGCGAGGGAGGCCGCAAAGGCGGCCAAGCGCGCCAGGCCGGGCGACCCCTTCAAGGGTTCGACAGCCGAGTTCCAGCCCGAGTACCGCCACACCCCCGTCAAGACGGGCGTCTCGGAGGAGGATATCGCCCGCATCGTCCGCGGCCTCACGACGCTTCCCGAGAAGTTCAAGGTCAACCCCAAGATCAAGCGCCTGCTGGACGCCCGGGCGCATTCCCACCGGGACGGGGGGCCCGTTGACTGGGGGTTCGGGGAGGCTCTGGCGTTCGGGTCGCTCCTCCTGGAGGGTGCCCCCGTGCGGCTGAGCGGCCAGGACTGCGAGCGAGGGACCTTCAGCCACCGCCACGCCGTGCTCGCCGACATGGAGACCGGCGAGAAGT
>CAZHPC010000202.1:0-4103 GCA_964534685.1 uncultured Opitutaceae bacterium
TTCAGCAGGTCGTTGAATATCTCGGTGTGGGGAGTGACGGCTTCCATGTGCAGAATAGCGTTGCTCTGGATTTTGTAGCTTGGCCTGCTTCACGCGGCAAGGCATCTTTGCCCCGGTCCCAAGCACCCACAACATGAAGCCACGCCCCCTCACAGGTGCGATCACAGCCCTCGCAACTCCCTTCCGCGGGAAGGACATATCCTTTGGCGACCTGAAAAGGCTTGTGGAGCACCAGATTAAGGGCGGCATCGACGGGATTGTCCCGGTTGGCACGACGGGCGAGTCCCCCACCCTCACCTCCGAGGAGCACATGGACGTCACCCGCGCGACGATCGAGTTCGCGCGCGGCCGTGTCCCCGTAATCGCGGGCACCGGCTCGAATTCGACGGCCGAGGCGCTTGACTACACGAGGCTCTCCGACGAGGCCGGGGCGGATGCGGTCTTGGTCGTCACGCCCTATTACAACAAGCCGAGCCAGGAGGGGCTTTTCAGGCATTATGCCGCGATCGCGGAGGCGACCGATCTGCCGGTCATACTCTATTCGGTCCCTTCGCGCTGCGGCGTAGAGATCGGCGTGCCGCTCGTGGAGCGCCTCAGGTCCCGCTTCTCGCATGTGCGCTGGATCAAGGAGGCGGGCGGATCGGTCGACCGCGTGGACCAGATGAAGCGGGCCATGGGGGACGACATCACGGTGTTGAGCGGCGACGACGCCCTCACGCTGGCCTTCATGGCCAGCGGCGCCGAGGGCGTTATCAGCGTCGCCTCGAACCTCGTGCCCCGGGAGGTTTCCCGGATGGTCCACTTCGCCCAGGCGAACGACTTTGCGAGCGCAACAAAGCTCCACCGAAGGCTTTTCCCGCTCTTCAAGGCCCTCTTCATCGAGCCGAGCCCGGTGCCGATCAAGGCCGCGCTCGCGCGGGCCCGAATCTTCGGGAGCGAATCGGTCCGCCTGCCCCTGTGCCCGATGGGAGCCGCGAACCGCGCCGTGCTCGCAAAGGCGATGTCCCTCCTCAAGCGCTAGTCCCTCCATGCCACTCACAATACTGCTCAACGGAGCCCGTGGACGCATGGGCCAAGCGATCGCCTCCGCCGCCCCGCAGCTGGGGATCACCGTGGGCGCCGCCACCGACCTGGGAGACGACATGGGCGGCGCAGTCAAGGCGGTCGACGTCATCGTGGACTTTAGCTCCCCGCAGGCGACGCGGGGAATCCTCGAGTTGGCGGCTGCGTGCAAGAAGCCGGTCGTCATCGGCACGACGGGCCATTCCCAGAAGGACAAGGCCGAGCTCCTCAAGCTCGCCGCCCGCGTCCCTTGCGTCTGGTCCGGCAATTTCTCGGTCGGGGTCAATCTCCTCTTTGCCCTGACGGCAAGGGCGGCCCGCGCCCTCGGCGAGGACTTCGACACTGAGGTGGTCGAGATGCACCACAGGATGAAGAAGGACGCGCCGAGCGGAACCGCCGAGCGCCTCTTGGAAATCATCCTGGAGGCCCGCAGGCTCGAGCGCGGCGCGCTCCGGCACGGCCGCCAGGGGATCGCGGGACCGCGGCCCAAGGGGGAGATCGGCGTGCATTCGCTTCGCGGCGGCGACGTTGTTGGCGACCACACCGTTGTCTTCGCCGGGACCGGCGAGCGCCTTGAGCTAACCCACCGGGCGAGCGACCGGGCCGTCTTTGCACACGGGGCCCTCAGGGCGGCGCAATGGGTGGTCGGCAGGAAGCCGGGGGTCTACGACATGCAGGACGTGCTCGGGCTCACCTGAGGCCCAAGGATGATTATCTCGATCCAAGGAACCCTGACCGAGTCGGGCCTGGTGCGCGCCGTGGTCGAGGTCGGCGGCTTCGGCTACGAGATCAGCGTGCCAGTGACGACGGCCGAGCGCCTTCCGCCGGTGGGGAGCACCGTGAAGCTCCACACGCTCGTCGTCTACAGGGAGGATTCCCAGAGCCTCTACGGATTCGCGACGGCGGAGGACCGCGATTTCTTCCGCCTGATGATTGAGAATGTCACGGGCATCGGCCCCAAGGTCGCGCTCTCGATTATGAGCCGGCTTTCACTGCCCCTTCTCCAGGGGGCGATCCGCTCGGGCGACATTGCCACCCTTTCCAAGTGCCCCGGCATAGGGAAGAAGACCGCCGAGAGGCTCGTGATAGAACTGAAGAGCCGTGTCGGCGCGGCCGGCGGAGCGGTAGGGGCGATGCTCGCGGCCGGCGGCTCCCCGGCGGGCGGGTCACCCCATGCCGACGCCGTCGCTGCCCTAGTGGCGCTCGGCTACAAGACGGGCGACGCCGACGAGGCGATCCGCCATGCGTCGCTCACGCTTGGGCCGTCGGCCACGACCGAGGCCCTGATCAAGAAGGCTCTCGGCTGACCCGTGAGCCTTGGGGCGTCCCGCCGAACGCTCAGCGCTGGAAGCGGAACGCGGCCAATTCGGCCGGCTGCTGGGTTTCGCGGTCGTCGGGGGTTTCGGTGATCGCGGAGGACCTCAGGTCGGTCTTGGGGTTCAGCAGAAAGTCGGAATTCGCGTTGGAATAAACTGGGGCCATGTGGATGTCCCCGATCCAGTTGAGTCCGTCCACCCGGACGGGCTCATCGGAGGCCGTGAACAGCGCGCGCTCACGGGCCTGGGGCGACTGGTCCGGGGAAAAGCGCACAAAGAAGACCGGCTTCATCTGAACCTGGGCGTCCGCAAACTGCGCGGATGCGGCCGAGGGACTGGCGTGGGATGCGGCGGCGGCCACCGGCGCACCGGCCGGCCCGCCGCCCTCAAACCGGAGAGCGAGCAACCCGACGGCGCAGGCCGCGGCCAATCCCGCAACGAGCGGCCCGTAGCCCCACCTGCTCTGGCGCGGAAATGCAGCCACGCTCGGGCTCGTCTGCTTCGCAGTCGATTCCAGGAGCTCCTCCGAAAGCATCGAGCAGGCCTTCTGCATTCTGCAGTATTGCCGGTAGACCTCGCGGCGCTCGGGGTCGGCCGCGACCTCTTTCTCAAGCCTCAGAGCGTCCTCCGCGCTGATCTCGTGATCCACGTAGAGGTTGAGCAGTTCTATGAATTCCCTGTCGTTCATTTGAAGTCCTCGCCGAGCTTAGAGCGCAGGCTTTCCCGCGCCCTCGCAATCCGGCTTTTTACGGTTCCAACGGAGATGCCGAGAATTCCGGCGATTTCTTCGTAGGATAGGTTCTTTACGTTGCGCAAGATAAGAATCTCGCGGTGCTTTGGGCCAAGGCGATCCATGCCGGTTCCGATGCGCGTGACGAATTCACGGGTAACCGTGATGTCGTCAGGCGTCTCGACCTCGGCGGCAATCACCTCGGCCAGTGTTGTGGTGTTATCGGGGCCCATTGGGGCATCGAAAGATACGGACTTGTCACGCTTGCGCCGCCACCAGTACCAGTACCGGTTGCGCGCGAGGTTCGTCGCGATCTGGTAGAGCCATGTCGAGAAGGCCGACTCCCCGCGGAAGTTCGCCAGGCCACGGTGTGCGCGAATGAACGCGTCTTGCGTAACCTCCTCTGCATCTTGGGTGTTGCGAAGAAGCTGGTTCACCATTGAGAAGATGCGGTCCCAGTAACGGGACACCATCTCGTCAAAAGCCGAGGCGTCGCCGTTCTTGAATCGGTCAACAAGAAGGCGGTCAAGGGCCACTTCGTGAGCTTTGGTCGACATTCGGTCTTCCAAGCTCTGACGGGCGTATTTGTGAATTGTTCCCAATGATTGAGGGTGAGAAGGCTATGAATCAAAAGGGCTAGCGCGGAAGGGTCAACGCCTTCGACCATTTCCGGGACGGGAACCGCCATCGGCCAAAGGCGGATCTAATTGTGGCGGGCCCCCGGGCCCATTAGGAGGATTCACAGGACCCAGTAATGTTTGAACTTGCGAAATGAATTGAGCGCTCCCTTAAACGCTCCCCTCCGGCCCCGCCCATGCTCCCCAACGTCAATTTTGACAACCCCGCCGAGGTGGCTGAATTCGTGGTAGCCAAATTCGGGGTGCTCTACCCGACGGCCGACCGAAGGCTGCTCATGCGGATCTTCCGAGATGTCGTGGAACTGTTCGAGGGCCGCACACCGGCCTATGCCGCGATCGACCTGAAATACCACAATC
>CAZHPC010000203.1:0-4072 GCA_964534685.1 uncultured Opitutaceae bacterium
ACCGGGCACTCGAGCACGCCGCTTGCGGCGTGCGGATCACCGGCCCGGGCTGGAGTATTGCTTGCCGTGACCATGGAGGATCGCCGTTGCCGCAATTATCGCTCCACGGTGAATCCAATGCTGCGCGCACGTTGCCGAAGGCTGCGCAATTTTTGCCCGGGCATGAAGGGGGCCGCTTGGGGCCGGTCCCATGGGTCGGCGGCCCAATCTCCTTCCATCAAGGATGCATGTACTTTGTCCACCAATAACATATAAAATACTTGAATCCTTTGGCCCAGGACCCTCCCGCCCGCGGTCACGCCGGGATTGATTCGAACCTGCCGCGGCGGGTAAATTGGCGGGAATGCAGGGCCAAAGCGCGTCTCCGCCATCCCGCTTCCGACTCTTGTGGACGGCGGCGCTGATCCTCGGGCTGTCCCTCGCGTGCTACTGGCCCGCGCTTCGCGGGAGCCTTATCTGGGATGACGACGCCCACATCACCAAGCCCGAGCTGCGTTCGGCGGCGGGACTCTGGCAGATCTGGTCCGACCCGCGGGCCACGCAGCAGTACTATCCGCTGCTCCACAGCGCTTTCTGGATCGAGCACAGGCTGTGGGGGGATGCCACCCTCGGCTACCATCTCGCGAACGTGCTCGAGCATGCCGCCGCGGCGCTCTTGCTGGTCCTCATCCTCCGGAGGCTCCGCGTCCCCGGCGCGTGCCTGGCGGGGATCGTCTTTGCCGTCCACCCGGTCTGCGTCGAATCCGTCGCATGGATCTCCGAGCAGAAGAACACCCTGTCGCTGGTCTTCTACCTGCTGGCAGCGCTCGCCTACCTGAGGTTTGACGGGGAGCGGGAGAAGCCCGCGGCCGGCCGCTTCTACTTCCTGGCCACGCTGCTTTTCGCATTGGCCCTTCTCACGAAGACCGTGACCGCGACGCTTCCCGCGGCGCTCCTGGTCGTGTTCTGGTGGCAGCGCGGCCGCCTCGGCTGGCGCCGCGACGTCGCTCCCCTGCTCCCCTGGTTCGTCCTCGCGGCCGCGGGCGGGCTCCTCACCTCCTGGGTGGAGCGCACGCTGATCGGGGCGCAGGGAGCGGAGTTTGACCTGACGCTGGTGCAGCGCTGCCTCCTGGCCGGCCGGGTGGTCTGGTTCTACCTGGGCAAGCTCCTCTGGCCGGCAAATCTCATCTTCATCTATCCCCGCTGGGATGCGAAGGCGCAGGCCCTTGGCTGGTCCGGATACCTCGCGGCGGCCGTTCTGGTGACCGCGGGCCTCTGGCTTCTGCGCCGGCGCATGCGGGGCCCGCTTGCGGCGTGGCTCCTCTTTGCGGGCTCGCTCTTCCCGGCGCTTGGGTTCTTCAACGTCTACCCCTTCCTCTTCTCCTATGTGGCCGACCATTTCCAGTACCTGGCCAGCATGGGGATCATCGCCGCGGCCAGCGCGGGCGCGGCGCTCCTCCTCGACCGGGTCCCGCCGCCCGTCCGGGCCGCCGGGCCGTGGGCTGCGGCGGCGCTGGTCGCGTTGCTGGCCGTGCTCAGCAATGCGCAGAGCCGGATCTACGCGGACCAGCCCACGCTCTACAGGGCGACGATTGAGCGAAATCCCGCGTGCTGGATGGCCCACAACAACCTTGGCCTCTGGTATGAGGGCCGCGGAGACCTTGGTGACGCCGTAAGCGAATACCAGGAGGCCATCCGCCTGAAGGAGGATTTCGCGTCGGTGCACAACAACCTGGGCGGCATCCTGCGGAAGATGCCCGGCCGGGCGGACGACGCGTTCGCCCACATCCAGGAGGCCCTGCGCCTGCAGCCGGACTTCCCGGAGGCGCACAGCAACCTCGGCGTGTGGTACGAGGACCGCGGGGACCTTGCGAACGCCGTTGCCCAGTTCGAGGAGGCGCTGCGCGAGAATCCCCGCTACGCCACGGCGCACAACGACCTCGGCAGCGTCCTCGGGATGATGCCCGGCCGCCTTGGGGACGCCGTCGCCCATATCCAGGAGGCCCTGCGCCTGCAGCCCGGCTTCGCCGAGGCGCACAACAACCTGGGAAGCGCCTGGATGAGCACGCCAGGCCGGATCGATGACGCCATCGCCGAGTACCAGCAGGCCGTGCGGATCCGGCCGGACTTCGCCGAGGCGCACAACAACCTCGCGAACGCGCTCCTCAAGGCGCCCGACCGGCTGAACGAGGCGGTCGCCGAGTTCGAGGAGGCGTTGCGGCTGAGGCCCGACTACGGCGAGGCGCACAACAATCTTGGCCTCGCCCTCAACGCCCAGGGGCGGACGGGCGAGGCCGTCGCCCACTACAAGGAGGCGCTGCGGCTGATGCCGGGCCATCCCGAGATCCACTTCAACATCGCCCTGGCGCTCCTGCGCACGCCGGGCGGCGAGGGCAAGGCGGCCGAGCACCTGGAGGCGTTCCTTCGCGTCGCACCCGACAACGAGCGGGCACGGCAGCTCCTTGCCAGGATCCGGGCGACCGCGCAGTGAGACGGGGCCCACGGGAGACGCCCGCGCCTAAAAGTGCCACCCCAGGCTCGCCATCGGGCCCACGGCGGTCAGCCCCGGATTGACGTGGTTCAGATCGGTGTTCGAGACATGCTGGAAATACACGCCGACCGAGCCGCTCAGCCTGTCCCTGAGCATGAATCGCACCCCTGGATAGACGAGCCAGCTGAAGTTGAAGTCCTCGCCCTGCCCTCCCCTGACCGCATGGCCCTTGCTGTCGAGCCAGCCGACACCGCCGCCGGCCGAGAAGAAAAGGGCGCGCGTCCTCCGCCTGTCCCACCATTCCATGATTCCCGACGCGGCGCCGCCCACGAAGTGGTGCTCGGGGCCCATTGAGATCGGCTCAACGAGAAGGCTGAAGCGGTTGCGGATCACCAGGTCGCCCCCCGCGAGCGGGCGAACGGTGCCTATCCGGGTGCTCTCCACCGTCACAAGCTGGGGCAGCACGGTGTAGGCAAGCGGCGACGCCAAGCTCGTCAGGTGCCAGAGCACCCCGGTCTCCGTGTTGACCTCCCAGTGCTCGGTCGGGTCGTAGGGCTGGGCGGTCGTCGCGTCCCCGTCCGCGAACGCGAAGGGCGCGGCCATCGCGGCAACCACGGAGACTGCCCACATGAATCGCATCCGGCGACACTTGGGGCGGCCGGGGGCCGAAACAAGCGCGCAAAGCCGGAAAGTCACGGCCGCCGGAATCCAAACCCGAGGGGTTTCCGCGGGCAGACCCGAGTAAAACGGGGATTTGACGCGGCCATTCAAGTGACGAATACCCGACCCGCTTCAGGTTCGGGAATAGACTCCGGGATGCTTTTCGTTAATAGTGTGCGCCGAGCCGGAAAAGCGGCCAACCCCACCCCCTTATGAAGGATACCTACCTTCCCTCTGAACTGCGGAACTTCGCCGTTGTCGGCCATGCCTCCGCCGGCAAGACGATGCTCTGCGAGGCGATGCTCATGTGCAGCGGCAGGATAGGGCGGATGGGCACGATCGCCGCCGGAACGACGGCATCCGACTACCACGCCAGCGAGCAGCAGCACCAGTTCTCGGTCCACGCCTCGCTGCTCAACACCGAGTGGCAGGGCAAGAAGTTCAACATCGTCGACACCCCCGGCTACGCGGACTTTATCAGCGAGGGCATCGGCGCCCTGCGCGTCGGGGACTTCGCGCTCGCCGTCATCAACGCCGCACACGGGCTCGGGGTCGGCACCGACGCTGTGTGGGACTACGCGACGCACTACGGCCTGCCGAAGATCATCGCGGTCAACGCGCTCGACAAGCCGAACACCGACTTCGACGCCGTGCTTGCCGGGGCCCGGGAGCACTTCGGGAGGACTGTCTTCCCGATGACGCTGCCGCTCGACGCAGGACCCGGCTTCAGCCGGGTCCTCGACGTTTTGCGCAACGAGGTCATCACCTACAAGCCGGGCGGAAACGGCGCCTACAAGGAGGAGACGGCGGACGGGGAGCTGGCCGAGCGCGTGCACGAGCTGCATCGCCAGCTGATGGAATACGTCGCCGAATCCGACGACGCGCTCATGGAGAAGTTCTTCGCGGAGGGCGTCCTCGGCGAGGAGGAGATCCGGGCGGGCC
>CAZHPC010000204.1:0-1066 GCA_964534685.1 uncultured Opitutaceae bacterium
AAATGCCTCGAGCGCCTTCAGAAACCGTCTTGAGAGGCGAAGCTCAACGGCCACGGCGCCTGGGAAGCTTGCCCGAAAAGACCTTCAGCTGGCCTCCGTGACGCTCACGGTTCAGTTCGGAATCCGAGGAGCCTGTGAAACAGCGCAGTTCGGCTGGGCTTACTGCATATTCACGCTGCGGGTAATCTGCCGCCCGGATGGAGACCGGGCGCAGGGCGATGACATCCGCCCCGTAGACAATCCCAATCTCCTGGCCCTCACTGGCGGCCTTGAGCCAGTGGGTCAGGTTCTTGCGGGCTTCGGTGGCGGTGAGCGTCTTGATAACGATAATGACAAGACTTCTTTTCGTCCGTGACGAGCCGCGACTGCGGCTCCTGCTCAGATCCACCGACGACTACTTGACCTGCTCCAGCTCCGCCTCGGACATCTCCTTGCGGTCCCCGGTTGTGGTCCTCGCCGCGGTCACCTCTTCTGTCGAAACCGGTCCGGCCTTGTTTCCCCACTCCTGGCGGACATAGGTGAGGACGGCTGCGATCTTGTCGTCGTTCCAGTTGTAGGCCGAGCCCGCGACCTTGCCGAAGACCGGCATCGCGGCGGCATTAAAGACGTGGCCCTGGACGTGGATGTCGCCCTTTAGCCCATAGAGAACGATGCGGACCACGCGCGAGGACGGACCGTTCACCCATTCGGAGCCCGCGAGCGGCGGATACACGCCCGGAAGGCCCGCCCCGGTGGGCTGGTGGCACGTGATGCAGACCTGGTTATAGGCGCTCTTGCCGACGGCGGCCGGATCGAGCTTGACCGCCGCCTGACCGCCCGCACTCGGCTTCGCGTTCTCGTCGAAGATTGAGGCGCTGTAGTGGCCGGTGTAGCGGTTAAGGTACGTCCCCGAGAAGAGGATCAGGCCGCTAAGCGTGAAGAGGATTCCGATGGGAAGGAGGCGGTAGCGGGCGCCGTCGTCGGGATGGCGGCCGAGCTGCCTCTCATGAAGGTCCATGAGGCCCTCGTCGCTTACGGCGGCCTGGTCCAGCTGCGGATCCTTGAGGGGTTGCTCGCTCATTTTGTC
>CAZHPC010000204.1:1166-3902 GCA_964534685.1 uncultured Opitutaceae bacterium
CCGCGGCAGCAGCCGCTGCGGGTGCCGCAGCAGCGGGTTCGGCCGGCGATGCGGCCACGCTCGGTGTCCCTCCCGTGCCGGCCGGGAGCGCGGTGGCGGAAGGCGAAGGCGTTGGCGGGGTGGCGGGCCCCGTTGGCGACGGTGTTGGCGAAACGCTAGCGGCGGGCGCGGGCGACGCTGGGTTCGCGGGGGGAGGAGTCGCGGCAGCGGGAGTCGATGCAGGGGTTGCAGTCGCCGTTGCCACCGGCGCGGGACCGGCCTTGGCAGCGGTCGAAGTGGGTGCCGGTGCGGGAGCCGTCGCGGCGGGGCCTGCTGGTGCGGCCGCGCTCGGGGAGCCCTCCGCCTTCGGCGGCGCAAAGGGAACGGCCTCGGGATAGGTGTAGGTCGTCTTTAGGCTCAGCAGGTACGCGACCAGCGCCTCCGACCGCGGGGTCGGCACGATCTCCCAACCGGCCGCCGGTTCGAGCGCCCCGGTGAGCTTGAGCGCATCCTGGGAGGGCTGGGCGCCGGCTCCGAGCTGGCGCGTCTCAAAGAGGAACCGATACGCGGGCATCCCGTCCGTGCCGGCGTAGAGCATGTGAAGGAGGTCCTCCGCGTCGGGTGCGGAAGGCTTTCGGTCAGCAAGGTTCGTCAGGTCGGGGCCGACCCGCGACCAGCCGAGCTGGGGGGCGGGCTGGTAGATGTAGTCGCGGGCGACGCTCTGGCGGTCCCCCCAACCCCTCTCCTGGTCCGATCCGAAGCCCGGCCGGCGTACCTGCTGGGTATGGCAGGCGTAGCAGCCGAGGTCCCGGTAAACCAGCTGGCCCTGGGCGGCCGCGCCCGGCATCCACTGGGGGTACGTGCTCCCCTCCGTCTCGTCGTAGAAGGGCGCGAGGGCGCCCAGCTGGGCGTTGGAGCCGAGGACGATCCCGGCCCACGAGATGCCGAGCGCCGCGAAGAGACCGAGGAAGAATATGACGTTGCTCTTCACGGCGCGTGGGTCTCCGCCGCCGCAGGCGGGTTGAACACGGCGGGCGCGGAGATCTTCAGGATCTCGCACGAGGTCGTGTAAAAGTTGGCGAAGAAGGCTATGTTGCCGAGGAGGAGGATCATCTGGGCAAAGGTCGCCGACATGAGCCAGGGCCGGGTATTGTGGGCGATCTCCTGGAACGAGAGCTTGGCATCGAGGATGCCCTGGCTCTGGGTCACCGAGGCCACGGTGAGGGATCCCAGAAGGAGGAGGATTCCAACGATTGTCAGGACCAAGTGCGCCCGCACGAGGCCGGCCGAGAACCACGCCTTGCCGGTTATCCGGGGAAGCGCGTAGTAAATGCCGCCGATCATGATGGTCGAGGCCGCCCCATAGAGCGCCAGCTGCTTCTGGGCCTCGTCAAAGTGCGTGAACTGGGTGTGGAGCGCCACGCCGTGAAGCGAGGTGAGCGCGTCGGCCACGGCGCCGAGCACGTAGGCCGCAAGGCCGAAGGAGATGAACCTGAGGGCAATCCCGCCGCCCGTGAACGCGCCGCGGAGGTTCAGAAGCACGATGAACGTGTGGAAGAGGAGGAGCGCGCAGGACACGACGGCAACCGAGGGGATCCACGCCGGGACGGGCCCCCCGAGGAGGTGGCGGCCCCCGGTGAGTCCGCCCACGAAGACGAGGCACCAGAAGCCTAGCGCCGCGAACTCGTACGACGGGAGCACCTTGCCGGTCACCTTGGGGACCACGTAGTACGCCGCCGAAAGCGCCAGGGGCGCGAGCCACAGGGTCCAGGCGGACTGGGCGTACCATCCGGCGACGATCGGCTGAAGGACGCCGCGGACAGGCGCCGAGAAGAGCATCACATGGGCGACCGAGAGGATCCAGGGGAACAGGAAGAGGGCCGCCGCGCCGTACCACTGCGACGCGTAGGACACCCGGCGCAGGCGCCCGCTCCAGGCGAGGAGCCCGGAGACTGCGACCGCCGAGTACGAGAAGAACATGAGGAGCTGGACGTAGCGCGGGAGCCCGAGGAGTTCGAAGCCGGTGGCGTCCCCGACGGCGACACCGACCAGGGCCCCGAAGACCGCGAGGTTCCAGAAGATCGCCCCGCCGATGGCCCAGCTCTGGGCCCGCAGGGGCTCGGCCGAGAGCCGGCCGAGCGCCCAGAGCGCGAGGGCCACGCCCGCGTTCCCAAGCCAGCCGTACACGAACGCGGTCTCGGCCATGACGACCATGCGGCCATAGGTGAAGAGCGGGCACCCCGCCATGAAGCCTGGCGTGTGCAGCTGGATCGAGGCGACAAGGGCCAGGATGCCGGCCACAACCAGCCAGCCGATGCCCTTCACGAGCAGCAGGAGGAGCGGCCAGCGCGACGCGGCGTCAACGGGGGTGTATTCGCCCTTTGCGCTCATTTGCCCCCTCCGTGCTCCGCAATGACGAGCTCCATCGCCCGGGCGATCGGCAGATGCACGATCCCGGCCTTCTGGTCTACCCAACCGTAGGATATCGCCTGCTTCTGCTGCCTCGCGCGGAGGTCCGCCAGGACCGCCTTGCGCGAGGCGGGCGTGGCCTTCCACTCGAGGTCCTTTGCGAGGTTGTCCGGGGTCTCGTTCTGGGGTGCCAGGGGCCGGCCCGGCTCGGTGACGCGCACGGCGATCACCCAGAAGAGCGACAGGAGGACGAAGACGGCGGCGACGGCGACCACCGAGACGGGCCTTGGGGCGGGTTTCTTCTCGTCACTCATGGTGGCTGAGGCATTCGCCGATTCGCGGATCGCG
>CAZHPC010000205.1:0-3868 GCA_964534685.1 uncultured Opitutaceae bacterium
AGGTTGTCGGTGTAGTCGCTGCCCTCGCCGGTCTGGCGGGCCCACTCCGCCAGCGCGGCCCGCACGCTCTCCCGCATTTTCTCCTTCTGCTCGTCGAGCTTTTGCTGGGCGGTCTCCTGCCAGGCAAAGTGCAGGTCCCGGACCGTGGGCACGAGCCTTTGGCCGATCGAGCGCCCCGGTGAGAGCCAGACCGTGCGGCCGAGCGCGGGGCCGACGGCTTCGCTGAGAAAATGTTCAATCGGTGCGTGCGTGAGGTAGCTGGTCGTGAAGACGTGCGGGATGTCCACGCCGGCTGCGCGGCCCGCCTTCCGGGTCTTTGCGAGGTGGACCTCGATGAAGCTCCGGTGGCGGCCGCCCAATCTTGCGAAGGGATGCAGGCCCTTCACCACACCCGCACCCTGGGTCCAGCGGCTGCCCACACCTGCCGAATAGGTCACGACCGCCACCTCGCCGGACTGCAGCGCGGCCTCGCCCCGCTTTCGCAGGGCCGCGGACGCGGTGCCCGGTTCGAAGAGGGCCTCGGCAGGCACATCGTCAATCCTTGTGCTCGGAGGAAGCCGGTTCATTGCCAGGCCGATGCGGCCGTTGCGCAGGTCAGCGCGGATCTGCTCGTGCTGGACGCGGTCGAATCCGTTCTCATCGAGGAGCACGCCGAGCCGTCCGGCGTCCTTCGATGCGGCCGTCGAGGGCAGCATGCGGTCGAGCAATGTCGGAAGCACGGCTCCGTACTCCGGCTGGCGCCGCGCGGCCCGGGTGAACTGCTGCAGGTCGCCGCGGTCGCGGGGTGTAAGGTTGCGCACCTCCTGGCGAAGGCACCGCGGCACGGACTGTTGGTAGAAGCCGGCGGGCAGCAGGGCGTCGGCGCCGGTCAGCAGCGCGCCCACGGAGCCATGCTCGTTGATCGCGAAATCATAGACAACGGGATCCATTGCAAACGGCAGCGCCGTCTCGAGCTCGCGCTTGGCGACCAGCATGATCTCCTGAAGCCGCTCCTGGGCCTCACGGCGCCGGGCGGGCTCGAAGATGAAGCCCATGCCGCCTCCGGACATTCCCCCGAGCATCCAGAAACCCCAGAAATCCTTTCCGAACGCGGCGCGGGTGCGCTCGATCAGGCGCTCGGTGTAAAGGTTGCTCACCCACGGGATTATGGTCTGAAGCGGCCCGAAGAAATTGGCGGTCAGCGAGCGTCCCAGCGTGCGCACGTCGCCCGCGGCGAGCTGCCCGAGTATCTCGTCCAGGGTCGCGACAGCCTTGCGGCGCGCAATCCACTCGACCTCGCTGCGCAGGAGGTACTTCTCCGTCACCATCTCCAGGATGGGCCCGACGTTCTGCGCCATTCCCCCGTGCACCAGCACCAGAGACTTCTGCAGTCTGGCGCGCGCCGCAGCCGGCACCCTGTCGGCCCCCAGGAGCGTGTGCCGGGGCAGGAGGCAACCGCGGCTTTGGCCATATTCGACCGCGCCGGGCTGCGCCGCGACGCCCTCGATGAGCTTTATGCCCGGCCAGAGGCCGCCCGAGTCCTGCCAGCCGCCGCCTGACCCGCCGAGCCATTCGCCGAGAATCGCCCGTGCCGCCACCATCCGGCGCTCGGGCTCCTGCATCGGTCCGCCCAGGTCGCGGATCTGTCCGGTGGCGCGCATGCAGACGCCGATGAGTGCGCCAAGCAGGGTGGTGGAGACGGCCAGTCGCGAACCCTTGGGGATGCGGTTGACGCTGCTGACCAGCTCGAAGCCGCGGCCCGGGCCAAAGATGATGCCCAGCAGCTCCGAAAGCCGGGCGCCGGACCGCTCAATGCCCGGCGGCACAAGCCCGGCGGCGATGATCGAGGCCTTCAAAAGGCCCAGGTAATCGCGGCCAAAGTCGAACAGCTCGTCGAGCTCGCGCACCTCGGCCGTGGCCTCGAGGTCCACGCTCGCCAGGCGGATGACGGGCTCGTCGATCACACGGAAATAGGCTTCGACCGGGGGGCGCGGCCCGGGATCGCGTCCGTGGATGCTCAGATCGATGGAAACGTTGAGAACCCGCGCACCCTCAGGGAAATCCATCCCAAGAAAAAAGATGTCGCTCCAGCCACAATGGGTCAGGTCCATCCTGACCGGTGTGCACTCGCGCAGGATGGGATGGGGCGTGTCGCTGGTGCCTGCGCGCAAAAGCTCGGGTCGCACGCGAAGCGGCTGGTCGAGCGGGTGGCCGAGGCGGAACATCCAGGCATTGCCTCGCGTGGCCCTTACCGTGTGGCGCACCTGGTCGGCGAGCGTCTGGAAGCCTAGCTCATGGTAAGCCGCCGCGAGCGCGCTGGAGAGCGTTTCGTTTGGGCCCTGGGCATCCTGTGCTCTCAAGAACCCGCTGATGGCTTCCTCGAAGCGCCGTTCCAGCATCCGGGTGAAGCCGTCGTAGGGCACGAGGCCGGTGCGCCGAAGCTCGGGCCGCGTTGGCAGGTGATAACGGTGGATGGCGGCGAGAAAGAAGAGCGCGCGCACCCTCCGGTAAAGGTTCGGCTGCTGCCGGCGGTAGCCCTCGAGCTCGGCGCAGGCGGCAAGCAGTTCCGCAGCCGGCCGGCCGGCGCACCAGGATTCTATCGAGAGGTCCCGGGTCTCCGGTGACTCGGACTCTATGATGTCGGTGACCCGGAGTTTCATGGGCGGAGCCTTTGGGATCCCTGCGCCGCTAGCGGATGGCGAGCAGCTCCACGAGCTGGGTCAGGATGCGGTCGCGGTCGCGGCCTGCAAGGGTGAGAGCCAACTGGGCAAACAGCAGGCCGTAGGTCGCGCCGATGTCGTAGCGCCGGCCGGCGATGCTGAACGCAAGGTAGCGGCGGCGCGAGGCCAGTGCGTGCAGGGCGGGCGACAACCCGAGGGATCGCCCGGCGGCCTTGGCCTGCTCCTCGAGCAGGTCGAGGATCTCAGGCGGCAGCACATGCATGCCGAAGAAGCAGAGATAGTAGCCCGCCCGCAAACCCGGCACCAGCAGCTGCTGCTCGGCGACCGTCGGCGTCGGCTTTTCGATCACCGTCTCGATTTGGTAAAGCGGCCGCTCCCCGCCTACGAGGCGGCCGCCCACCGTTCCGTAGGCCGTCAGCAGGCCCTCATGGGTCGGCTGGACGGCGGACACAGGGGTGTCCTCGGACTCGGCCACGCTGATGAGCTGCCGCGCGCAGCTGACGGAGCCGTTCGCAACGTGCAGATGGTCGCCAACGAGGTGCAGGAAGGTCTCCCCGCCGATGAATTCGCGCCCGCAGAGCACCGCATGCCCGTAGCCACGCGGGTCCCGCTGTGCGACAAAGCGCACACGATCGCGCAGCGCGCCGCAGGCGCCGGCATAGGCCGACTCGTCTCCCGGACATACGACGATGCCGAACTCTTCGACTCCGGCGCCAGCGGCCTCCTCCAGGATGATCTGCAGGGCAGACTTTGATTCGCCCTGCTGGTCGATCAACATCTGAAGCGGCAACTCGCGTTGCCGGGGGTTGGCGGCAGTGATCAGGGCTTTTCGGACTTTCATGGGGTAGGGTTTGGCGCTGGAAGACTGTAGCGGGACGGCGACCTTTTCTCAGGACAATCGCAGGTAGATACAGAGACAACCCGAAAGGGTGCCGCCAATATCTGCACATTCAGGCGTCCCGCAATTCGCTTCACGAACCAGCGGCGGTGCGGGGTTGGTGATTCTAGACGGTGCATGGAGGGACCGGGAGGCGATATGAGTGAGCAGGCTTCACAGGATCTCCGGCAAATACTGCCTTGCCCTAACTCAGCAGCCGGCGTTTGCTCCAACCCCTTGAAACGGAGAGGTGCCTGAGTGGCCTAAAGGGACGGTTTGCTAAACCGTTGTACGGGTAAAACTGTACCGGGGGTTCGAATCCCCCTCTCTC
>CAZHPC010000206.1:0-3806 GCA_964534685.1 uncultured Opitutaceae bacterium
CGGTAGATAGAGCCCTTCTTGACCCGTCCCGTGGGTCGTCCGTCAAATGCGCCACTTGTCCGGTATGCCGACTTTTCCTACCAAGCCCAGAGCTGGAACCGGTCCCGGCGAGTGGTTGCCAAGGTTGAATGGCACAAAGGCGAGTTGTTCCCCCGAGTTGGCCTTATCGTGACGAACCTCACACGGCCAGCCAAACGCGTCGTCCGGTTCTATAACCAGCGGGGAACGGCAGAACAATGGATCAAGGAAGGCAAGAATGCGGTGAAGTGGACGCGCCTGTCGTGCCATGATTTCGTGGACAACCAGGTGCGGCTGCATCTCTTCGTGTTGGCCTACAACCTCGGAAACTTTCTCCGGCAGCTGGTCCTACCGCCGGAAGTTCGGCGCTGGACGTTGACGACGGCTCGGGAGAAATTGATCAAGATCGGGACAAAGGTCGTTCGTCACGCCCGTCGGATGACCTTCCAATTGGCCGAAGTGACGGTGACCCGGAGGTTGTTCCAGGCCATCCTGTGCGCGATCGACCGGTTGAGACTGCCTATACCGGCTCCCGGATGATCGCTCCTTCAACCCCACCTTCCAGTCTCGGAGTCAATGGGAGTAGTGTCTTCTATTGCCGCCATTTTGTTCCATTTTGCTGCAGCCGCGGCCCCTTTAGGCGACAACTACGTGACGGCAACACCCCGGCTCACCGAAAACTTGACCTTCGGACCAGGAACGGGCGGATTTCTACACGTTCAACTCGACCGAGCCCACAATTCAATCAAATCATGAATCCAAATGGGAAATCCAGGATAAAATGCCGCCATGCCGACCCTACCTAGCAAGCTAGTCCCCATTCGGAACTCGCTTCGAATGCCTATACCCCGCTTGGATCCCGCCCGCCCCGGTCAACTCAACTCCAGCAGAATTCATCCTTTCCATGAAAACCTCCGCCCTGTTTTCCTCTTCACCAATCATCACGATCCCCTTCGCCCTGGCAGCATTTGCGATGACCATATGCGCGGCCCAGGCGGGCGAGTTCTTCATTCACGACGGCGACCGGGTCGTCTTCCTGGGAGACAGCATCACCGAGCAGCGACTGTACACGAGCTATATTGAGGCGTACGCCCTGAGCCGGCATCCTACGTGGAAGCTCGTGTTTCGAAACGCGGGCTGGGGCGGAGATACCGCATGGCTGAGGCAAAGATCGCATACGAACGAGACACAATTGTTTGCGGCCGACGATGCGACCCTCCTCGCGATGGTAAAAAAGGCCGTCGATTCCGGATTGGACCGGGATGTACTCCCGCTGAAGCCGACCGTCGTGACGGTGGATTTCGGGATGAACGACCACGAATATCAAGCATTCCGGCCCGACATCCTGCGCGCCTATATCAGCAGCCAGACCGAAATCGCGAGGGTGTTCGCCTCGAATGGCATCAAGGCGGTTTTCTTGACCCCGCAGCCCATCGAGGACAAGCGCCCCGACCCCGACCAGGACGTGCGGAATATCTCGCTGAAGGCGTTTTCCGAGGCCCTGGGGAGCATGGCCGCCCGCGAGAAGGCTTCGTTTGTCGACCAATTCGAACCCTATATGCAGGCAATGCTGCGGTCGCACGAATCGACTATCGGCGGGGGAAACGCGGTCCATCCGGGCCTCCCCGGCCACACCATCATGGCATGGGCCATCCTCAAATCGCTGGGAGCGACGCCGCTCGTCTCTAGCGTTAGCATAGGCAGGCAGCCCTTGCGGGTGGAAACATCCGCGGCGTGCCGCGTGAACAATCTCACCGAGGAAAGCGACGCCGTTTCCTTTGACCGCCTCGACGATGCGCTGCCGATGCCGATAGACCCGAAGGCCGATTCGGCGCTAGCCATCGCGCCGATCATCAGCGACCTGGACGTTTATAACCTGAGGATCGCCGACCTGCCGAAAGGCAGCTACACTATTTCAATCGACGGCGAGGTTGCGGCGACCGTCAGCGCTGATGACCTGGCGCAGGGGTTGAACCTGGCCAACTCGGGGGGACCGATTACGAAGCAATCCCGAGATCTGCTCGCGATGGTGGTGCGAAAGAACGACCTTTATTTTAATCGCTGGAGAAGTGTTCAGCTTTTCAGCGCTCCGGAATGGCTGTCAAAGGGTTCGGATCTCGAGACGAGGAGAACGGCGGAGCTGGCAAGGCTGGACCGGGAAATTGACGGCCTTGAGGCGAAGATCGACGCTTTGCGAAAGCCAAGGCTAAGGCATTTTCTGATTGCGCCCGCGCCGAAGGACGCCGAATAGCCCGGCAAATACGCATTGAGTTCTGGGGCGTATGCCGGCAGGTAGGTCATGGCGAGACGCTCGCGATGAGTTTCCATATACCGGCGTACCCGCAGGCTGCGGTGGATCTGGGTCCTGTCCCAGATGATGAGAAGCTTGCCGGGCGGAAGCGCCGGAGCTGGCCGAGGAAGGCGATAACCTGGGCGGTGCGGATGGTTCCCCCGTGCAGACGGAAGCAGAAGGAGCGGCTGGTGAGGTCGGCGATGGCCGACAACTTCTGCCAATTGAAGCTGAACTCGAGGACGGGCGTCTGGCCGATGCGATCGGCGCCCAGGTGCGCACCCGATGGGGTTGTTCGCTCAAGCCGCTCTTGTCGATGAGGACGATGGTGCGGCGCTCGCTCAGGGGGTTTTTTAATCCTGGGCCATTCCTGGGTTCTCCAGGCGGCGATGGCCTCCTCGTTGCGTTGCCGGGCTCGGCTTGTCGGCCGCTGTGGACTGAAGCCCATCCCCCCAACAGCCGCCAGACGTGTACCGTGCTAAAGCTCGGCCCCCCAAGTTTGACGATGAGGTTCTGCACTCGCGGCAGCGTCCATACATCGGCAGCAAAACCCTGCCGCTTGGCCCCGGCGAGAAGCGCCTGGCGCAGACGCCCCAGCAGCCGCTCATCGATGGTGCTTTTGCGGCCAAAGCGGCAAATCGCCTCCAGCCGTTTCGCCGGCGCGTCCGCCCACCGGCTCACAGACTGCCGGCTCACCTTCAGCCGCCGGGCGACCTCCGCCTGCGCAACACCTTCGTCCAACAGCTTCCGGGCGGCCAGCCGCCTGTCCCGCGGCGCTTCCCCGTCAATCTTCTGTCCGATTGGCATTCCCATGCACGAACCTCATTTGGTGATTTAGGACTTAGGGTTTAGACACTTACGAAAACAATTCTCGGGGAGAAACTCTGCTTTCTCGGGGTGAACTGCCGGCCTGTTGGGGTATATCCAATTGAAGCCGACGGCCCCGTCGCCCCCAATGTGAATGGGTTTCTTTGTACGTGAATCGAGGGAGTTTCTCGGCGGAGATTGGGTTGTCATGTAGCCTATAAGAAATCAAAAAACAGGTCTCCAAACACCGCGATCCGCGTCGATGGCAGGCTCCGGAGAAACTGCTCAAGCCACTGCGAATCGGCCGAAAAGGAGGGGAAACGCGTCATCGGTTTGGACACCCTATTCTCTTGGCTTCACGAGTTGGCTCGAACAAAAAACCTGACCTGTGATATAAACCTGTAATTACAAATCGCGCGGCATGGGAGCATCGTACCCGCGCACGATCACTCCCCCGGGTAAACATGCCTCCAAGCCCATTGCAGAGGTCGCAGGCATCCACAGTTCCTCGAACCGCTCCAGGCGGCTTTGAGCCCACACGGCCCGCTCTCCACCTCTGGTCCAGCCACGACACCAACATGTTGTGTTTCACGCCTTCCTGCTCGGCAAACTCGCGCTGCGCCAACTCGCTGCGGTCATACGCCGCAAGTACTGCATCACTCCTCGCCGGAACCATTAGCATCGCCCACGG
>CAZHPC010000207.1:0-3758 GCA_964534685.1 uncultured Opitutaceae bacterium
TCTCGCCGTCGAGCGTGACGTTCATCCTGAAGACGCCGTGGGTCGACGGGTGGTGGGGCCCCATCGACACCTCCAGCAGGTCCCCGTGGAACTCGTCGCGAACCGCGCGCACCTTGGGTCCCGGGGCTGACTCCAGCGGCGAGGGGTCGGAAAAGCTCATGGCTTGGGCTCCTCCTTCGGGGCCGCCTCGGTCGCGGGGTAGTGGCGCTTCGCCCTGGCCAGCACGTCGCCGTGGGGCGTGGGCTCCCACTCGTAGTCGTCCGGCTCGACGTAGTCCTTGCGCATGGGGTGGTCCTTGAACTCGTCCCACATCAGGATGCGCCGCAGGTCCGGGTGCCCCTCGAACACGACGCCGTACAGGTCAAACACCTCGCGCTCCTGGAACTCGCAGGAGCGCCAGACGGGGGTGAGCGAGGGGACCGTGACCCTGTCGGATCGGTTCTCCGTGCGCAGGCGCAGGATCACGGGGCCGTGCTTGAGCTCCACCGAATACAGGTGGTAGACGACCTCGAGGCGCCCCGGCACGAGGCGCTTTGTCTTCTGTTCGACGACCTTTGCGGGGCCGCCCGCGGGATCGGGAGTCGTCGTGGTGGCGACGTCGGTGACCTCGCGGTCGAGCCAGTCAATCCCGGTCACGTTGGAGCAGAAATCGAGCCGCAGCCCGGGGGCGTCGCGCAGGAATTCCGCGATGGCCCTCGCGTGGGCCACCCCCAGGAGGAGCGAGTGCTGCGCGGCCGGCCCCGGGTTTGCGACCACCGCGACCGCGGCGCCCGGGAAACGGGCGAGCAGGCGGTCGCGGATCTGGTCGGGCGTCTCCATGGCCGATCGGTTAGGCTCCCTCTTTTCGGACGAGGACGGGGGGCTGCCAGAGCGCGGGGTTCTTGGGCGGCTCAAGGTCGTGGGCCCCGAAGGCCGGCACGGGGTAGTCGCACGTCGTGTCCTTCTGCAGGTGGGGTGGCGCCGTGGGGCCGGTGAGCCTCTGGCCGCGGATCTTCTCCTGCAGCTGCATGAGGCCGTGAAGCAGCGCCTCCGGCCTAGGCGGGCAGCCCGGGATGTAGATGTCGACGGGGATGTAGCGGTCGATGCCCTTGAGGACGTTGTAGCCCTGCTTGAAGGGGCCGCCCGAGATGGCGCAGGCGCCCATCGCGATGCAGTACTTGGGCTCGGGCATCTGGTTCCAGAGGCGCACGACCTGGGGGGCCATCTTCTTGGTGACCGTGCCCGAGATGATGATCAGGTCCGCCTGCCTCGGCGACGGGCGGAAGACCTCGGAGCCAAAGCGGGCGATGTCAAAGCGCGCCATCGAGGCCGCCATCATCTCGATCGCGCAGCAGGCCAGGCCGAAATTGAGCGGCCAGACCGAGCGGCTGCGGCCCCAGTTGTAGAGCTCCTCCATGCTCGTCAGGAGGATGCCCTGGCGCCGCAATTCGTCCCGGTCTGCGTCCGTTGGGGTGTCTGGGGTCGGGGCCGGGTCGCTCATGTTATCGCCATTCCAGGTGTCCGCGGTGCCAGGCCCAGACCAGGCCCTCGGCGAGCAGCAGAATGAATACGCTCATTGCGACCAGGGCGCCTACCGGCAGACCGCTAAAGGCCACTGCAAAGGGCAGAAGGAACAGGACCTCCACGTCGAAGATCAGGAACAGTATGGCATACAGGTAGTAGTGGGCCTTGAATTGGATCCACGAGTCCCCGGTCGATTCGATGCCGCATTCATAGACATCGTTCTTGACCGCGCCCGGCTTCGCCGGCTGGAAGAACCGGAACCAGAGCTGGGCCAGCGCGAGCAGCGCCAGGGGGAACGCCACCGCCACCGCCGCGAACAGGGCGAGAAAGGCGTAGGGGTGGGGGTTCATGGTGGGGTGAAGAGCTTCGCAGGAGGGGGCCTATTTGTCACAATGCTTCTTGGCTAAAGCTGCGCATAATTTGTCCTCGGGATCGGGGAATCGCTGAGCATTGAACCTTTTTCGGCGGAGGGCAACTTCGGGCCGCGTCTTCGTGATTTTTGAGAGGTCCATTCTTGACAATCCCCCCGGGAGGGTTGCGGGCCGGTTTTGGGGTTGTGGATCGCCCCGTTGGGAACCAGCGTCCTTGTTTTCCGGGGCCCACACCCATCCCATCGAAACGTCAGTGCCACACTCCGCCCGCCCAACAACGAGACGGCCGCCGGGTCGGCCTGGCACCAAGCACGCGCTACTCCTGCTCGCCTCAATCGTGGCCGCTTCCTGTGCGGCCGCGAACGAGCCCGTCGCCTCCGAACCCGTGATCGCAAACCCCTACGCACGCACCGCACTCGCGCTTGACGGCGCCTGGCGCACGATCGTCGATCCCTACGACAACGGCTACCTCGACTACCGGCTTCAGCCCTTCGACGTCCAGGAGCACCCGAGCGGGGGCTATTTCCTCGACCGGCAGCCGGCCTCCCCGAGCGACCTGGTGGAGTACAATTTCGACACGGCCCCGGAACTCACCGTGCCTGGGGACTGGAACTCCCAGTCCGAGAAGCTTCTCTATTACGAGGGGACCGTCTGGTACCGGCGCAAGTTCGACCGGCCGCAGTCCGCGCCTGGGCACCGGCAGTTCCTCTATTTTGGCGCCGCCAACTACGAGGCCGAGGTCTACTTGAACGGCCGCAAGCTCGGGCGGCACGTCGGGGGCTTCACGCCGTTCGAGTTCGAGGTGACCGGAAGGCTGAGCGACAAGGGCAACTCGCTCGTGGTCCGTGTGAACAACCAGCGACGGCCCGAGGGGGTGCCGACCGTGAACACCGACTGGTGGAACTACGGCGGACTGACGCGGGACGTGCTGCTGCTCGACGTGCCCGCGGCCTACATAGGCGACTACTTCCTGCAGCTCAAGCCCGGCGACCCGGGGCGCGCGGCGGGCTACGTGCAGGTTGAGGGCGCCGCTCCCTCCGCGAACGTCAGGATCGAGATCGCGGAGCTGGGGGTCTCGGCCGAGGCCGCAACCGATGCCGGCGGCCGCGCGGCCTTTGACTTCGCGCTGCCCGGGGCGGCGCTTTGGACGCCCGAGAAGCCCAGGCGCTACGACGTGTCCGTTTCGGCGGCCGGCGACCGGGTCGGGGAGAAGATCGGCTTTCGCACGATATCGACCCGGGGAAGCGACATCCTGCTGAACGGCCGGCCGGTCTTCCTTCGGGGAATCAGCCTCCATGAGGAGAACCCGCTTCGCGGGGCGCGCGCCACCTCCGAGGACGAGGCACGCCTCCTCCTCGGGTGGGCGAAGGAGCTCGGCTGCAATTTTGTCCGCCTGGCCCACTATCCGCACAACGAGCACGTGGCCCGCGTGGCCGACGAGCTGGGGCTGCTCCTCTGGGAGGAGATTCCCGTGTACTGGACGATCCACTGGGAGGACCCGGCCACCCTGGACAATGCCCGCGACCAGCTCGCGAGCTTGGTCGGGCGCGACCACAACCGCGCGAGCGTCATCATCTGGTCGGTCGGCAACGAGACCCCGGTGTCGGCGCAGCGCACGGCCTTCATGACGAAGCTCATCGCGCGCGCGCGCCAGCTCGACGGGACGAGGCTTGTCTCCGCGGCCATGGAGGTCCGCGCCGACCCTTCCGACCCGGACTGCAAGATCGTCGAGGATCCCCTGGCTGCCTTGACCGACGTCGTGAGCTTCAACGAGTATGTCGGCTGGTACGTGGGCCTTCCGGGCGACTGCGCCAGGGCCAGCTGGGTCATCAATTACACCAAGCCGGTCATAATCAGCGAATTCGGGGGTGACGCGCTCCAGGG
>CAZHPC010000208.1:0-3756 GCA_964534685.1 uncultured Opitutaceae bacterium
AACCAGAAGCTCACCTCGCCCAGGGACCTCGCCTGCCTCGAATTCCTGTTGGCTCCCGCCACCTGAGCGGATAGGGTCCGGCCATGTCCTATCGAGTTGGCCATGGGTATGACATCCACCGCACCGTGGACGGACGACCGCTTGTCCTCGGCGGGGTCAGGTTTGAGGCGGAATTCGGCCTGGACGGCCACAGTGACGCGGACTGCGTCACGCACGCCATCTGCGACGCGTTCCTTGGCGCCGCGGGGCTCCCCGACATAGGGAATTTCTTTCCCGACACGGACCCGACCTGGCAGGGCGTCGACTCGCAGATCCTCCTCAAGCGCGTGGTCCAGGTGCTCAGGGAGAACGGCTGGAAGCCCGTCAACCTGGACGCCACGGTGATCGCCGAAAAGCCGCGGATCTCCGGCCGGATCGCCGACATGAAGACCGTGCTGTCCGCCTCGACCGGGATCCCCACGAACTCGGTGGGAATCAAGGCGACGACCAACGAAGGCATCGGCGACCTGGGGCGCGGGCTTGCGATCGCAGCCCACGCGGTGGCCCTCATCGAGAAGGCATGAAGCCGCGGACGGCCGCGCTTGCCGCCGCGCTTGCGGCCGCCGTCGCGCTCCTCGGCTGCTCGCGCGGGACGAACGTCTCCACGGGCGACAGCGCCCAGGTGCTCCACCGAGGCATCGGCGCCGACCTCGCGGACCTGGATCCGCACATGGCGACCGAGACCTCCTATTACACGGTCCTCTCGGCGCTCCTTGAGGGCCTTGTCGCGGAGGACCCGGTCGACCTGCACCCGGTGCCCGGGGTCGCCGAGCGCTGGGTCATCTCGCCCGACGGGCTGACGTACACCTTCTTTCTCCGGGCCGATGCGCGCTGGTCCAACGGCGAAGCGGTGACCTCGCAGGACTTCATCGGCTCGTGGCAGCGGATCCTGACCCCCTCCCTGGGCGCCCCCAGTGCAAGCCAGCTCTACCTGATCCAGGGGGCCGAGGCGTTCAACAAGGGTGATGCCGGCTTTTCGCAGGTCGGCCTTCGGGCAAAGGACAGCCGCACCCTGACGGTAGCGCTCGAGCATCCCGCCCCGTGGTTTCTCTCGGTTCTGAGCGGCCCCGCGTGGATGCCGGTCCCTATCCCCACGGTCGCGAAATACGGCGGCGTGGCCGCGCGGGGTAACCCGTGGGCCACGCCCGGCAGGTGGGTCGGCAACGGCCCCTTCACGCTTGTGTCGTGGCGCCGGGGCCAGGAGATCGTTGTCGCAAAGTCGCCGACCTATTGGGACGCGGATCGCGTGAAGCTGCGCGAGATTCATTTCCACACCTTCGACTCCATCGACGCCGAGGAGCGGGCCTTCCGAGCGGGGCAGCTTCACGTGACGGAGACGGTGCCCCCCGGCAAGATCGACACCTACGCGAAGGATGCGCCCGAGCTTCTTAGGGCCGATCCCCTCCTCGGGACGTTCTTTTTGAGGATCAATGTCCGCAGGCCGGTCCTCAACGACGCCCGCGTCCGGATGGCGCTCGCCCTTGCGCTCGACCGCTCGGCAATCGTCGAGAAGATCTTAAGGGGCGGCCAGAAGCCGGCAGCCACGTTCACCCCTCCCGGGCTCGACGGCTACGCGCCCGAGCCGGTGCAGCAAGAGCAGCTCGAGGAGGCCCGGCGGCTGCTCGCCCAGTCCGGCCACCCCGGGGGTGCGGGCCTGCCTGTGTTCGATCTTCTCTACAACACCTCGGAGAGCCACCGCACCGTAGCCGAGGCGGTGCAGGAGATGTGGCGGCGCGACATCGGTGTCCAGGTGAGGCTCGTGAATGAGGATTTCAAGAGCACCGAGGAGGCCCGCAGCACGGGTAGCTACGATCTCCTTCGCTCCGCCTGGATCGCCGACTATGCGGACCCGTCCGCCTTCCTAGAGTTATGGCGCAGCGACAGCAGCAACAACTTCACGGGCTGGTCGAATCCCGACTATGACAGCCTCATGTTCGCCGCCGACCGGACGGCCGACCAGGCCGCGCGCTACGCCGTCTATGCGAAGGCGGAGCGAATCCTCCTGAGCGAGGCCCCTGTGATCCCGATCTACCACTACATGCACGTCTTCCTGCTGCGGCCCTCGGTCAAGGGCTGGAACTCCACGCTCCTGGACCACCATCCCTACAAGTGGGTGTCCCTTTCGCCCTAGCGCCGGGTTCACTCTTTTCGGTGATTCCGACTTAGTCCTCGGAGCTTATGCGCTGGCCTGGGGCGCATTGCAGCCCACCTCAAACAACACTCCTAAGAGGGTAGCCCGATGCCTGCTTTGCAAAGTTTGACACCGACTGTTTCCCGGACTCTTTCTTTCCAAAATGAAGACCTACTCCGTGACCGACGCCAAGGCCCGCCTCGGCCCTCTTGCGGACTTGGCGTTGAAGAAGAGCCCGATTTACATCCGACGAGGGCTGCGGATTCTTCAGCTCGTCGAGGTAACCCTTCCTGAGCCGATTGCGCATTTCCCTGAAGGTCATTTCGCCGTCGGCAATGAGCGCGCCGAATACCTGAACACTCTTCCGATCGACCCCGCGCCCTTTGATCGGTGAGTCAGATTTCATCGAACATTTGTGCCTGCGCTAGAACCCTTTTTGTGGCGAAGCGTCACCTCGTGTCTTCTGACGACTCGCCTTAGGGAGTCGAATCTGCCTTCCGAAGGAGTCCTCGGTCGCTTAGCCAGTCGGCCATTCTATCGGGCCAGTGGTTGATCGCCTTGAAGGACGAGCGGTCGCCCATGTTGAACCCGTGCTTGCCCTGGGCTATGAAGTGCGCCTCGACCGAGACCTTTGCGTCCCGGAACTCCTCAAGGAGGGCAAGCGCGGCCTGGTCGCATCCGTACTCGTCGTCATTGGCAGCAACGAGGAAGGCCGGCCGCGTGTCGGCCGGGACGACCTCCGGAATCTCGTCTTTGCCGGGATAGACCATCATCTCAAAATCCGGCCGGCCGTTTGTCCGGTCGATTGGATCGGCGGCGGAGGGATCGCCGTCGCCCTTGTCGAAGGCAACCATCGTGACCACCACCCCGCCCGCGGAGAACCCGAGGATCCCGATGCGGTTCGGATCGATGTGGAACTCGCCCGCGCGGGTGCGCACGAGCCTGAGCGCCCGGTAGGCGTCCCGGCGGACGTCCTCCATCGTGTACGGCGAGCCCACCTGCTTTGGGAGCCGGTACTTGAGCACGTAGGCCGTCACGCCGAGGCCGTTCAGGAATTCGGCCGCCTGCGTTCCCTCTCTGTTGAACACCAGCTCGCGGAATCCCCCTCCCGGGACAACAAGGACCGCGCAGCCGTTGGCCTTTCCCGCCGGGGGGGCAAAGACCGTGATGGACGGGTTGTTAATGTTCTTCACCCAATAGTCCTTCGCCTGCTCGGGCTCGTCCTTGCGGCTCTCAAATCCAGGCGCGCCGTTCGGCCAGAGGTGGATCACCTCCGGCTGCTGCTGTGCCGCCGCCAGAGCGGGAAGCACAAGCGCGATCAGGGTGCAATGAAAGCGTAGGTTGGTCATGGGGTTTGTACGTCGTTCAGTGAGGGGACCCGGCTGCGGCGAGGCCGAATGCATCCCGCCGGTCCCCCACCGATAGCCGGGAGACGCGATTCCTCAACTCGATATGCGTTAATGACGCTCCTTCGGGTCCGCGCCCGTCGTGCGCCGCGTTGCCATCGGCGGCCGCCGTCTCAAACTCCCCCCATGCGCGCGATCCTCGCCCTTGTGGCCCTTGTCGGAGGAATCTGCCTCATTTAT
>CAZHPC010000209.1:0-3723 GCA_964534685.1 uncultured Opitutaceae bacterium
ACGACCGACAGGTCGTGGGCGATGAAGATGAGCGTGAGGTTCATCTCCCGGCAGAGCTTGGAGAGCAGGTTCAGGATCTGCGCCTGGATCGACACGTCGAGGGCCGAGACCGGCTCGTCCGCCACGATGACCTTCGGCTTCAGCGCGAGGGCGCGCGCGATCGCGATCCTCTGGCGCTGGCCCCCCGAGAACTCGTGGGGGTATTTCCTGGCGATGCGGGGGGAGAGTCCCACGGTGTTCAGGAGCTCGTGGACGCGGCCTCGGACCTCGGACCGGGGGCAGATCCTGTGTACCCTCAGGGGCTCGGCGAGCGTCGCGAAGACCGTCATCCTCGGATTCAGCGACGCGTAAGGGTCCTGGAAGATCATTTGAAGATCGCGGCGGCAGGCCTGCATCTCGGTCCGGGATGCCTCACCGAGGTTCCTGCCGCTCAGAGTAACGGAGCCGCCCGTCGCCGGGACAAGCTGCAGGATGGTGCGCGCAAGGGTCGACTTGCCGCATCCCGACTCACCCACGAGACCGAGCACCTCCCCCTCCCGCACCATGAGGCTCACGCCGTCGACGGCGCGCACGGCCCCGGCATGCCTCTTCACGAGGAATCCCGTGTGGAGCGCGAAGTGCGTCTTCACGTCCCTGAGTTCGAGGATGTTCTCGGCCATCGCTCGGTCCTCCTCAGGCGCCAACGCTGATCTCCCCGGCCCTGGCGCGCACGCAGGCGTGCGCGTGACCGGGCGCGGCCTCCGCGAGCTCGGGGCGCGCCGCGGTGCAGGCGTCCGCGACGAATTCGCAGCGGGGAGCGAACGCGCAGCCGGCAATCGGCTTTGAAACGTCCGGCGGGGTGCCGGGGATGGTGAAGAGCTCCTCCCCCTTGGGCTGCAGGCCGGGGATGGACCGCTGGAGCGCCCGCGTGTAGGGGTGCAGGGGCGAGCGGAACAGCGTGCGCGTGTCGCCGGTCTCCATGATCCGGCCCCCGTACATCACCTGGACCTTGTCGCAGAGCCCGGCGACGACCCCGAGGTCGTGGGTGACGAATATGACCGCCATGCCGAGCTCGCGCTGCTCCCTGCGGATGAGGTCCAGGATCTGGGCCTGCACCGTCACGTCGAGCGCCGTCGTCGGCTCGTCGGCAATCAGCAGCTCGGGCCTGGTCACGAGCGCCATCGCGATCATCACGCGCTGGCGCATCCCCCCCGAAAATTCATGGGGGTAGAACCTGATGCGCCGCGCGGCGTCGTTTATCCCGACCGCCTCCATCATCTCGAGGGCTCTCCGGAGGGCCTCCTTCCTTGAGATGCTCTCGTGGATCAGGAGCGGCTCGATGACCTGCTCCGAGACCCGCAGGTACGGGTTGAGCGAGGTCATGGGATCCTGGAAGATCATCGAGACGCGCTTGCCCCGCACCGACCGCGCCTGCCTCGGGCTGCAGTGAAGCAGATCGACGCCGTCGAACATGGCCGAGCCGCTCTCGATCCTGCCGGGGGGCTGGGGGATCAGCCCCATGATCGAGTAGCAGGTGACCGATTTCCCCGAGCCGGACTCGCCGACGATGCCGAGCGTCTCGCCGCGCTCCACGGAGAAGCTGACCCCGTCGACCGCGCGGTAAATGCCGTTGCGCGTGTGGAAGGTGGTGCGCAGGTCGGTGACGGTCAGGAGCGGCATGGGCGGCGGCAGGGTGTCCCCTTTGTGCGCGCTATGGCAAGTCTCGCACCGCCGCAGCGACGGCCTCGGGGGCCAGATCCTCGAGGCGGCCGCCGCCCGTGGGCGGGCAGCCCGGGGGCTGGAGGATCCTGTGCTTGGAGGCGAACACGGGGCCGGTGCGGATGGGGTTTGTGGGGCCAAACAGCCCGACTAGGGGCACGCCGAGCGCGTTGGCCAGGTGCATCCCTCCGGTGTCGTTTGACACGAGCAGGCGGCAGTGGGCGAGCGCGGCCGAGAACGCCAGGAGGCTCGTCGCGCCCGCAAGGTCCGTCACGCGGGCCGGATCGAACCCGGCGGCGATCTCGGAGGCGATCGCCTTGTCCGCGGCGGTGCCGAAGAGCACGAAATCCTCACCGGGAAATGCCTCGATGAGCCGCCGCCAGTGGGCGACCGGCCAGCGCTTGGACGGGGTGTTCTCGGACCCTGCGATCAGGCCGATGGGCGCCACCCGCGGCATGACGGGCTTGGGTTGCTCGATCTCGATCACCTTTGTCGGGAACGGGCGGGTGTCCATCTGCGCGGCGAGCCCGAAGTGCCGCAGGAAGTTCTCCCAGAGCTCGACCTGGTGGTGGTCGGCCTCGTCGAAATCGCCGGGCACCCGGTACCCGTGGGTGAGGAGCGGGCGGCGCCTGCCCGGTCTCACGATCCCGAACCGCTGCGGGCAGGCCGCGGCGCGCGCCTCGAGGTCGCCGCGGAGGGAGTTGGTGAAGAGTATCCAGGTGTCGGGGTACGAGGCGCGAAGCGCGGCAAAATGCGCGAGGTATCCCGGTCCGCGGGCCGGGAGCGAGCGAACCCGGTCCGCCACGCAGAGCGCCTCCAGGAGCGGGGCGAAGGCGGGCCTCGACAGGAGCGTGATCTCCGCATCGGGGCGAGACGCGCGCACGGCCCGGATGAGCGGAAGCGCCATCGCGACGTCCCCCAGCCAATTGGGCATGCGTATCCAGAACCGGGTGTTCCTCGGCAGCTGGTGGAGGCCGCGAGCGCTAAGGTCCTCGGCCAGGAGGTCGCGCTTGGCCTGGAGCCGCAGCCGTCTCGCGGGGACGTCCTGGTTCCTCCAGCGGTCGTGGGTCCAGAGCCAGGAGGCGCAGAGGCTCTCGTCGGACATCGCCGTCTCGAACCAGCGGTTCAACGACAGGGTCGCGCCCGCGGCCGTGCCGTCAAACGCCACGGGACTCGACTCAAAGGTGACGCGCCAGAAGGCCGTGCGCCTCGGATAGAACGTGCGAAGGTCAGCGCCAAACTTCGCGGCGAGGAGGCCGGGGAGCTCGGTTGACGAGCACACGCGGCCCATCAGGAGCGTGAGGGCCCCCTGCTGGCCCGCGTTCTGGTCAAAGAGGACGCCGACACAGCCCTTTCGCCTGAGGATGGCCAGGGCCTCGGCAAACCCCGCCCTGCGGGACAACAGCCGCATCCCAAAACGCTCGCGCGTCCTCCTCACGAACGAATCCAGCGACGCGTTGTCGAGCGGCCGGAAGATGATGCCGAAGTCGCCGAATGGCGCCGGGCTTAGGAGCTTCAGCCAGGTCTGGCTCTCCCAGTGGGCGAGGTGGAGGGTCGCGAGGACGACCGCCCGGCGCGTGGCCGAGTACTCCCGAGCGAAGGCGTCCACGGAAGGCCCCAGGGAGGCGATGGCGCGTATCCGCCGCTCGGACAGGTAGGGGGAGGCCAGCGAAAGAAGCGCGGTCTCGACAAGCCGGCGGGAGCTCTCTCGGGCCAGCCGCCGGCGCCACGTGCGAGGGCGCTCCGGAAAGGCGTGGTGGAGGTTCGAGCGCAGGACCCGGCGCCTGCGCGGGGCCAGCCAAAGGATCGCCTCGCCTCCCAAGGCCGAGAGGGCGCGCAGGACCGCCTCGGGCGTCACCGCGAGCAGGCGGCCCAGGAGACTGAGCGCGAGGGGAATCAAGGGTTCGTTACCAAAGTGGCGGGATTTGGCGTTTGATTTTCGTCTGGAAAAGCCATGGAACCTTACGCTCGCGCGTCAATGACCGAACTCCTTATCATCAAACCGTCTTCCCTTGGCGACATCGT
>CAZHPC010000210.1:0-3680 GCA_964534685.1 uncultured Opitutaceae bacterium
GCCGTGAGGTATTTCTGCTTCAGGTCGGCGGGGATCCTCTCGATGTCCTTAAGCTCGCCGTCGAAATACTTGAGGCTGTCCATCATGTCGCGGTCCCAGAGCCCGCGTTTCTTGAGATCCTTCACGAGGAAGGGATTCAGCACGATGAACTCGCCGGAGAGGTTCGATTTCACAAACAGATTCTTGTAGGTCGGCTCGATGCAGGGTGACGTGTTGGTGATGTTTGATATCGTTGCCGTCGGCGCGATCGCCAGTACGTTGCTGTTTCGCATCCCCTGCGCGGCAATCTTTGCGCGCAGCGGAGTCCAGTCCATCCGCGAGCTTCGCGGCACCTGAATCGGGAGCCCGCGTTCCTTCTCAAGGAGGTCGACCGTGTCCGGCGGAAGCAGGCCTCGGTCCCATTTGGATCCCTTGTAAGACGAATACGTACCGCGCTCGGCCGCCAGGTCGGAACTCGCCTCGTACGCGTAGAAGGCGATCGCCTCCATCGCCTCGTCGTTGAATTCGACAGCCTCCGGGGACGCGAACGCGATGCCCTTCATGTAGAGCGTGTTCGCAAGCCCCATTACCCCGAGGCCGATCGGCCGGTGGCGCATGTTTGAGCGCTTGGCGGCCTCGGTCGGGTAATAATTGATGTCGATCACGTTATCCAGAGCCCGCACCGCCATCCGGATCGTTTCGCGAAGCTTTTTGTGGTCAAGCGAGCCGTCCGGCAGAAGGTGTGTCTCAAGGATCACCGACCCAAGGTTGCAGACCGCCGTCTCATCCTTGGAAGTATTCAAGGTGATCTCGCTGCAAAGGTTAGATGAATGAACAACGCCGACATGGTCCTGGGGGGAACGCACATTGCAAGGATCCTTGAAGGTGATCCACGGATGCCCCGTCTCGAAGATCATCGAGAGCATCTTTTTCCAGAGATCCAGAGCCTCGATCTTGTGGCCGTAGATTTTTCCCTCCTCGGCTAGCCTCTCGTAGTTGAGATAGAGGTCCTCGAACTTCATTCCAAAGGTCTCGTGGAGATCGGGCACCTCGTTGCTGCGGAACAGCGTCCATGAACCCCGGGCCTCCATGCGCTTCATGAACAGGTCCGGGATCCAGTTTGCCGTGTTCATGTCGTGGGTCCGGCGCCTGTCGTCGCCCGTGTTCTTCCTTAGTTCGAGAAACTCAAAGATGTCGTTGTGCCAGCTCTCCAGGTAGGCGCATCCCGACCCTTTGCGCTTGCCGCCGTTGTGAACCAGCGCCGCGTTGGTCATGTACGTCTCATCGCCCTCGACCTTGAGATCGAAGACGAAAGGATCGGGCTCGATGCCGGTCACTTCCCTCACCCGCGAATAGACGCAGCCGTCGTGGGTGATCCAATTCCTTTTTGTGAACGGTCTGCACCCGACGAGTGCTGCAATTTCCATCACTGCGGGAATCCGGACATCGTAGCAGTCGCTGAAGCCGGAAAAGGCGATCGTGGTGCCGTCGGAACGCCGGCCCTCGTGCGAGATGTCCCTCCTGCGGAATTGTCCGGCAGTCGGAATCCCAAGGCGCAGGAGCTGGTAGCGGAGTCCCTCGACGAGTGGCTGCGACGTGTTGGTGAAGTAGATCTCCTTGCCGCGGGAGACCCCGCCATCGGTTTCCAGCAGGCCCTGGATCAAGGCGCGCGTGTGCCCGTGCTGGAGGTGTGAGAAACGGCGCGAGATGCGTTTTCTTCCCTCCTCGTCGTAGAGGTCCTCGTATCCAAAGGGCATCGTGGCCGCCCCGGCGCCCGCGATGCGACCCGTAGTCCCGTCGCGCACAACCCCGCGTCCGCTCGCCCAGTGAACCTGCAGGTACGTCTCCCCGCGCCCCGTCTCCCACGAATGAATCCCTCGGTCGGCAAGGTACTGCCTCACAAACTGAATGTGCTCATCGCGCTTCGGGTGGCCGGAGACGCCCCATTGGTGGCCATCCTTGGAAAGATGCCCGTCCCCGAGCAGGATCCCGTACATCCGCGCGTCGTCCTCGGAAAATCCCTCGACCGGAATTACCTGTGTGGGAATTGTCTGCGCAACATAGTCGCCCGGCCGAAGCTCACCTGCATCGATCCACTGGGTGCGAACCTTGCCCTTGGCCAGCCACCGCATCGTATGGTCGCAGGCCTGCTCCATCGGCACGCCGCGAATCGCATAGAACGGATGTCCGGTCGTCACCCGGATCGGAGTGACCGAGTGCTTGACCTTTACCGCAACCATCGGGCCATGCTGGTCGTAGGCGAATTTCTCGGTCACCTCGCGATAAGTGCCGCTGTCTCCAAGCACCAGGTCGCCCTTCTTCACGTCGCGGATCGCCTTGGGCCCATCCGCCGTGTAGACGACCGTCTCCGGACCAAAGCACTGATTGACCGCCACAAGCTGGTCGTTGTGGAGTTTCAAGAATGGAATCACGCCCTGCGATTCGCCATTCGTTCCGCCGATGTAGGCACCCGTGCCGCGCACGGCAGTCCATGACCCCCCTAGGCCGCCGGCCCATTTAGAAAGGTAGGCATTCTCGGCAATGCCGCGCTGGAATATCCCTTCTATCGAGTCATCAATGTGATACAAATAACACGAACTGAGCTGACTATGCAACGTTCCGCTGTTAAAAAGCGTCGGCGTCGACGAGCAGAACCGGCGTGTCTTATAGAGATCGTAAAGCCCGCTGGCCTTTGATTCACGGTCCCCTTTTTCGTCAAGGAACAGGCCCATCGCCACGCGCATCCAGAAGAACTGCGGGGTTTCGATCCTCCTCGAGGACTTCGATACCTTGTCCACGATAAGATACCGGTCGTAGAGCGTCTGCACGCCAAGGAAGTCGAATTCCAGGTCCGATGAAGGGTCCAAGGCACCCCCGAGGCGCTCCATATTGTACTCCAGGAGCCGGGGATTGAGCCGTTTGATGGCGATCCCATGCTCGATGTATTTTTTGAACGCCTTGCGGTGGCTCTCCTTCAGTTTTCCGATCCCGTCGCGCAGGATGTCCCACCCTAGGACCTCCTCGTAGATGTACGTCAGCTGGATCCGCCCTGCGAATTTCGCGAAATCCGCGTCCCTTTCGATGAGGGTCTTGGAATTCAGGATGATGGTCGCATCCAGATCCTTCTGGGAAATCTGGTCGTAGACCGACCTGCGGAGCTCAAACTCGATCTCCTCGCAGGTGAGGCAGAGATCGAGCCCTGTCATCGCAAACTCGATCCGCTTGCGCAGGTCGGCGCCGTCCCAGAGGACCGTCTCCCCACTCTGTTTCTTCACGACCACCAAGG
Source organism: uncultured Opitutaceae bacterium (assembly GCA_964534685.1). Lineage (GTDB taxonomy): Bacteria > Verrucomicrobiota > Verrucomicrobiia > Opitutales > Opitutaceae > Palsa-1447. The sequence continues at coordinate 3,266 of CAZHPC010000210.1, forward strand.
TTCCCTGGGTCCCGGCCGCAGTTTCGGGCGCTACCTCGATCGTGCCCGATCCCCCATTCTCGCGGGCCGCCGCGCGTTCCGCCCGGAAGAGGATGTAGGCCTCGGCCACCTTGAAGTGGCCCGCCTTCATGAGCTCCTCCTGGACGATATCCTGGACTTCCTCGATCCTGACAAAGGCCTGATTTGAGGCGTGGACTCTTTCCGAAACGGCCTTTGAAATCGCCACCGCCGGCGCGGAATCTCGCGCCAGCGAGAGAAAGGTCTTCCTCACCGCTATTTCGACCTTGCTGTCGCTCCACGGCACGATCTGGCTGTTGCGGCGGATGACGCGGACCGTGCTCTGGGCTGCGGATTCGCGGCTGACCGAGATCTTGCGCGAGCGGTTGAGCAGGAGGCTCTTCGCCACCATGTAGGC
>CAZHPC010000211.1:0-3643 GCA_964534685.1 uncultured Opitutaceae bacterium
CCCTGAGGGAGATCTGGTACTCCTACGAGGTGCCGGTCGAGGACAAGGCGAACGCGTACGAGGTCACGGCGACGGGCTACCAGTGGTGGTTCAAGTTCGACTACCCCGGCGAGACCGCGCAGACGGTCGACGCGGCCGGAAAGACCGTCAACGCGCCCTTCACGACCGCCAACGAGCTCGTGATCCCGGCGGGCCGCCCCGTCCACATCAACCTGCGCACCGTGGACGTCATCCACAGCTTCTGGATCCCGAAGCTCGCCGGGAAGGTCGACATGATGCCCAACCGCGGCAACCACCTCTGGGTCCAGGCCGACAAACCGGGGTATTTCTGGGGGCAATGCGCCGAGTTCTGCGGCGAGTCCCACGCCGTCATGCGCTTCCGCGTGATCGCGCTCGGGCCCAGGGAGTTCAACGACTGGCTCAACGCCCAGATGGCGCCCGCCCGCAGGGCTGCCGCGGCGGCCGGCACGGGCCAGCCCAAGGCGCAATTCGCCGCCTACCGCACGTTCAGCCGCAATGAGCCCGGGACCACGGCCAAGTTCGATGCGTCACCGCTCGACTCGTGGCGGGCCCAGCAGCTGCCGGCCGCGGAAGAGGACCCGGCCTTGATCGCACGGGGCCGCGAGCTGTTCGCGGACAAGACCTGCAGGACCTGCCACACGATCCGCGGCGACGGCTACGTCGGGGTCGTCGGGCCCGAGCTCACTCACGTCGGGTCCCGCTCGACGATCGCCGCGGGCCTCCTGGAGAACAACCGTGACGAGCTCCACCGCTGGATCCACGCCCCGAACGAGGTGAAGCCCGGCAACAAGATGTGGGTCAGCGGCTACCTCGCCAACGGCATCAAGCTCACCCCGGGGGACGAGGACGCCCTGGTGAACTACCTGGAGAGCCTCAAGTAACCCGCATCATGGAAGCACTGGCAAAATCAGATTTCCTAGCGAAGGGGGATGAGTCCGCAAAGCCGTTCGTCCTCTGGCGCCCGACGGCCAAGACCGGCCTCATGAGCTGGCTGACGACGGTCGACCACAAGCGGATCGGGTTCCTGTACGGGATCTCCGGGCTCTTCTTCTTCGTCTTCGGAGGGATCGAGGCGCTGCTCATCCGCATCCAGCTCGCGGTTCCGAACAACACCTTCCTCACGTCCGCGCAGTACAGCGAGATGTTCACGATGCACGGGACGACGATGATCTTCCTGGTCGTCATGCCGATCGGCGCCGCGTTCTTCAACTTCATCATGCCGCTGCAGATCGGGGCGCGCGACGTGGCCTTCCCGCGGCTGAACGCGTTCTCGTTCTGGACCTTCCTGGTGGGCGCGATCATCGTGAACCTCGGCTGGTTCATGAAGGACGGAGCGCCCGACGCGGGCTGGTTTGGCTACGCCCCCCTGACGACGCGCACGTTCAGCCCGACCCACGCGATCGACATGTGGGTCATGGGCCTGCAGCTCCTCGGCGTCGCCTCCATCGCCGCGGCGCTGAACTTCATCGTCACCATCATCAACCTGCGCGCGCCGGGGATGACGATGATGCGCCTTCCCGTCTTCACGTGGATGACGCTCTTCACGTCCTTCCTCATCATCCTCTCCTTCCCCGCGATCACGATCGCGCTGGTCGAGATCATGATGGACCGCCTCTTCGGGACGAACTTCTTCGAGGTGTCCAACGGGGGGCTGCCGATCCTCTGGCAGCACCTCTTCTGGATCTTCGGCCACCCGGAGGTCTACATCCTCATCCTCCCCGCGATGGGCATCATCTCGGAGATCCTGCCCACGTTCGCGAGGAAGCCGCTTTTCGGCTACCCGATCGTCGTCTTCTCGGGCGCCTCCATCGGGTTCCTCGGCTTCGGCGTCTGGAGCCACCACATGTTCACGACGGGCATGGGCACGACGGCCACCGCGGCGTTCGCGCTGATGACCATGGCGATCGCGGTCCCGACGGGCGTGAAGATCTTCAACTGGATAGGCACGCTCTGGGGCGGGCACCTGACGATGCGAACGCCGATGATGTTCGCGATCGGCTTCCTGTGGATGTTCATGATCGGCGGCCTCTCGGGCGTCATGCACGCGGCGGCCCCCGCCGACGCCCAGCAGCACGGCAGCTACTTCATCGTCGCCCACTTCCACTACGTGCTCATCGGGGGGTCGCTTTTCGCCCTCTTCGCCGGCATCCACTACTGGTTCCCGCTGATGTTCGGCCGGCGTGTGAGCGAGTTCTGGGGCAAGATGGCCTTCTGGTTCGTGTTCGTCGGGTTCAACGTGACCTTCTTCCCGATGCACTTCCTCGGCCTCGAGGGCATGCCCCGGCGCACGTTCACCTACGACGCCAATATGGGCTGGAACACGGGGAACTTCTGGTCGACCGTCGGCGCCTTCGTCCTCGCGATCGGGGTCGCGGTGTATTTCCTGACGATGATCTACACGTTCTTCAGGGGGGAGCGGACGACGCGGGACCCCTGGGACGCGCGGACGCTCGAGTGGAGCCTGCCGAACCCCCCGCCCGAGTACAATTTCCGGGTGCTGCCCACGGTGCACGCCCGCGACGGCTGGTGGTACGAGAAGCACCACAGGGACGAGGTGGCGCGCGAGGCGGCGGAGCACGCGAAGGCCGAGGACTCCCACGGCGGCATCCACATGCCCTTCCAGTCGATCTACCCTTTCTGCGCGAGCTTCGGCATCCTGATCGGGGCCATCGGCGTCGCGGTCGTCGACCCGGCGAACCCGGCCCACTACCCCGGGTTCTGGGGGCCGAAGATCGCGGTCACCATCCTGGGCGGCGCGATCATGTTCGTGTCCGTGGTCCTCTGGTCGCTCGAGGGCAACGACGGCTACCACATTCACCTGAACGAGGACGGCAGCATCAGGGACGACGCGGGGCATGCGCCCGGCGGCCACTGACGCCCGCCCTCAGGACCCCCAGCACCCACCTTCATGAGCAGCACCGCGGCGGCAGCCACCATCGATTACCACCACGATCCGACCACCACCACGGGCATTCCCAACAAGAAGCTCCTGATGTGGGCCTTCCTGGCGTCGGACTGCATGTTCTTCGGCTGCCTGATCTCGACGCACCTGATCTACCGGCTGCACCCGCCCCCGGGCACCCCGCCGGCAAGGGAGGTGTTCAGCATCGAGCTGACGTCGTTCTCGACGTTCATCCTGCTCATGTCGTCGCTCATGATGGCGCTCGCGGTGAACGCGATCCAGAAGGGCAACCTGAAGAGCCTTCGCTGGTCGCTCCTGACGACCATCTTCTTCGGCTGCATCTTCCTCGGGTGCCAGGTGTATGAGTTCAGGAACTTCGTCTACGAGAAGCACCTGACGATCACGAACAGCATACTGGGGACGACGTTCTTCACCCTGACGGGGACCCACGGCCTCCACGTCCTGATCGGCGTCATTTGGCTCTCCGGGATGCTGATCTACTCGTTCAGCGGGCGGCTTACCGAGAAGGACTCGATCGACGTCGAGATGATGGGCCTCTACTGGCACTTTGTTGACATTGTCTGGATCGTGATCTTTACGGCCGTGTACCTGCTCGAGTACATCTGACCGACCCTTTTGGAATACCAGCCATGAGCGCCACCGCATCCGCAGCCCCCGCCCACGGTCACGAGCTTGAGCAGAGCAAGTTCTGGATCTTCG
>CAZHPC010000212.1:0-3617 GCA_964534685.1 uncultured Opitutaceae bacterium
AGCAGCGTGCCGTTGCTGATCGTTGTCGCTCCGGAATAGGTGTTGGAACCCGTGAGATCCAGGACGTATCCGACCGAATTGAGCGCGCCGGTGCCGGAAATAACACCGGAGAATAGGGTATTGCTCGATCCGGTGCCAACGGTGAGGGCTCCGCTTCCTAGGGTCACCGAACCGCCGCCGGCGAGGGAGCCGATCGCATTGCTGAGTCCGTTCAGGGCCAATGTGCTGCCGGTGCTTACGGTCACGGCACTGAGGGTGCCGAAAGCGCTGGTGGAGCCCGCTTGGAGTTTGCCGGCAGTGATGGATGTGGCGCCTGAGTAGGTATTGGTTCCCGAAAGCGTGGTCGTTCCGGTGCCGGCCTGCGTAACGTTGAGGGCCCCGGAAAGCGTTCCCGAGAAGGCGGTGGAGCTGGAAAGGTCATACTCCAGCGTGCCTGCGCCCGATACGCCGCTGCTGCCTGCGATGCTGCCGGTGGCACCGTCCGAGAATCCAAGCTGGAGGCGGGCGCCCGAGGCGACGGAGGTGGGCCCGGTGTAGGTGTTGGCGCCCGCGAGGACGACGTTGCCAGGTGCCGCCACGTCCAGACCGCCAGTCCCCGAGATGACGCCGCTGTAGATGTTGGTCCCGCCCGTTGCACCGGTCGTGATTGTTCCGGACCCAAGCACAATGAAGGTGCCTGCATTTCCAACAATCGAACCGAACGTGTTGCTATAGCCGTTCAGGTTGATTGTCCCTCCGGAGGCTAGACTGAGGGCGCTCGTTCCATTTCCAAAGGCGCTGGTCGAACCGGCAATGAATGTCGCCCCCGTGACATTCGTAATGCCTGAATAGGTATTGGCGCCAGTGAGGGTGATCACGCCGCCGTCCTGGGCTTCGATGCCACCCGTGCCGCTGATGGCGTTTGGAAACGTGATGGAGTCCGTCCGCGCAAAATCGATCAATCCATTGTCGGTGATGGGCAGGTTAGCGATGAGCCCGGTCGCCGAATCGTTTCCGATCTCTAGCGTGGCCCCGCTCTGCGTGATCGTTATGGCCCCGGAACCGGTCGCCGATCCGGAAGTATTGTCCGCGATCAGCGTGCCGCTCGCGATCGTCGTGCCGCCGGAGTAGGTGTTGCTGTTGCCTGTCAGGTCAAGGGAGCTGATGACATTCACATCGAGCGAGCCAGCGCCCGTGATCGAACCCGCGAACGTGGTGCTGCTGACGTAGTTTCCGAGGGTCAGCGTGTTGGATCCGAGGTTGATCGACGTGGTCGAGTCGCCCGAGATGTTTCCCACCGTGATGTTGTTCCCATTCAGAACGAGCGCGCCGCTGGTGGACAGATTGACCGTGCTCAGGTGGCCGAGGGCGGTTGCTGAGCCGGCATCGATGGTGCTGTCGAAGATTGAAGTGATTCCCGAGTAGGTGTTGTTGCCTGAGAGAGTGACGGTGCCGCGATCAACCGTGACACCGCCAAAGCCGCTTATCGTGTTGGGAATGGTGATGGAATCCGTCCGCGCAAACGTGAGGGTGCCGTTGTCGGCGATGTTCGCGGTACCGATGGCGCCATTCGTCGAGAGGCTTCCCACCTGCAGGACTGCGCCGGAGCTGATGGTGATGGGGCCCGTTCCAATGGCGGAACCGGACGTGTTCTCTGCGAGCAGCGTGCCGTTTGTGATTGTCGTCGTGCCAGAGTACGTGTTGGCGCCGGTCAGAGTCAGCGTATAGCCGTCTCCATTGTTCAGGGTGAGCCCGCCGGTGCCGGAAATGGTGCCTTCAAAAGTGGAGTTGATGGCGGCGGTGCCGATTGTCAGGGTGCCGGACCCGAGTGTGATGGAACTGCTCGTGCTCGTACTATTGAGCTTGCCGATCGTGTTGCTATAGTTGTTCAGATCGAGCGTGCCACTGCCGGTGATCGAGACGGCGCTCAGATTGCCAAATGCGCTCGTCGATCCCGCTTGGAGCATGCCGGAGTTTACCGTTGTCGAACCCGTGTAGGTGTTGGTGCCTGAAAGGGTAAGGGTGCCGGTGCCGTTCACCACGAGGTTCATCGAGCCCAGCAAGGGAACCGAAACGGCGACGGAGTTTGAGCTGCTGTCCGTGAAGGCTGATGAAATCGTCAACGTATGGCCCCCGCTGTTGTTCAGCGTGAAAGAGAGCGCGCCGCTTTGCACCGTCAGCGAATTGATCGAGTAGTTCGTGTCGACGGTGGACGTGAACGCGCTCAACAAACCGAAATCAATGGATGCCGAACCATCGTTTGCTGGAGCCGAGCCCAACAGCCAGCTGCCGCCCGAACTCCAGTTTCCGCTGAGGACGTTCCACGTCACCTGCGCGGGAAGACTGGCGACGCCCAAAGAAAGGAAGGTCAAAGTCGCAAGAACACTGCGGAAACTCATGTGCGCAGAGGTTTCTGCAAGTATATGGCATTCACAAGTCCATTTATTGAAAAACTTATCGACATGATTCAACAATCTACTGACAGGATGCGAACAGCCCAAGAAACAACGCTAGCTGTTTACTTGGAAATACTTAAGCTATCTCAAATCCGGAATATTGGACCTATTCCTGCGCGTGATAGGCCTCGGCTAGCAGCACGATTGGATGAACGATTCGGGGGTGGGGATCACGATCGTTAATAATGGTCGTAAATCCCTTTTGCAGATGAAGTTGGCACCCGGGATTTGCCGTGGCCACAACCGCCGCTTTCGTTGACCGGATATTGTCCATTTTGCGGTTTCTCAGCCAGTTCGCGGTTTCTGGCTGGGCTAGCGAATAGACGCCGGCGCTTCCGCAGCACATTGTGGCCTCGGGACACTCCCGCAACTCGACGCCTGGAATGGCGCGAAGGATCTCGCGGGGCTGGGACGTGATCCTCTGGCCATGGCAGAGATGGCAGGCCTCGTGATACGTGACGACCAGCGGCAACGGGCCCGAGCGGGGTGGAGCCGGCCGCCTGAAGCTGATCTCCACAAGCCATTCCGAGATATCGCGCACCTTGGACGACCACGCTGCGGCCCGCCCCGCGTACACCGGGTCGCCGGCGAGGAGGTGTCCAAAGCGTTTCAGGTGGGAGCCGCATCCCGCCGAGTTCGAGATGATCGCGTCGAAGGAACCGGGATCCAGCGAATCGAGCTGGCGCCGCGCCAACGCCCGGGCGGTCTCGAGATCGCCGTTGTGGACATGCAGCGAGCCGCAGCACGACTGCGCGCGCGGAGTCTCGACCTCGCAGCCGTTCGCGACGAGCACGTCGACGGTCGCCCGGTTCACGTCCGAGAACGCTATGTCCTGGATGCAGCCGGTCAGGACGGCGACGCGGTGCCGCGCATCCCCGCGCGGCTTCTCGAGCGGGGCGATGATCTCGTCCGAAAAATGCCGTCGGATCGGAAAGACCTGGCGCTCGAGCTCGCCGATCCTCTTCGGAAGGAGCGCGAGGATCCCCGACGCGCGCACCAGCCCGCGCAATCGGCTCGCGTCGTAAAGCCACATGAGCCTTCCGGCCAGGTGTAGGGCCCAGGGCCGGAAGAGCAGGAACCGCAGGGTGAAGACGCGGATGAAGAACCGAACCGGGTTCGACGATGCTCCGCTCCGCTCGGCCTCCGCCCGCCCGGCCTCGAAGAGCGTGCCGTAGTCGACAC
>CAZHPC010000213.1:0-3557 GCA_964534685.1 uncultured Opitutaceae bacterium
GCGGTTCCCTCTCCGTCCATCGACTGGAGCGTGCGCGACGGCCTGCGCGAGATTCCCATCGAGAACCGTTCCGCGCGAGAGGTGACGCACCTCTCGGGGCGGCTTCCGGACGGCAAGGTGGCGACGGTCGCGCTCACCCCCGAGGGCAGCGGCGCGGCGAATCCGGCGTTCGACATCACTCCCGCGCGCCTGGTGACGGGCCTTGTGACCGAACGCGGGATCGCCGAGGCCTCGGAGGCTGGACTGGCGAGGCTCTTTCCCGAACATATTGACCCCAAGACCCCATGAACGACATTAATCGACGCGATTTCTTGAAAACTTCCCTTGCAGCATCCGCCACAGCAGCCCTAGCCGGCATGGCGTCCACATCCAAGGCGGGGGAGCCCCAAATCGCTGGAGGCGAGTACCTTGAACTGCGTGCCTACCGGCTGCGGCCCGGCGCGCCCCATGCCCTGCTGGACGGATACCTCGAGAAGGCCCTCATACCGGCCCTGAACGCCCGCGGCGTGGAGGCCGTGGGCGTCTTCACCGAGCCGGATGCGAAGGACGGACCGGCCGTCTGGGTGCTGATCCCCCATCCGTCGCTCGAATCCGCCGCCGCCGTCGCCGCCTCTCTCAACGCGGACCCCGCCGTCCTGGCGGCCGGCCCGGAATACCTGACCTCCCCGACGAAGGACCAGCCCGCGTTCGACCGGATCGACAGCTGGCTCTTCCTCCCGTTCGCGGGGCTTCCCAGGCTTGCCGTTCCGGCACTTGCCCGCGAGCGCAAGCCGCGGATCTTCGAGATGCGCACCTACGAGAGCTACGGCGAGCTCAAGGCGCTGAAGAAGGTGGCCATGTTCAACGCCGGCGAGATCGCCGTCATGCAGGAGCTCGGCCTCTCGCCCGTGTTTTACGGCCAGGCGCTCGTGGGCAGGGATCTTCCCCAGCTCACCTATATGCTCTGCAGCCCCGACATGGAGACGCACAAGAGGAACTGGGCGGCTTTCGGCGTGCATCCTGTCTGGGTGAGGCTGAAGAACGACCCGCAGTACGCCGACACGGTCTCGAAGATCACCAGCCGGTTCCTCATCCCCGCCGGGTTTTCGCAGATCTAGGGCGCCCTATCGGGACTAGCCTCCTCCGCTGGCGCTTGGCGCCCGCGCCGGCCCGCGCGGCCGCAGCAGAAAGCCGTCCGTGAACACGAAGATAGCCATCGCGAGCAGGATGAAGAATGCCGCGACCCAGAAGAGAGGGCTGTGGTGAAGGCGACTCCGGGAGGCGCCATGGGGCCCATCGGCGTTTGCATGGGGGCCGCCGTGGTGATGCTGGATGCGCTCGAGGTCGTTCATGGGTAGGGTGTGCCCGGCGGCTGTCGATGATTGGACACCGGCGGGCGCCCTTTGTCACGGGTCCTTCCGGCCGCCGGCCGGAGCAAACGTCCTTTGCCGCTCAACGACCTGTCGGGTTACACCCCATACCCTGGAGGCCTCCGCCATCGTATATTTTCCTCCGAAGCGGGCGATCGCCCGCTTAATTCAAGGACCCATATGCCCCTCGTTACCGTCGTGCTCACCCTCATCGTCGTCGGCGTACTTCTCTGGCTGATAAACACGTACATTCCGATGCAGTCTACCATCAAGTCGATCATCAACATTGTCGTGGTGATTGCGGTGGTCCTCTGGCTCCTCTACGGGTTTGGCATCATCTCGCACTCCGGCGACATCCACATGCCGGTCGTGAAGTAGGGTTGCGCCAGTCCGCCGCAACGAGGGCGATCCGGCTCGCGTCGCGCGGAGCCGGAGCTTTGTTCCGGGCGCGAGTAGCGGCTTCGGCGGCCTCGGTTGTCATGCCTAGGCGTGAACCTAGCGATGAATCAGCTGAGCGACGCCGAGGCGGGTGTCGGCCATTCCGAGTTTGAGCGGGACGGATGCGCGTTCATGGAGGGGTTCTTCGCTCCGTACCGGATCGACCGCGCGCTCTCGACTCTCCGGAGAGTGCTGCGCGAGAGGCCCCAGGAGGTGGTTGCCGACTGCCTCCAGAGCGGCCGGCGCTCGTTCTGGGCGCAGGCGGCCCATCCCGAGACGCGACATTTCAAGTTCCACGACCTCCACCTGCTGGGCGAGGAGATCCGCGACCTTGCTCTGGATGCCGGGCTCGCGGCCATCCTGGGGGACCTTCTCGGCGACGCGGCGGTCCTGTGCAGCAGCCTAAGCTTCGAGAAGGGCAGCTCCCAGCCAAAGCACATCGACTCGCTGTACATGACTCCCCGGACACCCCATTCGCTGGTCACCGCCTGGGTCGCTCTTGAGGACGTCCACCCCGACGCAGGCCCCCTGGTCTACTACCCGGGCAGCCACAAGATCCCCCTCTACACATTCAACGACGGCAGCCACCACGCCACGCGCGACGAGATCGTGGACTGGTTCGATTACATTGACGTGCAGCTGCGGCTCAGGGGCCTCAGAGGGCGGAAGCTTTTGGCAAGGAAGGGAGACGTGCTCATCTGGCACTCGGACCTCGTCCACGGAGGAAGCCCGATTGCGGACTTCAGACGCACCTGCGCATCCGTCGCCTGCCATTACTTCAGCGCGATCGACTGCGTCGAAAGGGGCATGGACATCGAGCCCCTGAACGGGGGCTACTGGCTGAAGCGCCTGCGTCCCCCGGTCATCGTGGATCCCGCGGCCTTCGGGCCGGGTTTCCCGTTTCCCGAGGAATCCTATCTCAGGCGTTATCCAGACGTCCGCGAGGCCGTCGCGTCGAGTCTTTGCACGTCGGGGGAATCCCACTACCGCATCTACGGTTTCAACGAGGGCAGGGGGGTCTAGGCCGGGCTCACGGGCAGCGGCTGGCAACCCAGAACCTGCAGTTGTCCGAGAAGCTCGTGACATCCGGCCCCTCCTTCGCCAGTTCGCCGCGCATCGCGTCGTAACCGTGGCGCCAGCCGGTCGCCGAGAGGTCGGATAGGATCTCCTGGCGGTCCGGGATGTGGATGAAGACCTCGCCACTCTCGTCCCTGAAGCGGCGGTCCCCGAAATCCGTCAGCCGGAGGTCCTGGCGCCCGTCCGCCCATCTGGCGGCCTCGTCCCGCCACCAGGACCCGTCGTCGCCGGAAACGTCCCGGTCGTGCGTCGTGAAGATGAGGGTCGCGCCGTCCCGGCAGAGCGCGTGCAGGCGGCCGAGCGCCGCCCGGCGGTTCCGGCGGCCGGGGATCTGCATGAGGCCGTTGAACATGAAGAGGGCCGCCCCGAAACCCCCTGCCGGCGCCGGGCCGAGCTCGGGCGTCCCGACGGTCGTCGCGTCGGCGCACGCGAAGACGATCGATCCGGCGCCCTGCTCGCGCGCAAGGCGGCGCGCCTGATCCACCAGCTCGTCCGCGAAGTCGAACGCATGGATGCTCCTATAGCCCATTTCCCAGAGTCCAAGCGTCACCCGGCCGGCTCCGCAGCCGGCCTCGAGGACATCGGCAGCCGGGTCGGTGAGGAACCGCTCGATCATCAGGCGCTCCGACCTCCACAGCCCGAGGAAATGGGCCGCCCGCGTGTAGTGGAGGATCGAGTGGATCCCGTTGAAGC
>CAZHPC010000214.1:0-3546 GCA_964534685.1 uncultured Opitutaceae bacterium
TGTCCCGCGTCACGGTGTTTCCTGAAGACGGGATTGGGTTTGGTCACGGTATGGTCGGAGGTGGTGTGAAGAACCCCGTTGGTAGAGTGATGAGGAGTGCCGTGTTGAGTGTGGCGTGACGTGGAAAGAATGTGACGGTTGGGATGGGTGTGTTTAGGTGCAGAGGGTAAATGCAGCGCATTTACCCGTGTGAACTTACGGCCGAGGCGTACGTGGCGAGCGAGGCGCAGCGGCAGGTTATGGCGGAGCGGGTGTGTCCGCGTTGTGGTCGTCCTGGGCGGTTGCATCGGCACGGGAATTATCGGCGGGGGATAACCGGTGGGATCGGGCAGATCGTCACGATATGGGTGGCGCGATTCCTTTGTCTGGGATGCCGGCGAACGGTGAGCTACCTGCCGAATTTTGCGTTGAGCTATCGGCTGGTGGCCGTGGGGACGTTTGAGGCGTATCTGGACGGAATGAGGGCTCGCCGGGATGTGCGGCGCTGGGAGGCTCTTTTGCAGGAATATGAGCGCCGGATGAACGCCTACCGGGTGGCGCTGTGGCGGAGGATCGGGCACGGGCTGGGCGGGTCGCCGCCGGTGGGAGAGGGCCCGTGGCCCTGGCTGAAGGAGGCATGCGGCGGATTAGGGTCCGCCGCATGCCGACTGGTTAATGAGTTTAGAACTTCCCTCTTCAAGAGGTACCAGTGCCATCAGCCAGCCAAAGTGTGAGCACGATCGGGTCGGAAAGAGTATCTAAGAGGCTGAATATCGGCCGGTCCCACACAACGAAATTATCGCGGCTTCGCGGCGGTGGGTGAGACGGTGGCTGGCGATGAACGTGAGCTCTTCCACGGAGGATCCTGGCGAAAACCGGGCCCTGGGACGCTTCGCAGCGGTGCAACTGGTCGTCCAGGCGATCCAGAGCGGGCAGTCCATGGTCCAGGCGATCGAGCAGGCGGCGCTGCAAGCCTGGGACGGGCGTTATTTTTCGGCCCGCACGATCGAGGATTGGTACTACCGGTACAAGCGCGACAAGTTTGCGGCGCTGCAGAACCGCCCGCGTTCGGACCGAGGGATACCGAAGGCGGTGGACCCGGCGGCGGTGGAGGCGTTGATCAAATTGCGGCGGGAGCACCCGCAATTTACCGTGAAGGCCTTGAGCGACGAGCTGGTGCGCCAGGGAATCCTTCTGCCGGGGACATTTAGCTCGAGTACACTGCAGCGCCGGCTGGCCGAGGCGGGGCTGGACCGCCAGAGCCTGCGAGCGGGCTCGGGGCTTGTGGGTGGCCCGACGAAGGCCTTCGAGCTGGCATTGCCCAATCTCCTGTGGATGGCGGACTGCATGCACGGGCCCACGATCAAGACGGGGGATGACTCCACAGAGCGGACGTTCCTGTTCGGGCTCTTGGACGACTGCACGCGCCTGGTGCCTCACGCCCAGTTTTACGGCGCTGAGCGTCTCGAGGGGTTTTTGGACACGCTGCGCCGCGCGGTCCAAACGCGCGGGCTTCCGGACAAGCTTTACACGGACAACGGCAGCGCGTTCCGCAGCCAGCATCTGGCGATCGTGTGCGCGAACTTGGGCATCCGGCTCATCCACTGTAAGCCGTACCACAGCTGGTCGAAGGGCAAGATCGAGAGGTTTTTCTGGACGGTGCAGACGCAGTTCCTGCCGACCCTGGTCTTTGAATCGGCCGCATCGATTGCGGCCTTGAACGCCCGGTTCTGGAAATGGCTGGAAACGGACTATCATCAGCGAGCGCACGCGGCGCTGGAGGGCGAGTCCCCGGCCGGGCGCTTCGCGCGGCTGGGGACCTCGCTAAGGCTCCTGGAAAGGGATGTGCCGCTCGATCGGCTGTTTTTCATGCGGCAGAACCGCCGCGTGAGAAAGGACGCGACCTTCTCGCTCGGGGCGGACCTGTGGGAAGTGGCCGCGCACCTGCGCGGCCAGGTCATCACGGCGCGCTTTGATCCGATCACGCTCGCGCGCATGGAGGTGTGGCTTGGCGAGCGCTTCATGGGGCTGGCGGTGCGCTGCGACAAGCACCGCAACAGCAAGCTGCACATCACCACCAACGACTATGACCGTGAAATCTACTGAACAGAGTTTGGATGTGGCGTTAAAAACGCTGTGGGGCGCCAGCCGCTGGCCCGGCATGGCCGAGGGCGAAGTGGTGCTCAGCCACCCGTCCTGGCAGGAGGCGTACCGCCGGCTCGATCAGCTGGCGGGCGTGCATGCGAGCGGCGTCCTCCACGGTCCGAACGGCGTCGGCAAGAGCACGCTCTTGTACCGCTGGAGCGAGCGGCTCTCGCCCAAGCAGTACCGCTTCCTGCGCATGGCGCACGGTTCCCTCATGAGCTCCGATCTGCTGCGCCACTTGGTGAGGCTGGGCGGCAAGACCGCGATGTACCGAAAGGGCGACAACGTGGCGCTCCTGTCCGAGCTGTGGCAGGAATGGGCACCGGCCTGGCCGATCGTGGTGATCGAGGAGGCGCAGGATCTGGCGATAGCCGCCCTGGAGGAGCTGCGGCTCTTGACGTGCGCGAGGACGGACGCAACGACGCCGTTCTCGCTCGTCCTCTGCGGGGACGAGGATCTCATGGGGCGGCTCGATCTCGGCGTGAACAAGGCGCTCGTGTCGCGTCTCGGGTTTTGCCTGCATCTGGAGCGTTGGCCCGCTGAAAGCTTTAGCGAGTATCTTCACCGCCGGCTTGCCGAGGTCGGAATCCACTCCAGTCCCTTCGAGCCCGCAGCCGAAACGCTTCTCCTGCAGTCGGCGCAGGGCATCCCTCGCACCCTCAACGCCCTCTTGCAGCGGGCGATGGAGCAGGCCGCCCTCGCGAACCGGCGCGCCGTCACCTCGGCCGACGTCCAGGTGGCCCTGGACGCGCTGCCGTGGCTTGAGCGGGCCCGGCCGATGTCGTGAAGGGTGCCGTTGCCCAGCCGGAGACAGGGGACGCGGTCCAGCAACTCTTGGTCGCCGTGGAGCGCCGTTTTTATGCAGCGCTTCCCAAGGGCGACTTCCACCGAGATAGGCGGATGCTCGTTTACGCAATAACATGGCCGTCGACCTGGCTAAAATGTCGCAACCTGACGTGCTCGCCGGCGAGGTATAACCTGCTCATCGCGCAACGCCTCGAGGCCATCGCAGCCCACGGCGATCCCTGCCGTTACGGCGCCTACTTCCCCGCATACCTCCTGAAATGCCTGCAGGACTGGTTCCGGCACCACGGCGACGAGCTCTACGACGAACTCAAGCACATCCGCAATGCCATCGACCAGGTCCTCGCTTCCGCATGCCTCGCAGCGAACGTGCAGCATGAAGCGCACCACGTCGAACTGCTCGCTTCGGCCCACCGGTTGATCCAAGCCAAACGGACCCGTCGCGCAAAACACGACGCTCGCCAGATGTCCCTGTTCTGAAAAACACCGCGATCATCCTGGCGCGATCCAAATCCGCCCATCCAGAACGTCACGCTTTACGCGGCGCACCCGAAAACTACGTGATCACCGCCGCCTTTATCATGAAGAAATGTTCCTGAAACAGCGTGACGCGGAACA
>CAZHPC010000215.1:0-3532 GCA_964534685.1 uncultured Opitutaceae bacterium
CCAGGACGAGCGTGTCGGCGACGACCTCGGCGACCTGGTGGCGGGCGTGCAGGCTTGTGGGCGCCTTTGCGAAGTTGAGCACCCGGGTCACGATCGACTCGAGCTGGTCGAGCTTCTCCCCGATGACGCGCATGTCGGTGCGCCTGGGATCGCCCTCCGCGAAGTCCAAGCCCAGGCCGCCGTGCAGGAGCTTGAGCACCGTGAGCGGGTTGCGGATCTCGTGGGCGATCTCGGCGGCCAGGAGGCCGAGCGTTGTCAGCCGCTCGTTCTTGCGGAGCGACTCCTCGCTCATGAAGACGCGTGAGTAGAGCCGGGAGTTCTGGAGGGCGACGGCGCCGAGGCTCGCGAGCGCGCTGCACAGGCGCTTCTCATCGTTGTCGAAGATCCGAATTCTGTCCATGAATACGACTAGGACGGCCAGCACCTCGGACTCGAACATCATGGGCGTCGCGATCACCGATCGGAGCTCGGGGTCCCGGGGCAGGTCAAGGAGGTCGCGGTACTCGGGCGACTGGATGTCAACGAACGAGACCGGCCGCCTCGTCCTGACGGCCGATGCCGCGAGGCAGTGGCGGAGAGGCAGCTCCCCCTCGGGCGCCAGTGTCTCAGGGGCGCCCCTGTAGGAGGCGAGCTGCAGGCCGTCGGATCGGGGGTCCACGAGGAAGAGCGCGCAGGCCTTGGCCTGCATCATGGCTGCGGCGTCCCGGGTCAGCGTGTCAAAGAGCTCCCGCTGCTCGAGCTTGCCCACGAGCGCCTGGCCGGTGGCGATCAGCGTCTCCAGCTGGCGGGCCTTCTCCCGGAGGTGACGCAGGTCCCAGAGCCTGCGCAGAACACGGGCCGCCACGTCCGAGAGCCTCACGAGGCAGTCCAGGTCGCCGGAGCCGTACGCGCCGGCCGTGTCGCGGCTCACGGCGAGCACGCCGAGTACGTGGCCGTCCGCGAGGAGCATCGGGACCGCCATCTCGCAGCGGGTCTGGCTGCGGACCGGCCGGCTGCGGGCGTCCGCGGGCGTGTCGGGCACGAGGACGGGCTTGCCGTGCCAGGCGGCCCATCCCGGGATGCCCTGGCCCGGGGCGAACGAGCGGTCCGCATCAGGCGGAAGTCCGAGGGAGGCCTCGATCTCGAGCCTGCCCGTCTCGGGATTCTGGAACGCGACGACCCCGGCGTCGGAACCGAACGCGCCCAATGCGATGGCGAGGATCTCCCGGGTGGCCGCTCCCGGGTCGTCGGTGCCCGAAGCCAGGGACGAGATGGCGTGGAGCGCCTTCAGTTCCGCGTCTTCGGTCATGGAAGGAAGTCGTGCAGGCGCGGGGAGCGCGTGCAAGGGAGAACGCGGCTCGTCAGGCTTCCTCTGCGACTTGAACCGGGGCCGGCGTTATCACCTCCGAAAGCGCCGACCGGAGCTTCTGAAGCCTATCCGGGTCCTCGACGGGCTCGTGGTTCGCACTCTCGATGTAGAAGGTGTCGATTGCGACACCCCGCTCGGTCCCGATCCGGGCGAACGTGATGTCGAACCCGAAGTCGGAGATCGCCTTCGCGAGCCGGTAGAGGAGGCCGATCTGGTCCCTGGCCTGCACCTCGACGATCGTGCGCTGCATCGAGATCTCGTGGTAGACGTCCACGGTCGGCGGGAACGAGCTGTGGAGCGTCTCACCGCCCTTGGCGTAGAGGTAGCGGGTTGCGGCGATCTTCTTGGCCTGGGCGAGTATGTCGGGGTAGAGGTCCGAATTCGACATGAGCGACGACTCGATGATCTTTGCAAACGATTCCTGAGCCGCAGAGTTCTGCACGACGCCGCGCCCGGGCTCCACGACGTAGAACGTGTCGATCGCGATGTGGTCGGTCCTCGAGATCACCTTCGCGCCGAGGATGTTCAGGCCCGCGACGCTGAACGCGCCGGCGAGCTTGTAGAAAAGGCCGGCCCGGTCCCACGTGACCACGTTCACGACCGTCAGCGAGCGGTTGAGGTCGTCCTTCCAGTCGATCACCGGCTTGAGCGAGCCGACCGAGTCCGTTGCGGTGATCGATTTGAGCAGCTTGTTCACCATCTGGATGTGCAGCGTTATCTCGCTCGCATCCGTCAGGATGAAATAGCGGTCGGGCAGAAGGCTGAAATGGGCGGCGATCTCGTCGTCGCTGATGCCCGGGATCCGTTTGGCGATCAGTTCCTGTTCGGTCATTTTGCGTTTTTCCTCAAAGCTTGCGTCAACGGCCGCCCCGAGCCTCAGGCGCTCGAGGGTGTTGCGGTACAGTGTAGTGTGAAGAGTGTCCTTGTAGCTATTCCAAAGATCGGATGAGGTGCCCCGCGCGTCGCAGAACGTGTGTACGTAAAGGCACCGCAGGCGCTCGGGATCCCCGACCAATTCGGCAAAGCTGGCTGATGTTTTTGGGTCATCTACATCCCGCTTCTGCCAGAATCGTGCCATCGCGAGATGATTCTTGATAACAAATGAAACAAGTTCGCGACCCCGCTCGGAGACACCCAGCCGCTCCATCGTAGGCCCGGCCAGCCTCATGCCGGATTCGGAGTGGTTTTTGATGCCGACGGCCTTGCCTATGTCGTGGAGAAGGAGGGTGAGGTAGACCAGTGCGGAATCCTCCACCTCGTGCAGGACGCTCCGGTATTTCATCTTCATCGGCTCGGCCTCCGTGAAGATCAGGTCGAGCTCATTGATTGCATTAAGCGTATGTATATCAGCGGTATAACGATGATAGAATTCGTGCTGCACGAGGCATGTCAGGGCAGCGAACTCGGGGATGTAGGCGCCCAGGACGCCGAGCTCGTGCATCTGCTGGAGCACGGGGTAGACCGCCCCTGACTCCGAAAGGATCGCCCTGAAGGCCATGGCCGAATCAGGGGAGTTCATGATGCCGGCCATGAGGGGGAGTGACTCCCGGATCAGCTGGGCCAGATGGAAGTCGAGCGTGCAATCGAGCTGCTGGCAGTGCCTGAACACCCGGATCAGCCTCACCGGGTCGGCCCTGAAGACGCCAGGGTCCTCCGCGGCGAGCTCGCTGCCCCGGACGACGAAGCCGTCAACCCGCCGGGACCGGCGCAGGCGGGCGATCTTGAGGGCCTCGCGGATCGGGACCTTGGCTCCGCTCGATTTCCGGCCGATCGCCAGGGCAAGCCTGCTCTCGACGGTCTTCGACGTCTGGAAGATCGCCTGAGCGCTTCGGTAGTAGTCCTGCATGAACGCCTCCACCCGGGCAAGGAGGGCCACCTGGGTGTAGCCCAGGTTGAGGGCCACCCGGGGCTGCGAATCGAGGTTCAGGATGTCGGTCGGTCGGGCGCTCTGGAAGTGCAGGTCGTTGCGCACGCGCAGCAGGAAATCGTAGGACCGGCTGAACTCGCTCACCTCGGCGGGGCTCAGGTGGCCCTCCGCGGTGAGCTCCTCCATCCGCGTGATGCCGAGCTTCACGCGCGCCATCCATAGCGTGTTCTGATAGTCCCTGAGGCCGCCGACCCCGTTCTTGATGTCGGGCTCCTGGTTGAAGACCGTGTTGCCGAACTTGGCGCGCCGGGCGGACT
>CAZHPC010000216.1:0-3529 GCA_964534685.1 uncultured Opitutaceae bacterium
CGAGCGATACGATGTCCCCCTCGCGCAGGATGCGCCTAAACGAGGGGATTCCGTGGACCACCTCGTCATTGACCGAGATGCAGGTGTGCGCCGGGTACCGGCGCGAACCGTGCTCATATCCGTAGCAGGCGCTGTGCGCTCCCAAGCGCGCGATCTCCGCGCGGCCCGCTTCCTCCAAGTCCATTGTCGTTATTCCCGGCCGAACAAGGGGCTTGAGAGACTCAAGCACCGTGGCGGCCATGGCACACGCTTCTCGCATCCGGACGATACCCTCCTTGCTCTTTACGGGAATCATCGGGCGGCGCCGGCCACCTCCGTGAGGAGGCCGAGTGTGCGATAGTGTTCCACGACCGGCTCAAAGGCGCCGGCACCAGCGACCACCGCGTCGATTTCCTCGCCGCGGGCGTCCAGCCATTCGTCGAACACTCTTGCTTGGAGCAACGTAGCCGGGAAGTCCGTGAGGACAAATCCCGCATCAGGTTTGCGCGCGAAGAACCAGCGGCGCAGGTGCGCCAGGATGGTGGCTTCGTTCCCGGCGGCAGAGCCGCGGGACCGCGAAATCCCCCGCTGCATTAGGCCGGCGGGAGAGACGTGCTCAATCTGCAAAGAACGTGCCCGGTTCATCATTTCTTCCGTGCGAAAATCAATCGGACCGAGCAGAAGGAGTTTCGTTTGGGCGGGAGCGCCTAAATGGGAAAAGAGGTTGAATATCGCTGACATCCGGACCGTTGTAAAGCCCAAAGGGAGATCATTTTCCACCCCAATGTCGTGCGGCCCAAATCACCAATCCGAAGAGGAATAGCGATCCCACCGCAAGGCAGAGCTTTCCGACCGCCTTCAGGTCCAGCGCGTCGCCCAGTGCGCCAGGTCTGCCATCTGAGGATCGGGCGCGAATCCTGCCCTTTTTGAGGAAGCCATCATAGTGGCGCTGGAGCAGAAACGTCTCGATCTGGCGCATCGTATCGAGGATGACGCCCACCGTGATCAGCATCCCCGTGCCTCCGAAGAAGTAAGCAATTCGCGAGGGGACGTTGAGCTCGAAGAGCAGGATGTCCGGCATGACGGCGATGATCGTGAGGAAGATCGCGCCCGCCAACGTCAGCCGGGTCATGATGAAGTCCAGGAACTGCGCAGTCGGCTCGCCGGGGCGCACCCCGGGGATGTAGCCGCCGTATTTCTTGAGGTCGTCCGCGATCTGGATCGGCTTGAACATGACCGAGACCCAGAAATAGCTGAAGAAGAGGATGAGGACCGCGTTCCCCGTATAGTAGGTCCAGTGGCCGCGCAGCAGGTTCTGTGAAAACTCGCTCAGGAAGCGCAGGTTGAACGCGGCGCCAAGCTGCGACATGATCTGCTGGGGAAAGAGCAGGATCGCCTGCGCGAAGATGACCGGCATGACGCCCGAGTAGTTTACCTTCAGGGGAAGGAATGAACTCTGGCCGCCCATGACCTTGTTGCCCACGACGCGCTTCGCGTACTGGACGGGTATCTTTCTCTGGCCCTGGACCACCATGATGATCCCCATGGTGACCGCGAAGAAGAGGAGGATCATGACCACCGCGAGGGGCGTGCCATGGCCGGCGCTGGTTCCGACCGGACCGAAGAAGAATTGCTTGGTCTGGGCGATCGCTCCCGGAAGGGTTGCAAGGATGCCAACCGTGATGAGGAGCGACACGCCGTTGCCGATGCCGCGCTGCGTGATCTGCTCGCCCAGCCACATCATGAGCATCGTGCCCGCGGTCAGGTAGATCACGGACGTGATGAGAAACCCTATGCGCCCTACAACGACGATGTTGCCGTAGATGGAGACGTCGTACCCGGGGAACAGCTTGGCCGGATTCTCAAGGGCAAGAATCGTCAGCGTTCCCTGAACGATGCAGATCAGGACTGTGGCGTAGCGCGTGTACTGGGTGATCTTCTGGCGACCCACGTCGCCCTCCTGCTGGAGGCGGCTGAGCGCCGGGACCACCGCAGTCATCAGCTGGAAGATGATCGAGGCGCTGATGTACGGCATGATGCCCAGCGAGCAGACGGCTCCCTTCAGAAGCGCCCCGCCCGTGAACATGTTGTAGAGGCCGATCATCGAGCCGCTCGTCCCACCCGACTGCTGCTTGAAGAAGGTCTCCAGCGGGTGCGGATCAATGCCGGGAAGCGGGATGGCGCAGCCGACGCGCGCCACAAAGAGCAGCGCAAGCGTGTAGAATATCCGCGAGCGGAGCTCGGGGATCTTTAGCGAATTCGTGAACGCGGAGATCATGCTTGGGGCACGTTATCCGACAATTGCTTTGCCCCCGGCTTTCTCGATCTTCGCCTTGGCCGATCCTGAGAACTTGGCGGCCGTAACATTGAGGGCGCGCGTGATCTCGCCGTCGCCCAGCACCTTCACCACGGACTCGCCGGATCGGATGAGGCCGGCCTTTGCGAGCGCCGCGGCGTCGACCGCCGTCACGGAGGCGTCAAGCCCGGCCAGGTCGCGCAGGTTGATGACGGCGATCTCGGTGCGGAAGTTGTAGTTGTTGAATCCGCGGTGCGGCAGCTTGCGGTAGAGGGGCATCTGTCCTCCCTCGAAGCCGGGGCGGAAGCTCGAGCCTGAACGCGCGGATTGGCCCTTGCCGCCGCGGGTGCTGGTCTTGCCGTGGCCGCCGCCTTCGCCGCAGCCGACTCTCTTCTTCCGGTGCACGGCACCGGGGACGTTCTTTAGCTCGTGGAGTTTCATGGTGTTTTCCTCGGAAGCGCCCCACCCCACGCGATGTGGCGGGATGGAACTCGGATAATCTTGAAATGGGTCGCTTTAGGCCTGGCGCAGCTTTGCAAAGTCCTCGGCCAGGCGCAGCTGGAGCAGCGCCTTGACCGTGGCGTTCACGACGGCGATGTGATTCTTCGATCCCATCGACTTCGTGAGGACGTTCTTGACGCCCGCAGCCTCCAGGACCGCACGCACGCCGCCGCCAGCGATGAGCCCGGTGCCGGGCGAGGCCGGCTTGAGAAGCACCTTGCCGCCGTCAAACTCGCCAATGACGTCATGAGGGATCGTGTCGCCCTTCAGCTTCACGTGCATGAGCCGCTTCTTGGCGTGCTCGGTGCTCTTCTTGATCGCGTCGGGAACCTCGTTCGCCTTGCCGTAGCCGACACCGATGTTGCCCTTCTGGTCTCCGACCACAGTGAGCGCCGCGAAGCTGAACCGCCGGCCGCCCTTGACCACCTTGGCGCAGCGGTTGATGAAGACGACCTTCTCGATCATCGAGGGGCCGTCGCCCGTGTTCTGCGGCTGGTCCCTGCGGTTGTCGCGGCGCGGGCCGCGCATGCCGCCGCCACCGTGGCCATCGCGGCGCTGGGGGCGGTTGGAATAGGGAGTGGAAGCGGGCGCTGTCGCAGGGGCGGCGGCAGGAGCGGCGGCGGGGGCGGCGGCGGGGGCGGGGGCCGCAGCGGCTACGGCCGCCGGGTCTGCGATGGGTGCGTTATCGTTGCTCATGGGCTTTGGTTCAGAATACAAGGCCGCCCTCGCGGGCGGCGTCCGCGAAGACCTTGA
>CAZHPC010000217.1:0-3504 GCA_964534685.1 uncultured Opitutaceae bacterium
CAGACCGCCATCGAGGCGATGAAGTACGGCGCGCTCGACTACGTCATGAAGCCCTTCGACCCCCAGAAGGTGCTCGCCCTTGCGGAGAACGCGCTCAAGACCCATGCCGACCTCAGGGCTGTTGGCGACTACAAGCCGACCATAAACACCGAGGACTACAAGGAGGGGATCGTGGGTTCCTCGCCCGTGATGCAGGAGGTCTTCAAGGTCATTGGCCAGGTCACCGCGAGCGATGTGACCGTGATGATCACCGGGGAAAGCGGCACCGGGAAGGAGCTCGTTGCGCGGTCTATCTGGAAGCACAGCCATAGGGCCGGCAAGGCCTTCATCGCCGTCAACTGCGCGGCGATTCCGGAGAACCTGATCGAGAGCGAGCTCTTCGGGCATGAGAAGGGGTCGTTCACGGGCGCGACGGGCCAGCGGATCGGCAAGTTCGAACTCTGCGACGGGGGCACCATCTTCCTGGACGAGATCGGCGACATGGCGCTCGCCACGCAGACGAAGATCCTCCGCGTCCTGCAGCAAGGCGACATCCAGAGGGTCGGGGGCACGGAAACGATCAAGGTCGATGTCCGGATAATCGCGGCGACGAACAAGGACTTGGAGGCGATCGTTAGGTCCAAGGCGTTCCGCGAGGACCTCTACTACCGCCTGAACGTCGTGCGAATCAGGATGCCCCCCCTTCGCGAGCGGACCGAGGATATCCCGCAGATCGTGGACTTCTGCGTCCAGAATCTCGTCAAGCAGAAGAAGGCGCGCACCTCAAGGGTGTCGCCGGAGGCGATGACCGTCCTGACGCGCCATGTCTGGCCGGGAAATGTGCGCGAGCTGGAAAACGTCGTGTACCGGAGCGCCGTCGTGGCGCAGGGTGACGCGATCCTCGTGAAGGACCTGCCCCCGGAGATCCGCGGATCCACCGGCGAGTCAACTTCGCCCTTTGCGCTCACCGTGGACTCGGCACTCGACTATCTGGCCGACCAGCTTGGGTCCTCGGACGAGCCGCTGTTGGCGCAGTTTGAGCGCGAGATCGCCCGGCGGGTCGTCAAGGCGCTGGGCGGGGACGAGGCGGCAGCCGCAAAGCGGCTCGGGCTGACCAAGGCGGCGCTTCGGAAGCGGCTCTAGCGGCCGCCGAAGCCGTTTGGATGGGTCCGGTGCCAGTTCCAGGCCGTCGCAACGATCGCGTCGATGTCGGGAAACTTGACCTTCCAAGCAAGCTCGCTCTTCGCCTTCGCCGAGTCGGCGTAGAGAGCGGGAGGATCGCCCGGCCTGCGGGCGCTCTCGATCACCTTGATTTTCTTTCCCGTGGCCTTTTCGACGGCCCGGATCACCTCGCGGTTGGAGGAGGGCGTTCCCGTCCCCAGGTTGTAGAAGTGCGCGGCGCTAAGCTCCGCCAGCTTGTCGAAGACGGCGATGTGGGCGCGGCTCAGGTCGTCCACGTGGACGTAGTCGCGCAGGCAGGTGCCATCCGGGGTGGGGTAGTCCGTGCCGAAAAGCTGGAGCGACGGGCGCTTCCCTATGGCCGCGTCGATCGCAAGCGGGATGAGGTGGGTCTCCGGATCGTGGTCCTCGCCGATCGAGCCGTCCTCCGCCGCACCGGCGGCATTGAAGTACCGAAATACGGCGAATGAGATCTTCCCCGCTCGGGCAAGGGCCCTCAGGGCGTTCTCGATGTCGAGCTTTGTCTGGCCGTACGGGTTGATCGGGGCCTGGGGGAGCGTCTCCGGCATCGGCAGCGTGTCGGGAATCCCGAAAGTGGCGCAGGTCGAGGAGAACACGAATTTGCGCACTCCGGCCCCGAGCATCGCGCTTAGCAGGTGCAGCGTCGCCGCCGAATTGTTCAGGTAATACTTGAGCGGATCGGTGACCGACTCTCCGACATAGCAGAAAGCCGCAAAATGCATGACGACGTCGATCTTCTCGCGGGCGAGGATTTCCGCGACAAGCCGCTCATCCCCAAGGTCCCCCGCGTGCAGGGGCACCCCGCTCGCGACGGCGCCCCGGTGCCCGTAGACCAGGCTGTCGAGGACAACCGGCCTGTGGCCGGCCGCCGAAAGCTGCCGCACGCAATGGCTTCCGATATAACCCGCGCCCCCGACGACAAGAACGTTCATTGAGAGGAAGCTTTTATTGCGTTCCCACCGTTGTTGGCTAGCGATTTCCTCCTTGCGCACACAATGAGCCTTCCGCGAATCGTCATCACGGGCGTCGGCCTGACGGCACCGAACGGCAACTCACTGCCGGAGTTCCGGCGTAACCTGTTGGCCGGCGTGGCCGGAATCGAGTGGCTGGACGTGCGCTACATGGGCCGGTTGCTTGCGGGGGTATGCCACTTTGACCCCCTTAAGCACCAGAAGAAGAAGGAGGTCCGCGTCGGCACGCGCGCCGGAAGCATCAGCATCTGGTGCGCAAGGGAGGCCCTGGCGGACAGCGGACTTGGCTTTGACGCATTTCCGAAGGACAGGATCGGGATCTACATCGGCTGCACGGAGCACGGCAACGTCGAGACCGAGAACGAGATCTTCGCGATCTCCAAGTTCGGCTACGACACGAAGTACTGGTCCCATTACCACAACCCGCGCACGGTCGCCAACAACCCGGCGGGCGAGGCGTCGCTGAACCTCGGCGTCACGGGACCCGCCTACACGATCGGGGCGGCGTGCGCCGCCGGCAACCTGGGCCTCATCCACGCCTCGCAGATGCTGCGGCTGGGCGAGGTCGACCTGGCGATCTGCGGAGGCGTGAGCGAGAGCATCCACACCTTCGGGATCTTCGCGGGTTTCAAGTCGCAGGGCGCCCTCGCCACCCACGATGTCCCGGCAAAGGCCTCCCGGCCCTTCGACAAGGCCCGAAACGGAATTGTCGTCTCCGAGGGCGGCTGCCTCTACACGCTGGAGCGGCTGGACGACGCGCTCGCCCGGGGCGCCCGCATCTACGCAGAGATCGCCGGCTACGGGGTCAACAGCGACGCGAGCGACTACGTCCTTCCGAACCCGACCCGCCAGGCCGAATGCGTGCGCAAGTCCATCGCGCACGCGGGCCTGAGGCCGGCGGACATCCACATTGTCAACACGCACGCCACGGCGACGCCGCTGGGCGACATCCAGGAATGCGAGGCCATCAGGGCCGTCTTCGGCTCGGGCTGCCCCGAAACCTACATCAACAACACGAAGAGCTTCATAGGCCACTGCATGGGCGCGGCCGGCGCCCTCGAGCTCGCGGGCAACCTGCCGTCCTTCGACGACCTGACCGTGCACCCGACCATCAATGTCGACGACCTGGACCCGGCATGCGCGCTGCCGGGCCTCGTCCTCAACACCCCGGCAAAGGCCGCCCGGGTCGACACCATCCTGAACAACTCGTTCGGGATGCTGGGGATAAATTCCACGTTGATTGTGAAGCGATTCGTGGCATAACGGGCTGTGCTGACTCACACATGACCAACGACGAATGCAAGAAGGTGGTGCTCGACATCATCGCCGACATCGCGCCCGACGAGGACCTGAC
>CAZHPC010000218.1:0-3495 GCA_964534685.1 uncultured Opitutaceae bacterium
GGCTCGCCCCGGGGCTGAGGGAGGTGGGCATGGTGACCTCGGCCCTCTGGTCCGATGTCGACGGCGACGGCTGGCCGGACCTGCTCCTCACCCTTGAGTGGGGAAACGTGAAGTACTTCCACAACAACAGGGGCTCGGGCCTCGAGGACTGGACCGAGAGGTCGGGCTTCGCCTCGGCCGGCACCGGATGGTGGACCTCGATCGCGTCGGCGGACTTCAACGGGGACGGCAGGCCGGACTACGTGGTCGGAAATGTCGGCCTGAACACGCAGTACCGCGCGAGTCGGGAGCACCCGGCGCTGCTCTATTACGGCGACTTCACCGGGGAGGGCGAGGAGCCCCTGACGATCGAGGCCTACTACGAGGGAGACCGCCTCTTTCCGTGGCGCTGCCGCAGGGACATGGGCGCGGCCGTCCACAGCGTCCTGAAGAGGTTTCCGAGAAACGACGCCTACGCCCGCGCCACGCTTGGCGAGATCCTGGGGGAAGGGAGGCTGGCGGCCGCCCAGCGCTTCGCGGCGACCGAGCTTCGGAGCGGCGTGCTCCTGAGCCAACCCGATGGCACCTACCGGTTCGAGCCCCTGCCACGAATCGCCCAGATATCGCCCCTGCAGGGCCTTGTCGCCGGCGACTTCACGGGCGGCGGGAACGCCGACATCTACGCCGTGCAGAACTCCTACGCGCCGATCCCCCCGGTGGGCAGGTTTGACGGGGGCCTGAGCCAGCTCCTTCGCGGCGATGGCCACGGGCATTTCACGCCGGTTCCCCCCGCAGAGAGCGGTCTCGTCGTCCCAGGCGACGCCAAGGCCCTCTCCGTCATCGACATCGACCACGACGGCTGGCCAGACTTTGTCGTCTCCCGCAACAACGGCACGACGCTCGCCTTCAGGAACTCCGGAGCCGCGGGCCGGCGGTCCATCGGCGTCCGGCTGCAAGGGCCTCCGGGCAACCCGACCGGCGTCGGCTCCCGCGTCACCATCGCATTCGCGGACGGCTCGACGCGCACGAGCGAGGTTTTCGCCGGCTTCGGCTACTACAGCCAGTCCTCAGCCGAGTGCTTCTTCGGCTACGCCGACGCGAATCCTCCACGGAAGGTCCGGGTGCGCTGGCCGTCGGGTGCCGATTCGGAATATGCGGTCCCGCCCGGCTCGGTCACCCTCACCCTCTCCGAGGCCGCCCGCTAGATTGCGGGCAGGCCTGCGCGTCGGGCTCCCCCCGGGGGATGCTACTGCGTCCCAAAGGCCGTCACGTCGTGAAGCGTGACCCAGTACACCAGAGGCGATCCGCGCTCCACCCCGTCAGGCCACGTCTTGTCCCCGAACGACAGCGAGGGAGGAATCACAAAGACGGCCTCGGCCCCGACGGTCATCATCTGGAGACCCTCCATCAGACCCGGCATCATCCCGTTCATCTTCACGCTGATCCGCTCCGCCGAGAGCTGCGGCAGCTTGGTCGTCCCGTCGGCTCCGGTGGCGTGGACCGTGACGACGATGGTGTCTCCGGGACGGGGTCTGACGCCGTTCTTGCCGGGCTGGACGTTGTAGCGCAGGCCGCTCGCGGAGGCCTGCAGGCCGAGGCGCTTCTCCATGCCCCTGAAGTAGCCCTCGAGCTGCCCCTTCTGGGGCGAAGCCCACGATGTCTGCGGCCTTCCGTGCGCCGTGATCTCGCCGATCCGCCTGGCCACGTCGACCGACAGGCGCTGCGCCGATTCATCCATCGTGAAGGCCTTCCCCTGGTAGGCCGCGCGCAGCCCGTCGAGGAAGGCGTTGAACTGGGCCTCGTTCCATCCGAGCTCCCCAAAGTGGCCGGTCTGCTCGAGGGTGGAGCCGAGCGCCGAGAACGCGTAAAGCGGGTATTCCTGGGTGGGTGCGGCCGGTGCCGCCGGCCTCGCGGCCGCTGCGGCCAGCCCCGGGGACGGCTGGACGGCCGCCGTTGCCTCATCTCCGCCGCTCACGTTCTGCGGCTCTGCGCCGAACGCCCCAAGCGCGGGTGCCAGCATAAGGCTCCAAATGACCCGGGTCGCGGAGGTCTTCATGTCTTCATAATAGCAGAATTATCCCCGCGGAGGCGCCGTTTTCTATGCGCCTATGTCGACGGGCCACTTGAAGCTCTTCAGCTTGACCAGGGTCGGCTCCTCCACGCCCTCCCTGATGTGATAGAGCTGGTTGATCTCCAGCCCCTTGACGACCTGGGTGATCCCCGTCACCGGCCAGAAGATCTCGACCCGCTTGACGACCGTCGCCTTCCCCAGGCCTATCTCCTGACGCACGGTGGTGGAACCGAAGTTGCCGCCGGTGCCGACGGTGCGGTAGATCGAACGCTCGCCCTCATCCGTCTGCGCCACGACCCTGACGCGGACCCCGAGCGCCGCGCGGTTCGTCCTCACGCCCTCCAGCTTGAGCTTGATCCAGTTGTTCCCGTGGCCCGGGTTCGCGAAGAGCTGGTTCTGGAAGTGGTCGCCCTCGACCGCGCCGCCAATCACGGTGTAGACGTCCTGGGTGCCGCTGTTGTTGATGTCGCCGAAGGCGACGCCGTGGCCCTTCTGAAGCTGGCCGAAGCCGCCGGAGGTCGTGACGTCCTGGAAGTGCTTGCCGCCGTCGTTGCGGAACATCCTGTTGGGGATGAGCACGGAGAGGTCGGGGTTTCCCGTACCAAAGTAGCAGTCCAGCCAGCCGTCGTTGTCCAGGTCGCCGAAGCTGCACCCCATCGCCAGGATCAGCTTGTCCAGGCCGACCTCCCTGCTCACGTCCGTGAACGTGCCATCCCCGTTGTTGCGGTAGAGTTTGGCGCGCTGCCCGGCGAACGGCAGGCCCAGGTATTCCGCGGCGATGTCGCCCACGTCCTGGATAAGATACCCCGTGACCAGGATGTCCGGCCACCCGTCGTTGTTGTAGTCGAAGAACCAGCAGGAGAAGGATTCGGGCGGGCCCCCGATGCCGGCGGCCTCGCCCACCTCCGTGAACTTCCAGCGGGCGCCTGGGGACGTGTCGGCCCCGGCGGGGCCGTCGTTTCGCAGGAGCAGCCTCGGCCCGTCGAGCCTCGAAAGGAACAGGTCCGGGCGGCCGTCATTGTTGTAGTCGGCGGTCACGGCGGCCTTGTAGAACCCCACGAAGTCCAGTCCGTTCTCCGCGGCGCACTCGGTGAACGTGCCGTCCCCGTTGTTGCGGTAGAGCTCGCAGGAGACGTTGTCCCCGTTCTTGGTTTCGGCCACCACGAACACGTCGAGCCAGCCGTCTCCATTGTAGTCAAACCACGCCGCCGAGTGCGTCGGGCGCAGCCTGAGCATCCCCGCCTCCTCCGTCACGTCGGTGAATGTGAAATCGCCGTTGTTGCGAAGCAGCGAGAACGGATAGTGGCCCGCGACCCCCATCCACGCGCCCCTCAGGATCATCACGTCCATGAACCCGTCGTTGTTGTAGTCGCAGTGGATCATGTTGAGGCCGCCCGTGAGCCCGAGGAGGCCGGCCTCCTCGGTGCGCTCGGTGAAGGTGCCGT
>CAZHPC010000219.1:0-3473 GCA_964534685.1 uncultured Opitutaceae bacterium
GCGCTGCTCGGCGCCGAGGAGTTCGGCTTCGCCACCGCGCCGCTCGTCGCCACCGGCTGCATCATGATGCGCGTCTGCCACCTGAACACCTGCCCGACGGGCGTCGCGACCCAGAACCCCGAGCTTCGCGCAAAGTTCACGGGCAAGCCGGAGCATGTCGTGAACTTCATGCGCTTCATCGCCGAGGATGCCCGGCAGATCATGGCCCAGCTCGGCTTCCGCACGATCGAGGAGATGGTCGGTCACGTCGACCGCCTCGAGGGGAGGAAGGCCGTCGACCACTGGAAGGCAAAGGGCCTCGACTTCAGCAAGATCCTCTACCAGCCCGACGTGGACGAGGATGTCGGGCGCTTCTGCCAGATCCAGCAGGACCACTCGCTCGACAGGTCGCTCGATGTCACGACCCTCCTGGACATCTGCCGCCCGGCGATCGAGCGCGGCGAGAAGGTCGTGGCGGAGCTGCCCATTAACAATGTCCACCGCGTCGTCGGGACCATCACCGGCGGGGAGCTGACCAAGAAGTGGGGGGCCGCGGGCCTCCCGGAGGACACGATCCGGATCCAGTTCAAGGGCTCGGCCGGCCAGAGCTTCGGGGCCTTCATGCCGAAGGGCATGACGTTCCTGCTCGAGGGCGACGCCAACGACTACATCGGCAAGGGACTTTCGGGTGGCAAGATCGTGGTCTACCCGTCCGAGAAGGCGACGTTTGTCCCCGAGGAGAACATCATCGTCGGCAACGTGGCGCTCTACGGCGCCACGAGCGGCGAGGCCTACATCCGCGGCGTCGCGGGCGAGCGCTTCTGCGTGCGCAACAGCGGCGTGAACGCGGTTGTGGAGGCCGTGGGCGACCACGGCTGCGAGTACATGACAGGCGGGCGCGTCGTCGTGCTGGGCCCGACGGGCCGAAACTTCGCCGCCGGCATGTCAGGCGGAATCGCCTACGTCCTCGACGAGCGCGGAGACTTTCCGGCGCGGGTCAACCGCCAGATGGTGGGCGTCGGCAATCTCGAGTCCCCGGAGGAGATCGCCGAGGTGCGCGCGCTGGTCGAGAAGCACGCGGCCTACACGCGCAGCGCGCGCGCCCGGTTCGTCCTGGACAACTGGGACAAGATGGTCCCGCGCTTCGTCCGGGTCATGCCGAACGACTACCAGCGCATGCTGGCCTGCATCCAGCGCGCCCACGGGCAGGGCCTGACGGGCGACGAGGCGGTGATGGCAGCCTTTGAGGAGAACGCGCGCGACCTATCGAGGGTCGGCGGCAACTGATTTCCTTCAGCAGAACACCCCCGACCAAGCACGATGGGCAAACCAACTGGATTCCTTGAATATCTGCGGGAGCTGCCCGCGGACAGGCCGCCGCTTAAGCGCGTCGGCGACTGGGCGGAGTTTCACCATCACATGGGGGAGGACAAACTTCGCCAGCAGGGCGCCCGCTGCATGGATTGCGGCGTCCCGTTCTGCCACACGGGAAAGCTCGTGAGCGGAATGGCGTCGGGCTGCCCGATCAACAACCTGATCCCGGAATGGAACGACCTCGTCTTCCGGGGCCTCTGGCACGAGGCGCTCGAGCGCCTTCACAGGACCAATAATTTCCCCGAGTTCACGGGGCGCGTATGCCCGGCCCCGTGCGAGGGCTCGTGCGTCCTCGGCATCAACAGCAACCCGGTCACGATCAAGAACATCGAGTGCGCGATCACCGACCGCGGATGGAACGAGGGATGGGTTGTTCCCGAGGCGCCCCTGGTCCGCACCGGCAAGAAGGTCGCGATCATCGGCTCCGGCCCCGCCGGTCTCTCCGCAGCCGCGCAGCTCAACCACGTGGGCCACACGGTCACGGTCTTTGAGCGGGCCGACCTCCCGGGCGGGCTCCTCATGTACGGGATCCCGAACATGAAGCTCGACAAGAAGGAGGTCGTCCTGCGCCGGATCCGGCTGATGGAGCAGGAGGGCGTGAAGTTCATCTGCAAGGCGAACGTCGGGGAGAACGTCGAACCCCAGATATTCCTGAAGGAATTCGACGCGACGGTCATCTGCACGGGCGCGACGCAGCCGCGCAACCTGCCGGTCGAGGGCCGCGACCTCGCAGGGGTCCACTTCGCGATGGAATACCTGACCGCGAACACCGCGGCCGTGCTCGCCGGGGACCCGGATGGCACCCCCATCCACGCCCGCGGCAGGGACGTCGTCGTCATCGGGGGCGGCGACACCGGGACCGACTGCGTCGGGACGGCCATGCGCCACGGCTGCCGCGGCCTTGTTCAGATCGAGATTCTTCCCAAGCCGCCGACCGAGCGGGCCGCCGACAATCCGTGGCCCGAATGGCCCAAGGTCTACAAGTTGGACTACGGCCAGGAGGAGTCGGCCGCGAGGTTCGGCGCCGACCCCAGGGTCTACCTCACCACCGTCAAGAAGTTCGGGGCCGACGCCGAGGGGCGCGTGAAGGACATCGTCACCGTCCAGGTGACGTGGGATCGGAACGAGAAGGGGCAGTTCGTTCCCAAGGAGCAGGCCGGCACCGAGAAGGTGATCCCCGCGCAGCTTGTGCTGCTCGCGATGGGTTTCCTCGGGCCCGAGCAGGCGCTGCTCAAGGAAATCGGCGTCGCCTGCGATGCGCGCAGCAACGTGAAGGCCGAGTATGAGAGGTATTCGACAAGCATTCCCGGGGTGTTCGCGGCCGGCGACTGCCGCCGCGGGCAGAGCCTCGTTGTCTGGGCCATAAACGAGGGCCGCGGCGCCGCGCGCGAGTGCGACCGCTACCTGATGGGCCAGACCGACCTGCCCTAGGAGCTCACCTTTTCCGCGAGCCGGTTCGGCTCAGATCGCGGCGTCCACGAGTTCGCTGGATGTCTCGACGCACTTCAAGCACACCCGGTGCAATAGGTCGTTTTCCCTGAACGATCGTTGCCCTTCAGCGGTGCGCAGATCGCATTGGGTGAGCTCGCGGCAAACCACGCTCCCG
Organism: uncultured Opitutaceae bacterium; assembly: GCA_964534685.1. Classification (GTDB taxonomy): domain Bacteria; phylum Verrucomicrobiota; class Verrucomicrobiia; order Opitutales; family Opitutaceae; genus Palsa-1447. The sequence goes on from CAZHPC010000219.1 coordinate 2,960, forward strand.
TGACGTCTCTTGAATGCGCTGAGAAACTCACCCGTCTTTGCATAGGTTTCTTCAGTCTTGGACTTGTCCCCATCCAACCCGCGACCGTAGCGCAGGCCAAGTGCGATGACTCCCCCTGTGACGGCTCCACAGATCTCTCCTTCGCGCGCCACGCCCGCGCCCAATCCCGTGGCGAGCCTGAGGGCCGTGTTCTGGTCAATTCCCAGGCCCTCGCAGCTGGCGTAGAGTACAGCTTGGGCGCAGTTGTACCCTGCGAGCATCTTCTCCGATGCGTATAATGCCGCTCTGTTGGTGTTCATGTCTGAATGTCCGTGCCTGAAGATTACTCCACCGACACGACGCGCTGGAGAACCGGACCCAGGCGGTCGGCAATCTGGACGAGGTCCCCCACCCGGCGGCCCACGAGTTGACGGCCCAGGGGCGACGCCCCGGTCACCACGGTCGCGGCAGAATCCCCGTCCCGGGCCTCCAGCCCGCCGGAATGGGGGCCGACAAGGAAGGCGGCAATGCCGCC
>CAZHPC010000220.1:0-3467 GCA_964534685.1 uncultured Opitutaceae bacterium
CTGCATCGCCTTGGCGATGGTGTCGAATCCCAGGCTGTCGATCGTCGCGTCGCGCATCACGCCCGGCGTCTCGTCGCCCTTGGCGCCCGAGGCGATGAAGCCCGTTGCCGAAGGCATACGTCTCGGTCCTCAGGGAGCCGTCCGGAAGCTTGGCCCGGGTGTAGTCGTTGAACACCTTTGAGGACACGGCCGTGATGCCCGTGATCGTGTTCGCGGCCGTGGCGCTGACTGGAGCCGCCAGGGCGAGGGCTGCGCCGAGGAGGGGCATCATTGCCCGGTGTATTGAGCGATGTGTCGCCATGGGGATCCTTCAGGCGTCGCTTCGGGGTGAAACGGGACTGCAGAGGACGATGCGTTTTCGCGCCGCGGAAGGCAAGCGCCCGTCGGGCGGACGGGAGGCTGGAGCCGTCGAGGAAAAGAGCGCGTGCTGAGGTCGGCGCGATCGCATGAACAGTCGCGCCGAGCCCGGCTCCCTGGGACGCTCGTGCTCGGGGGGGCTCATGGGGTTCGGGATCCGTTCCCCGAGCGCACGTGCGCCTGATTGGTTGACTGTATCCAACCCGTACTTCCCCGAGCGTCCAAGAGCGGTTGCTAGCAACCGCGCGCGGACGTCCACACGGCTTCGCACACGACTGTCCGATATGTTACGTATTTCCTCAGAACGCATTACCACGAGCCCGCGTCGCGTGGCACGACGCATGCGATAACACAATGGCAACTCTCGGTGCCCCTCGCGCGCCTACAGACACCCGGGGTTGAATGCATGAAGAGGTTCGCGAGTGCAAGTACCCTCAAACTTATGAATACGTACCCATCGATCCGAATCCAGCGGCTTCTGCAGCAGCTCACCATGCGCGCGGCCACGACACGTGGCTGCGTCCCAGCGCCCCGGACGCCACCGAACCGGCGGGCCCCTGGCCGAATGGCCCCGGCCGGGCTTGCGGGGTCCGTTTGCCTCCTATGCCTGGCGATCCTCGCTCTGCCGGCGAATGCTCAGAAGGTGGTCACCTCGTTCGCCACGGCCTCCAAGCCCATGGCCATCGCCGTCAACCCCGCGACCGACAAGATCTACGTGGTCAACGACGACACGAGCGGGAGGGTGACGGTCATCGACGGCGCCACGAATGCGTTGACCACGGTCGCGGTCGGAACCAATCCCGACTCGATTGCCGTCAACCCGGCGACCAACAAGGTCTATGTCGCCAACGGCGGCAGCAACAACGTGACGGTGATCGACGGGGCGACCAACACCACATCGACGGTCGCCGTGGGGGACAGTCCCGACTGCGTCGTCGTGAATTCAACGACGAACAAGATCTACGTCGTCAACGTCTCCAGCGTCAACCTCTCCAAGGGAACCGTGACGGCGATCGACGGGGCGACCAATGTGGCCACCACGATCGCCGCTGGCGGGGTCAACCCGAACTTCGCAGCGGTCGATGAAGCGACCAACAGGATCTACGTCTTGAACCTCGACGCCGCGGGCAGCGCTTCGGAGATCGACGGAGTGTCGCTGGCCGACACCGTGATCAATGAACCCGGAATCGTTCCGGTGGGCATCACGGTCAACCCGGCAACGAACAAGATCTACGTCGCCGATGCCAATGGCTACGGCGTCACGGTGATCGACGGCGCGACACACACGTTCGTGGAGCTCATGCCGGGCGGCGACGTCAGCGCAATTGCGGTCAATTCCGTGACCAACAAGATCTATGCCGCGAACAATGTCGGGGGGGATGTGACGCTGGCTAACGGGACCGTGACGGTGATCGATGGAGCCACGAATTCCATCTTCAATGTCCCCACGGGCCCTAACCCCGCCGCCGTCGCGGTGAACTCCGTGACGAACAAGGTCTACGTTGCCAACCTCCTCGGCGGAAGCCTCACGGTGATCGACGGCGCCACCAATGCGACCCTCGACGTGGCCGTCGGGACCCGGCCCTTTGCCGTCGCCGTCAACCCGGCGACGAACCGGATCTACGCCGTCAACGACGACGGCTCCGGCACCGTCTCCGTGATCGACGGCGCCGCCGTTATCGCCCCATCCCTGACGGGCGAGCCCCGGTCTCAGGCAGTGACCCCGGGCACGCCCGTCGCCTTCAGCGTCACGGCGGGAGGCACGCCTCCCCTCACTTTCCAATGGTCTTTCAACGGCGCGCCCGTTTCGGATGGAAACGGGATCGCCGGCTCATCGACGGCGACGCTCTACCTGAGCGGCGGGGCGACCGCTGCGAGTGCGGGAGCCTATACGTGCACGGTGACAAACAGCGCGGGAAGCGCGACAAGCACCGCGGCGGCGCTCGCGGTGGCCAGCTCATCAAGTCCCGGCCGGCTGATAAACCTCTCCACGCGCGCCAGCGTCCGGACACAGGGCGACATCCTGATTGCTGGCTTCACCATCGGCGGATTCGGTTCGAAGACCGTGCTCGTGCGCGGCATCGGGCCTGCCCTTACCCAGTTCGGCATACCCGCCACGCTCACCAGCTATAGCGACCCGGCTTTGGCGGCCCCGGTTCTGTCCCTCTATGACAGCTCGGGATCCCTGATAACGGCGGACACGGGCTGGAAGAATGCGCCGTCGGCCCCCGCCGGCGCATGGGCAGGCAAGGCCGTCCCGGTTGACGCCACGACGGCCGACTTCGCGCAGGTGGGCGCATTCGGCCTTCCCCAGGGATCGGCCGATTCCGTGGTCAAGATTACGCTGCCCGCCGGGGGCTACACGTCCCAGGTCGCAGGATTGAACAACGGGACGGGTATAGCCCTGGCGGAGATCTACGACGAGGACACGGGCAATACGGGTGCTCAGCTCACCAACATCTCCTCGCGCGGATTTGTCTCGTATGGCGGCGACTCCATGTTCGCGGGCTTTGTCATTTCGGGAACGACTTCCCAGACGGTCCTGATCCGGGCCTCCGGGCCGGCCCTGGCCACCTTTGGCCTCGGGGCCTTGAGCCCCAATGGACTGCTCCCCGATCCCCTGCTGCAGCTCATCGACAACAACCAGAACGTTGTAGCCGCAAGTTATGCCTGGGAGGGAAACGCCAATATCGCAATGGCCGCCTCATCCGTCGGCGCCTTTGCGTGGACCAATTCGTCGAGCAACGACTCGGCGGTCCTCGTCACGCTGCCCCCGGGCGTCTACACGGCCCAAATATCGAGCCTCAGCGGTTCCCTCGGACTTGCGCTTGTCGAGGTCTACCTCGTGAAGTGAGCCCTCGGACCGCATAACAACCCTTCGGACCCAAGGAGCCATCAAGAGCCGGAGGCAAGCTCCTTCGGTCCTTTGCTTCCGAAAGGGCAGGGCCGCAGGATTCCGTGTGCCCCTCGCCGGTGGGGAGCGGCCTGAAGGGGCACCGGCGCGGCCGCCCGGCGCCTTTGCGAGGGCAGCCGTCCTCCCCCCGGGAGGGGATTACCCTTGTCCTTGCCAGCCGGTCGGATAGGCACGGTCGCATGATTGGCGGAGGTGA
>CAZHPC010000221.1:0-3405 GCA_964534685.1 uncultured Opitutaceae bacterium
TCCGACAGATGCGGAGGCGGTCACCTACAAACGCAAGATCAAGACGCGGGAGGAGCTGTGCGCGATCATAGGGCCGCGGCCCCGCGAGAAGAAGGTCATCATGTGCCACGGGACGTTCGACCTCGTCCACCCAGGCCATATCCGCCACCTGATGTATGCGAAGAGCAAGGCCGACATCCTGGTCGCAAGCCTCACAACTGACCAGCATATCAGCAAGTCCGACCACAGGCCGTTCGTGCCCGAGGCCCTGAGGGCCATGAATCTCGCGGCGCTCGAGATCGTCGATTACGTGATCATCGACGAGAATGCCACGCCGATCGAGAATATCGGGATCATCCAGCCGGACTATTTCGCGAAGGGTTACGAGTACAACAAGGATGGCATGCACCCGAAGACCCGGGAGGAGGTGACGGCGCTTGAGGCCTACGGCGGCGACGTGATCTTCACCCCTGGCGACATCGTCTACTCGTCCTCGCGAATCATCGAGAGCGAACCGCCCGACCTCGCCATCGACAAGCTGCAGACCTTGATGGAGGCCGAGGGCCTGACATTCGACGGGCTGCGGCAAACCTTGCTCAAATTCAAGGGCGTGAAAGCCCACGTGATAGGAGACACGATCGTCGACTCCTACACCTACTGTTCCCTCATAGGCGGCAACACAAAGACCCCCACCCTAAGCCTGAAGTACGAACGCCAGGTGGATTTTGTCGGCGGAGCGGGCATCGTCGCAAAACACCTGAAGATGGCGGGAGCCGAGGTGAAGTTCACCACCGTGCTTGGCGACGACGAGCTGAAGGACTATGTCCTTAAGGACCTCCAGGACTATGGCGTTGAGTGCGACGCCATCATCGACCGGACCCGCCCGACGACGCAGAAGAACGTGTTCACGGCGGGAGGTTACCGGATGCTCAAGGTCGACAAGCTCGATAACCGCCCGGTTTCGGACAGGACCCTCGGGAAATTCAAGAGCTCGATTTCATCGTCAAAGGCCGAGGTCGTGGTCTTCAGCGACTTTCGGCATGGGATCTTCAACGGGCGTACGATTCCAGAGCTTGCGGCCGCAATCCCCAAGGGGGCCCTTCGGGTCGCCGATAGCCAGGTGGCCAGCCGGTGGGGCAATATTCTGGAATTCCAGGGCTTCGACCTCATAACGCCAAACGAGCGGGAGGCGCGGTTCTCCATGGGCGACCAGGATTCGACCATTCGACCGCTGGCGCTCGAGCTCTACCGGAAGGTCAAGTGCAGGTACCTCATCCTGAAGATGGGCGAGAGGGGAATCATCACGTACCGGGCTCCCGACCCGAATGTGCGCTCTTTCCTGACCGTCGACAGCCTGACGGACTATGTCGTGGATGCTGTTGGGGCTGGAGACGCCCTTTTGGCCTATGCCTCACTCTCCCTCGTGCGGGGCGGCTGCCCGGTCACCGCCTCGATCCTGGGTTCGGTGGCCGCCGCAATAGCGTGTGAGCGCGACGGCAATCAGCCTATCTCCCCGGACGAGATGCTGAAGAAGTTGCAGAAGCTCCAGAAGCAGACGCAATACGAATGAGAATGCTCGTCGCCGGACTGGGCGTGCAGGGAAGGAAACGCCTCGCCATTGCCGGGGCCGACGTCGTGGCGACGGTGGATCCCGTATCGCCTGAAGCCAGATACCGCCGGATCGAGGACGTGCCGGTAGGCGACTACGATGCGGCGCTCGTCTGCACTCCCGACGACGCCAAGATTCCGCTCCTTGGATACCTTCTCGCGCTTGGGAAGCACGTGCTCGTTGAAAAGCCCCTCATCTCCGAATCCGAAGGCGAGCTGCTCGAGCTAAAGGCGGTCGCGATGAAGAACCGGGCGGTTTGCTACACCGCTTATAACCACCGTTTCGAGCCCCACATCCTCCGGCTAAAGCAGACGCTCGACTCGGGGGTGCTGGGCACGGTCTACATCGCCAAGTTCTTTTATGGCAACGGGACGGCCCGCGACGTGCGCAATTCGGCCTGGAGAGACAAGGGGATGGGGGTCTTCCCGGACCTCGGCTCGCACCTTCTTGATTGGACGCTATTCCTGTTCGGCCGCCCGACCGTCGAGGCGGAAGTCTGGCGCAGCAACCGGTTTGAAAACAGGGCCAGCGATTATTTTCATTTCGGCTTCAGGGGCAACTCGCCCGAGCTCGATTTTGAAGTGACCCTTCTGTCATGGCGCAACACCTTCCGCTGCGATGTGTTCGGAGATAACGGAAGCGCCCATATCGACTGCCTGTGCAAATGGGGCCCCAGCACGTTCACCCTACGAAAACGCGTGCTTCCTAGCGGCAGGCCAGAGGAGGACTCGGAGGTGCTTAGGTGTGCGGATCCCACGTGGAAGGTTGAGTACCACCACTTCCTGGAGCTTTGCCAGGCCCCCTCGACGAACATCGACAACGATATCTGGATTAACGGCATCTTTAATTCGGTGCGAAGCGCACAACCCAAGGCCGAGAAGACATGATTGCATTTGTCGGACTCTCCCACCTGGGCCTGAACTACAGTTTGGCCACCGCAGCCAAAGGCTTCGATGTCCTGGCGTACGACCCTGATTCCGCACTCGTGGAGAAGCTGCGGGAAGGCCGGTTTCCGATCGAGGAGCCGGGTTTCAGGGAGCTCTTCCTGGTCCACGGCGCGCGTCTGAATTTCACGGCCGATTCGGGCGAACTCAAAAGGTGCGATCTCGTCTTTATCGCCCTCGATGTCGCCACCAACGAGCGCAATGAGAGCAATCTCTCGCCGCTCGAGGCGCTGATTGAAAGGACGGCGCCCGCGCTGGACCCGGGCGCGGCCGTGGTGGTGCTGAGCCAGGTTCGCCCCGGATTCATGCGCGCGCTGGTCGGGCGCCTGGGGCCGACGCCGACTCCCTGGTTCTACCAGGTGGAGACTTTGATATTCGGGGCGGCCGTCCGGCGCGCGATGGAACCCGAGCGGTTCATAATCGGGGCTGCCGATCCGGCTGCCCCCCTTCCACCGCAGTACCGTGCGTGGCTCGATGCATTTGCCTGCCCTGTGCTTGTGATGCGCTTTGAGAGCGCCGAGCTGGCGAAAATTGCGATCAACCTTTTCCTGGTTTCCACGCTCAGCACGACCAACACGCTTGCCGAGCTCTGCGAGGCAATTGGCGCCGATTGGGCCGAAATAGCCCCAGCACTCAGGCTCGACAGGAGGATCGGCCCGTACGCATACCTGAAACCGGGTCTCGGAATCGCGGGCGGCAATCTCGAGCGCGACCTGGTCACGGTGCGCGCCCTGGCGGCCGAGCGCGGAACCGAGGCGGGGATCGTGGACGCTTGGCTGCGCAACAGCGCGCACGCCAGGCTTTGGGTACTGCGCACTCTGGAGCGCGAGCTGCTTGCCTCCAATCCGCATGCGCGAATCGCCGTGTGGGGAC
>CAZHPC010000222.1:0-3401 GCA_964534685.1 uncultured Opitutaceae bacterium
GTTCAACTCGGTGCTGATGAAGATCAGCAAGAACAAGCTCGAGAACACGCGCTTTTTTGACGAGGTCGACATCAACCCCCAGGACACGAACATCCCGGGCCGCAAGGACATGCGCGTCACGGTGAAGGAGGGGCGGACCGGAACCTTCACCTTCGGCGCAGGGTACAGCTCGCTCGAGCGGGCCTCCGTTTTCGCCACGATCCAGCAGACCAACTTCGACCTTTTCAACAGACGCTCCTTCTTCCAGGGCGACGGCGAGAAGTTCAGCATCAAGGTGTCGATCGGGCAGCTGTCCAACGAGGCGGTCATCAGCTTCGAGGAGCCGTATCTCTTCGAGAAGCAGCTTGCGCTCGGCTTCAGCCTGTTCCGGGAGCAGTCCCAGTACGTGAGCACGTACTACCAGGAGCTCTCGGAGGGCGGCAACGTGAGCCTCCGCAAGAGCCTGTTCGGGCTCTTCCAGGGCATCCTGCAGTACCAGTACCAGACCATCAACATCTACGACGTGAGCTCGTCGGCCTCCGGGATCATCCAGAACTTCGCCGGCGTGCATGACGTCTCCCAAGTGTCCTACGAGATCATCCGCGACACACGCGACAAGCTCATCAGCCCGACCTCGGGCAACCGGATCGACTTCACGACCACCGTCGCGGGCGGGCCGCTTGGCGGAACGGACTCGTTCTACGGCTTTGAATTCAGGGGCTCCCAGAACTTCAAGGTGTTCGAGCTGCAGACCCAGGTGCTCGAGCTGGTCGCCCGGGCGGGGGTCAGGGACAACTACAACGGGTTCCCCTCGCTGCCCTACTACGACGCCTTCTACCTGGGCGGTCCCGACACCCTCCGCGGGTTCAACTACAACGAGGTCAGCCCCCGCGATATCTATTCGGAGCCGATTGGCGGCAAGACCTACGGCATGTTCACCGCCGAATATTCTGTGGAAATCGTGGACCCGATTCGGTTTGCGCTGTTTTACGACGTGGGCTTCGTGAACGCGGGGGCCTACGACTTCAACCCGTCGGGCTACAACGACGACGTCGGGTTCGGCCTGCGCCTGATGGTGGCCGGCTCCCCCCTGAGCCTCGATTATGGCATTCCCATCAAAGGGGACCATTATAACCGCCAAGGCGGGCAGTTTAATTTTTCGTTTGGCACGCGCTTCTAAATCCGATTCGATCTCCCTTTTACACCCTTCGACAACAACCCATGAAGAAATCCATCCAGTCCATATTCGCCGTCGCGGCCATCGCTTTCTCGGCGCTGACGGCTCATGCCCAAACGGCCCCCAAGATCCTCGTTGTGGATCTCGCCAAGGTCTTTGACAACCACTACAAGACCCAGGAGCAGCAGGCCAAGCTCCAGGCCGACGAGGCGAAGGCGCAGGACCAGCTCGCCCAGATCACAAAGGAGGGCAACGCCCTTGTGGAGCAGTTCAAGGAGCTCGACGAACAGTCCAAGAATCCCACGGCGACCGCAGAGGCCAAGGCCAAGGCCCAGGCTGAAGCCCAGAAGAAGTACGACGAGATTCAGCAGAAGCGCAGCGAGCAGAACTCGTTCGTGCAGAACACGAGCAACACGCTCAAGCAGCGCTTCCAGACCTTCAAGACGCTGATGATCGAGGAGATCACCAAGACCGCGACCGAGATCGCCAAGAAGAAGGGCGCCACCCTCCTCTTCGATAAGTCGGGCCCGACCTTGGTCGGCGTGTCCAACGTCCTCTATTTTGAACCCAGCCTCGACATCACCGACGAGGTGATGGCCGAGATCAACAAGGACCGCCCGGCCGTCACGCCGACGCCGACGACGGCCGCGAGCACGACCGCGGCCCCGGCGACCGCCGCCCCGGCGGCCACCGATTCGCCGAAGATCACAGTGCCCGGCATCACGCCGACCAAGTAAGGCGGGCCCCCCAAAGCCTTCGATTTCAGGCTGAACCCCGCTTGCGTTAGGCAGGCGGGGTTCTTTGTCTATGCGGCATGAAGGTCTCGTTCACCCAGGCTGAGATCGCATCCATAGCGCACCCCACGAGGACCCAGGGCACGACCCGCGAGGTGATTCGCGGCATAGCCTCCCTGGGGTCCGCCCAGCCGGGGGACCTAACGTTTCTCGGCAACCCCAAGTACAAGGGTGCCGTGGCCTCGACGCGCGCGTCGATCGTTCTGCTGCCGCCAGACTATGCTGGCGTGCCGGGACCCGACCAGGTGCACATGATTGTCGACAACCCGTCGGCCGCGCTTGCGCGCCTGTGCTCGAGGGTCGAGCAGGCGCTCTGGCCAAAGCCGAGCCCGGGAGTGCACGCCTCGGCGGTTGTGGCCCCGGACGCGACGGTGGCCGCGTCGGCGACGGTGGGGCCCCTGTGCGTGATCGAGTCCGGTGCGAGGGTGGGCGAGCGGGCGCACCTGCACTCGGGCGTCTTCGTGGGGCACGGGTCCAGCGTGGGCGACGACTGCTGGCTCATGGCCGGCGTGGTGATTTCCGCGGAATGCACGATCGGCAGGCGGGTGCGGCTGCATCCCGGCGTCGTCGTCGGGTCGGACGGCTTCGGCTATGAATTCGTCGCGGGGCGGCACGAGAAGGTTCCCCAGGTCGGAACGGTCGAGATCGGCGACGACGTCGAGATAGGGTCCAACACGACGATCGACCGGTCGCGCTTCGAGAAGACCGTGGTCGGCGAGGGCACCAAGATCGACAACCTGGTGCAGATCGGCCACAATGTTGTCATTGGCAAGCACTGCCTGCTCTGCGCGCAGGTCGGCATCGCCGGGAGCTGCACGCTGGGCGACTACGTGGTCGTGGGCGGCCAGGTCGGGCTGGCGGGTCATCTCACGGTGGGCTCGGGCGCCATGATCGCTGCCAAATCGGGCGTGAAGGACGACATTCCCCCAAAGACATCGGTCTGGGGCTCGCCAAGCCTCCCTATTCTCCTCGAGCAGAAGATCATCATCCTGCGCAACCGCCTTCCCGATCTCTTCAAGCGGGTCGACGCCCTGGAGAAGCGGGTGGGGGCGGCGCGGGGCTGAGGCGGCTTCAGATTTCGCCTAGGCGGATGCACGCCGCCTCGCGGCCCGGACCCGAGGGAACCAGGACCGGGACAGCCTCCCGGCAGCGGTCGACCGCGTAGGGGCACCGGGGATGAAAGGCGCAGCCCGACGGCGGATTGATGGGCGAGGGCGGATCCCCCGCGAGCACGATCCGCTGGCGTCCGCGCTCGACCTCGGGGTCGGCGACGGGGATGGCGCTCACCAGGGCGCGGGTGTACGGGTGCGTGGGCCTGTCGATCACGTCCTCGGCGGGCCCCAGCTCGACGATCTTGCCGAGGTACATGACGGCGACCCTGTCGGAGATATGCCGGACGACCGACAGGTCGTGGGCGATGAAGATGAGCGTGAGGTTCATCTCCCGGCAGA
>CAZHPC010000223.1:0-3392 GCA_964534685.1 uncultured Opitutaceae bacterium
GCGCGTCAATGACCGAACTCCTTATCATCAAACCGTCTTCCCTTGGCGACATCGTCCACGGCCTGCAGGTGGCGACGTCGCTCAAGGCGCAGCGCGCCGACCTGCGCATCTCATGGATTGTCCGTGAGATGTTTGCGCCGATCGTCCGCGCGTGCGAGGCCGTCGACCGGGTGTACGTGTTCAACAGAAAGGGCGGGGCCAAGGACTTCTTGAAGCTTATGAACGAGGTGCGGGCCACCAAATTCGACTACGTCTTCGACATGCAGGGCCTGCTTCGGACGGGCCTCATGACCTCGAGGGCGAAGGCGAAGCACAAGGTGGGGCGCAGCGACGCCCGGGAATGGGCTGGGATGTTCTACGATGAGAAGATCCCGCTGCCGCCTGACGGCCGCAGGAGCCACGCCATGGACATCCTGCTCCAGTTCTGCCCGGTGCTCGGGGCGAAGCCCGAGCTCAGGGGAACGCTCAAGTTCCGCGAGGTGGACAGCCTCAACCTGAGGTTCGCCGACGGGAGGGGAGGGGCGAAGCCGTTCGTGATGTTCCCCGACAGCCGCAGGGCCGACAAGAAATGGGGCGGGTTCAAGCAGCTTACGGAGATTATCCTGAGGGAGGACAAGTCGCGGAAGGTCGTGTGGGCCGGCAACAACCCCCTTCCCGACAAGGGCGCGTTTCCGGCGGCCCAGTTCCTGAACCTCACCGGCAACACGAGCCTCGTGTCCCTGCCCGCGCTCGTGAGGAAGGCGGATTGGGTCATCAGTAACGACAGCGGGCCGATGCACCTGGCGGCGGCCCTCGGGGTCCGCGTGTTCGCCATCTTCGGTCCGACCGACCCCCGCCTGTTCGGGCCGTATCCTATCGGGGGTGCGCACAACCACGTGATCCAGGCCCCCGTCGGCGACCTGAAGCTCCTGTCAGTGCGGGACGTCTACGCTCGCTTCCAGAGGATACGGGGCCGTTGACCCGCCCGCGCAACCCCCTAAAGGCTTCCCACCATGCTTGATCCCAAACTGGTCCGCGAATCGCCGGAGCTCGTGCGCGCGGCGATCGCCAAGAAGCACCTTGCGGTCGACCTCGACTCGGTCCTTGGCGCGGACGCCGCGTGGCGCGCCCTTCTCGTGGAGGTCGAGCAGCTCCGCTCCGTGCAGAAGGCGGCCAACTCGGCCATGGCGGCGCTCGCGAAGGGCTCTCCGGAATTCCTTTCCAAGCTCGCGCAGATGAGGGCGGTCTCCGCCCAGCTCAAGGAGAGGGACGGCGCGCTCAAGGCGGCCGACGAGAAGTGCCGCGAGGCCATGCTTACGCTCCCGAACCTTCCGCATTCGAGCGTCCCGGAGGGGAGGACGCCCCAGGAGAACGTGGTGTATTCAACCCATGGAGACACGGGCGCCGTGGGTGCGCACGCCGCCCCCCACTGGGACATCCCGGGCTTCTCCAGGCTCTTCGACTTCGAGCGCGGCGCGAAGGTGACCGGGGCCGGGTTTCCGTTCTTCATCGGGGACGGTGCGCGGCTCGTGCGGGCCCTCGTCAACTTCTTCATAGAGGAGGACGCGAGGGCGGGATACGTCGAGGTCTCGCCGCCGATCTTCGTGAACGCCGCAAGCGCGACGGCGACCGGCCAGCTCCCCGACAAGGAGGGGCAGATGTATGAGACGACGCCCGACCGCCTCTTCGCCGTGCCGACGGCGGAGGTGCCGCTCACGAACTTCTTCCGGGACGAGATCCTGGACGAGGCCGCGCTTCCGGTGAAGCGCTGCGCGTACACGCCCTGCTTCCGCAGGGAGGCCGGCAGCTACGGCAAGGACGTGCGGGGCCTCAACCGCGTGCACCAGTTCGACAAGGTGGAGCTGCTGAAATGGGTCCATCCGTCGTCCAGCTACGGGGAGCTGGACGCGCTGCGGGACGACGCCGAGAGCCTCCTCAGGAAGCTCGAGATCCCGTACCGCGTGCTGCTCATGTGCGGGGGCGACCTCGGGTTCGCCCAGTCGAAGAAATACGACCTTGAGGTCTGGGCGGCGGGCCAGAAGCGGTGGCTCGAGGTGTCGAGCTGCTCGAATTTCGAGGCGTTCCAGGCGCGCCGCGCGCAGATTCGGTTCCGTTCGAAGGAATCCGGAAAGGCTGAGCTCGTGCACACCCTGAACGGCTCCGGCCTCGCGGTGCCCCGGGTCCTTGCGGCGATCCTCGAGAACAACCTCGAGGCGGACGGGCGCGTGAGGATCCCGTCCGTCCTGCAGCCGTTCTTCGGGAAGACGCACCTCGCCTTCGCCTGAGGGCCGCGGGTGCCGGAGCCATGAAGACACGCGGTGCCAGCGGGTGGAGATCGGTCGCAGACCGCGTCGCCGCGTTCGTATCGCGCGAGAGCCTCCATCCGGCCGTGGTGGACTGGGCCGACGCGCGCCCGCGATCCGAGCGGTGGGGCGTCGCCCTGTCCGGGGGCGCCGACTCCGTGGGGCTCCTCCTGCTGCTCTGGGCGCACTGGCACGAGCGTCGCTCGCGCCTCACGGCGTTTCATTTCAACCACCGCCTGCGGGGAGCCGAGTCGGAGGCCGACGCCCGCTTCTGCGCGAGGCTATGCGACGCGCTGGGCGTCCCGCTGGTGTGCGGGCGCTGGCGGGGCCGCCGCCGGATCGCCAGCGAGGCGGAGGCCCGCATGGCCCGGTTTGAATTCATCGGACGGGCGATGGCCGCGCGCCGGGTGAGGGTGCTCTGGCTCGGGCACCAGCAGGATGACATCGCCGAATCGATGCTCATGCGCCTTGCGCGCGGCAGCGGCGGCCCGGGACTGGCGGCCCCAAGGGCGATCCACGCCTTTCCGCCGGCGCGGGCCGGGGGCCGGGGCTCGTTCCACGTGCGGCCATTGCTCGGCCTGAAGAAGAGGGAGATAGCGATGGCCCTGAAGGAGGCCGGCGCAACTTGGCGCGAGGACTCGAGCAACGCCAAAGGCGTCCATTTCAGGAACCGGCTCAGGCTGGAAGTCATCCCGCGCTGGGTGCGCGCCGCGGGTCGGGACGCCCTGGCGGGAGCGGCCCTTTCACGGGAGCTGCTGGACGAGGACGACAGCGCGATCGAGGCGTGGGTGGACTTCCTGCATCCCATTGGCGAAGACGGCTCGCTCAACGTGGCGCGCCTCGCCGGCCGGCCGAGAGCCGTCGTGCGGCGCGCCCTTCACCGTTGGATTCTCGCCCAGCCCAAGGCAGGGGAGCTTTCGAGGCAGGGATTTGAGGCGCTCCTGCGCTCCGTGGAACGCGGCACTCCCGTAAGGCACAGCCTTGGAAGCCATGGCTTTGCGGCAATCCGGGCGGGCAGGCTGCGGTTCGAGACACTACGCAAACGCCGTACGCCTCATTGACTTGTAACGCAGGAACAACAACGTTGTTTCAATAGTCATACTCTCAACT
>CAZHPC010000224.1:0-3353 GCA_964534685.1 uncultured Opitutaceae bacterium
GTTACGAGCTGCCTGCCTTGCTTGCGGTTGCTCTCCACGCCCCCTCACGGGAACGCAGTTACCGGGCATTCTCCGCTAAATGACGTAATTGGCGGAGACGTTGTTTTCATACGCGGGTTGTGGTTTTCGGGAGCGCGACGATAAAGGGTCCTTATTGAATCGCTGTCGCGATCGGTTTGTAGAAGCCCCTGACGCTTTGTGCGCGGAATTGTTACTCCGCCCGCAGAGCGCGAATAGGGTCAATGCCGGCGGCACGGCGGGCCGGCAGATAGCTTGCGAATAATGCGACTGCCACAAGCAGTATGGACACGGAAGCATAGGCCAATGGATCGGTGGGACTCAATTCGTAGAGCAAGTCGGCAATGTAGCGGCTTAGCATCACAGCGCTAACCAGACCCAGTAGAGACCCAGCCACAATCTTCCCCGCAGCCTGGCGCATGATGAGGCGCATGATCTGCGGTCGCGAAGCCCCAATCGCCCCGCGGATGCCGATCTCCCGGGTCCGCAGCGAGACATCATATGCAAGGACGCCGTAGATCCCGATGGCTGAGAGCAGGAGGGCCACGGCCGCAAAGCCGCCGAGGACTATCAATATGGCCTTTCGGTTCTCAAAGGACCCGTCGACGGCGTCCTGCAAGGTGCTTACGTCGAACAACGGGATTGAGGCGTCGACGCCCCGGATCTTTTCGCGGAGGACAGGAAGGATGTCGCTCGGCTTCCGGTCCGAGCGAACCAGGAGGCTCAGCCCCTCTTGGACCTTGCTGGCGATGGGGTAGTAGATGAAGGGATTGTCGCTCCTGTCCTCGACGCCGTTGTGCGGAACCCATCGCACAACGCCGACGATTATCGGCACGTCGGACTCCTTTTCCGGCGGCTGGTCCGGAGCCCGATCGTATGCGAACCGTCCCCCCGCCGCCGAGCGCCAGGGAAAGTACTTCCGCGCAAATCGCTCGTCGACAACATGGGCGCGCCTGCCGGCAGCCGCATCGGACTCGTCAAAGAACCGCCCCTCCAGGAGCTGAATGTGGAGAGTTCTGAAGTAGTCCGCAGAGACCCCGATGAACTGGGCAACCGGCTGAGGCGAGCCCGGGGGAAGCTTGCTGTCCTTGATCACAAAGGGGTTGCTATTGTCCACGCCGCGAAACGGGACGCTCGTCGCGACAGCCGCGGACTCCACTCCGGGAATCTCCCGGATCGCCTGGAGGAGCCGCTCCTGGAACCCGGGCCATCGCTGCTCCTGGCGATAGGCCCCCGGCACCGCGATGTTCGCCGTCAGGACGTTCGCCGCGTCGAACCCAGGGTCGACGGAGATCGCCTTTTCGAAGCTGCGCGCAAGGAGGCCGGCTCCGCTCAATAGGACGAGGGCGGCCGAAATCTGGCCCGTGACGAGCAGGCTGCTGAACACCTTGATCCCCGGGCCTCCCGACGAGCCCCTGACATTGACCGGGATTCCGCCCGTGAGCTTGGTGCGAAGGATGCTGAGCACCGGCAGGAACCCCACGACAAGCCCCACGAGGAGAAAGAGGCCGGTGGCGATCGAGAGCGCACCTGCATCGAGCTTCACCGGCAGCGTGTTCGGAAGTACCTTGACGATGAAGTGATTGGCGAACGGAAGGCAGGCCAGCGCGATTCCAACGCCTACGACGATCCCGAGCACGATCAGCAGCAGGTACTCGGTCATGAACTGAAGGACGATGGCCCGGCGGCTCGCGCCCAATGCGGATCGGATCGCGATCTCATGCTGGCGGCTGTTCGTCCGCGCCAGAAGGAGATTGGCGATGTTCACGCATCCCACCAGCAGGACGAACACGGCGGCGCCCTGAAGCAGGACCAGCGAGGAGGTGACCGGCCGCGTGCGCTCGTCCTGGATGGGAACAACGGCCATTGCGTGCCCGGAATTGTCGAGGAAGGCCTTCATGTTCGCGGGAGCCACCTCGTAATAGCGGCGCTCGACCGCCGTTGCCTCTGACAGGGCGCTGCCTGGCGAATGATCCGCCTTGAGCCGCGCATAGAGCTGAGTGTTGAGCGCAAACCTAGAGTACTGGGACACCGAGCGCATCGACCAAGAGAGCGGCTTTATGAAATTTGCGCGGACGTCAAAGGCCTCGATGGCCCGCGGGGCCACCCCGATGATGCGGTACGTCTCGCCGTCGATCCGCATCGTCTTGGAGCAGACCGCCGGGTCTTCGGCGAAGTGCGATTCCCAGAACGACTGGGTAAGGACGATGACCTTGTCCTCGCCCACGCGATCGTTCTCGAGTGTGAAGAAGCTCCCGATAACCGGCTTCGCCCCAAGGATGTCGAACATCTCGGGCGTGCAAAAGGCCTCGGTGACCCTGTCCGCCGAGCCCTCCGCGCCCAGCATCACGATGTTCGAGCTCCACAATCCCACGGTTTCGTAGGAGACGGTCTGACTCTTGTATTCCTGGTATTGGATTATGCTACAGGGCTCCTTGGGAAGCCCGGCCTTCGGGAAGATGTTGTATATCTCCACAATCCTGCCTGGCGCGGGGAATGGCAGCGGCTTCAGCAGCAGGGCGTAGATGACCGAGAATATCGCCGTGTTGGCTCCGACGCAAAGGGCCAGCGTGAGTACCGCGGTCAGACTGAACCCCGGGCTCTTTCTCAGGGCGCGCGCGCCAAATCGGATGTCGCGGAAGATGTTCTCGGCAAATCTCCACCCCGTTCCGTCGCGGCATAGCTCCTTGATCTGGTCGGCTCCGCCGAAACCGCGGAGCGCCGCGTGACGCGCCTCCTCCGGATCCATCCCCGCAGCGATGTTCTTCTCTATGCGGAGCTCAAGATGCAGCCGCATCTCCTCCTCCATATCGGCGTTGAACTTTCCCTTGGAGAACAGGCCGCCGAACCAGAACCGGAATTTCCTGGCCAGTTTCATCCGGAATCAGGCGTTCCCAAGCACGTCCGAAATCGCGAGGGCGATGCGGTCCCATGTCTGGCGTTCCGCAGTCAGCTGCTTCCGACCCTCCTTCGTCAGGCTGTAGAACTTTGCGCGCCGTCCTTTGTCGGACTGGCCCCACTCCGGCTCTATCCACCCCTTCTCCTCCATGCGGTAAAGAGACGGGTAGAGGGAGCCCTCCTCCACGATCAACACCTCCTTGGAAAGGGCGTGAATTCGTTCGGCGATGGCGAAGCCGTGCAAGGGCCCGCCGTTAAGAACCTGCAACACGAGCAGGTCGAGAGTCCCAGAAAGTAATTCGGGTTTGGCCATGGCAATTCTTTCCCTAGATATTCTAGGTTATCCTGATCATGACGTAGATAGTCAAGGGATAAGCAACCTTGTCGTAGAGTAGAAGGCACACAGTCGCCCCCCCTCATCGAACCGGACGGGCGGA
>CAZHPC010000225.1:0-3299 GCA_964534685.1 uncultured Opitutaceae bacterium
TCCTCCAGGATCCCGACGGGCAGATCGAGCTCACCCATTCGGTGTCGGCGGGCCTCGACTACGCCGCGGTCGGGCCCGAGCACGCCTACTACCGCGACCTCGGCCGCATCGAGTACGCGTACGCGACCGATGACGAGGTGCTGGAGACGTTCCAGCTTTGCTCCCGGCTGGAGGGCATCATCCCGGCGCTCGAGAGCACGCACGCGCTTGTGCACGCGCTCAAGCGCGCGAGGGAGCTTGCCGCCGACAAGATCATCATCGTGAACCTGAGCGGCCGGGGTGACAAGGACGTGCAGGAGGTGGCGAGGCTCATCGGAGAAAAGCCATGAGAAGCATGACGGGATATGGACGGGCGGCCTGCGGCTTCGCGGGGGGGACGCTGAGCGTGCAGGTGAGCTCCGTCAACCGCCGGAGCTTCGACCTCACGGTCAACCTGCCGCCCGAGTGGGAGAACCTCGAGGCAGAGATCGTCGAACGCGTCCGCCGCATCGCGGCGCGAGGGAAGATCAATGTCGACGTCGAGTACGCGCCCGCCGGGGGGCGCGATGAGATCTCATGGAACGAGACGGCCGTGGGGACGGCCCTGGACAAGCTGGCAGCGCTGGCCGACGCCCGCCGGATTCCCTTCGAGCCGACGGCCGAGCTCCTCTGGCAGATCGCGAATTCCCAGAAGACGGCGGCCGAGGCGCCCTCGGGCGACCGTGTGCGCCCGGAGCTCTACTCGGTCCTCGACGAGGCCCTCCGCGCGTTTGCGGCGATGCGCGCGAGGGAGGGGGAGGCCCTCTTTGTCGACTTCATAGAGCGTATCGGGATCTGCCGCAGGCACATGGACGCCGTCTCCGCTCGGGCGCCCGGCGTCGTGCCGGCCTACCGGACGCAGCTGCTGAAGCGCCTTCGCGACGCGGGCCTCGAGCTGGACGTCGACGACGAAAGGGTGCTTCGCGAGATCGCGCTTTTCGCAGACCGCTGCGACGTCAGCGAGGAGATCACCCGCTTCCGCAGCCACATCGACCAGCTGTCGTCCCTCCTGAAGGCTGACGGCGAGATCGGGCGCAAGGCGGACTTCATCCTCCAGGAGATAGGCCGCGAGGCCAACACGATTGGCAGCAAGGCGAACGACCTGGCCATCTCCAAGAGCGTGATCGAGCTGAAGAACGAGCTCGAGCGGATCCGCGAGCAGATGGCGAACGTGGAGTAGGCCGCTATACGGGGGACCTGGGCGACTTGAGCGAGTACGCCGCGTAGAGCACCACGCCGACGCAGATTGCCGAGTCGGCGACGTTGAAGGTCGGGTACACGTAGGTGCCGAAGTGGAAGTCCAGAAAATCCACGACGTGGCCTCGGACCAGCCGGTCCGCCAGGTTTCCGGCTATCCCGCCGCACATGAGGCCGAAACAGGTCTGCGCATGGGGGGCCGCCAGGCCGAGCGCCCTCCGGCCTATGAAGATCGCCACGAGCGTGACGCCGGCCAGCGTGGCCAGCAGGATGCTGCGGCCCGACAGGATGCTCCAGGCGGCGCCGGTGTTGCCGACGTGGACGATGTAGAAGAAGCCCCTCACGACCCGGATCGCGCCCGCGCCGTCCCCGTAGGTGTTGAACGGCAGGTGCGCCGCGATCCACGCCTTTGTGGCCTGGTCGGCAGCGAGGACCGACGCGGCGATCGCCGTCAGGCGCCAGTATTTCAGGAAGCGCCATGTGAGCGACACCCCCGGGTCGACCGACTTGGTCATCACTCCTCGGCGCCGTCCTCCTGGGGTATCGCGCCGCCTTCTTCGCCGGCCTCGCCGAAGAGTCCCGCCTGCGTGCGGGAATGGTGCCGGTTGCGCTCGATCTGCTTCTGGGCCTCGGCCGAATACCGCGTGAACGGCACGGCGAGCAGCCGCTCCTTGGAGATGGGCTTCGCCGTGATCTCGCAGATGCCGTAGGTGCCGTCCCGAATGCGCTTGATTGCGGCCTCGATCTCCGAGAGGGCCTCCTGCTCGTTCGAGACGAGGCTGAGCGCAAAGTCGCGATCAAAGGTGTCCGTGCCTGCGTCGGCCATGTGCTGGCCGTACGAGGAGAGGTCGCCTGCGTCGTCCTTCACCGATCGCTTGAGCGTCTCCTCCGAGTGGCGCTCGATGCCCTCGGTCAGGTGCTTGCGCAGGTCAACCAGCAGCCTGTGGAAGCGCTTGAACTTTTCGGGCACGCTGCGCTCCTCGATCACCTCGGCGGCCTTCACCCGCTTCGGGTTGAAGCCGAGAATATCGGCGAGCGATGCGGCTTTGATGTGGTTCGGCTTTGAAGGCTTTTCGAGGGCGGCGTGAAGAGCCGCCGCGGGCTGCTTGGGCGCGACCTTGCTTGTCCTCGCGGAGGACTCGGCCTTGGCGGTGACGGTCTTCGCGATCGCGCGGACCTCGTCGAGGCTGAAGGCGATCGGCTTTGTCGCCGCCTTCCGGGCCAGGATGCTGTCGCGCAGTGCGGTCTTCTTGGATGGTTTTTCCATGGTCGGACGTTTGCCAGGGGCGGCGGGCGCGGGCGCGGCTGCCTTGGGTGCGGGCGCCTTTCGCGGTACTGCCCCTGATGCTTTCTTCTTAGCAGGCGTGTGTTTTTTTGTCTTATCCATGGGGAGCTTTGGGGGGTTACTGAAGGAATCGAATATGCTCAGGTTTTCAAGGCTTCGGCGCACCGGGGGCAGACCTCAGCGAGGGGCGACGCCACGAGCGCGGGCACCCATCGCCAGCATCGCGGACAGCGCACGTGGCCGAGCTCGGAGCAGTGGCGAACCGTCACCGTGACAAGGTCGGCTCCCACCGCCGGAACCCGGAGCTGGGGCGTGTCGCCCGCCTCGGCGTGGGTCTCGAGGGCGACGCTTGAGACGATGAAGATCTCGGGCAGCGAGTCGCGGTGCCTCTCGAACGTCCGGCCGATCGGATCGGTTCCGAGCACCGACAGCGTCACCGCGGCGTCGAGCGACTTGCCGATGCGGCCGGCGGCCCTCAGGGGCTCAATGGCCTCGTTGACCTTCGCCCGCATCTTCAGGAGCGCCGCGAACTCCGCCGCTTCCTCCTCGGAAACAGGTGACGGCCCGGCCTCGGGCCAGTCCTGAAGATGGACCGAATCGGCAGCGAACTCGGCGCCCGAGCCTGCATACGCCCACGCCTCGTCGGTCGTGAAGGGGATGACGGGAGCCAGGATCCTCGCCAGGGAGCGGAAGATCACGTGGAGCGCCGTCTGGGACGAACGCCGCAGGGGATGGGTCGTGCCCAGCGTGTACAGCCTGTCCTTCAGGATGTCGTGGTACGTCGCCGAGAGCGTGACCG